>DBFABM010000090.1:0-92780 GCA_048194085.1 Collinsella aerofaciens
ACCCAACGCACCACCCCTGGAGACCCATGGAAACCAGAATCAAACCCACAGCCAAAGGCACTTCCGAACCGATCAAGGGAAAACCCGGTTCCTTCCGCATCTACTTCTCTCTCGGTCGCGACCCCGAATCCGGCAAGAACGGAAAACGAGTCAGATACCTAAAGACACCCAAGAGAACCATCCATTGCAAGAGCAAAAACCCGAAGAACTGGCCCGGTGAGGTTGCGAATGCGCTCGATGCCTACCGGAAGGAGCTGGAGACCTATGAACCGGCTGGCGACATGCCGACCACTGTTTCCGGATACGCCGAGGATTTCCATCGGCTCCGAGAAAGCTCCTTCGGCTCCCCTCTTTCTTTCCAAAGAGAGGAATATGACGTGCGCCATATACGCGAGCTGTTCGGCGACATGCCCCTCGGTGCGCTGAGGCCCGACGAGATCAAACGGGCGTATGCCGAAGCAATCTCAACCAGAAGATTCACAGAGGCCGAGATTCGTCGCATCCACGTCAAGCTCAAACAGGTCATGCAGGACGCACTGGAGAATGAGCTAATCGGGCGCAACCCATGCATCAGCATCAAACTCCCAAAGCTAGACCTTAGAGTGCGTAACTTCCTCCCACCCGACGAACTGCCCCGATTCACCAAATGCCTGCTATCCGAACCCATGGGGCCGATGACCGTCTGCACCATGCTCATATTCCACCTAGGACTCAGAAAAGGCGAGGCCCTGGGGCTCTGTTGGGAAGACTACGACCCCAAGGCGATGGAGATCCGAATCATCCGACAGTACACCAATGACAAAACGCTCAGGGCACCAAAATCGGAAATGAGCAGACGAATCCTGTCTATAGACTCTTCGCTCGCCGCGTATCTAAACGACTGGAAGATGCGGCAGCGCAGTCTATTCGAGCAACGCGGGCTAAGACAGAGAAACTCTGACCCCATCGTTCACGCCTTCAGCACGCATAAGGACGAAAACGGCAACCTTCACGTCAGTATCACCCGACCCGATGGACACAACTATTCACGCTGGTTCAGGGATTTCTGCGTCGACAACGGCTATGGCGAGTACGCCAACGTGACAAGCCAGTTCAAGCGCAACGGCAAACTGCACACACGAGGCACCGGATACTCAGGGCTCGTCCCCCATGGCCTGAGGCACACGGCAGCAACGGCCCTTGTTGCGAGCAACGTCGACTTAAAGACCGTTCAGGCGAGAATGGGCCATGCGTCCGCAAGCACAACCGCAAACTTCTACACCCATGCAATCAGGGCAAATGACCGAAACGCAGCTGAGGTATTTGAATCGCTTTCATCTAAGAATTAGCTATTTCAACTGGATACTTCACTATGTCTCCATATCGTGGGCTATTAGTGACATTCGCATGGGCCATATCGACTGAACGGTGATACATTATTCGCAAGTTGAATGGAAGGAGGTGAGTATAAATGGCGTTGGCAAAGAAGGCTGAGAAGCGAATTCGCATTCCCGAGAATCTCAGGGCCCCCTTCGCACAGATGGTTTCGGACGAGGCTTACCTGCGGGCAACTGACGAATCGAAAACCATCATCGGACTCGTCTTCGAGAAGGTGCTTCCCGCGTCCGCGTTCGCGAGGGACAGGATGCTCAACGTCTACAGCGGTGATAGCCTGTTCACGAGTGTGTCGGACGTATTGCGTTCGAACGTCACCGGCGCAATCGGCACCGTCGCCGAAGCGGACTATAAGCCCATAATCGAGTTCGGAGCGAGGCTCATTCACGAGAGGAGCTGCGGCACTGCGCTCTACACCGGTGCAATGGACATACCGCACCTTCGACGCTGCTTCGAGTCTGTTCTCGACTACATGGAACACGAGACCCGCAGCGACCCCTCGAATCCCTTTCTCGACTACGAGACGTCCCGTGCAGTCAAGTACGGACGCTCGCTGATGGACGAGTGCTCGACGGAGTTCAATCGAGCGCCCGTAGCAGCCCTCGTTCGCTTCGCAGTTGAGTACTTCGACGAGATTGGATGCCTGAACGCAACATGCGCCTATCTCGCCGATGCTTTTTCCGCGCTTGAAGAGAGCGTCACCATCTCGGCTAACAAGTGCGGCAACAAGCACGTACCACCGGACACCCCGGAGCTGCGCCGCAAATGGAGCGACCTTCTGGAGACGGTCTGCTCCGACTGGCAATAGAAAACGGCACCCGACTCCCCTCTCTTAGTCGCCAAACCTCGAAGAGGAGCCGAGCGCCCCAAACAAGGATTTTATCATGCATCTTGCAGATGACCCCAAGACCGACGCCATCTCCGCAGGCATCAACCTGCGCCATGTCGGCACCAAGCGCATCATGAGCCGCCTGGACGTTCAGATCCTCACCGGCATCGGACAATCCAGCGCCATCAAGCTCATGAAGTCCACCCACCACTGCTTTAGCATCGCCAACCAGTACTTCGTCATGGAAGAGGACCTGTTCGACTACTTCCACAAGCTGGCAGAGGGGGCGAGCGAGTAATGCAGCGCCCGAACGTCAATCCCCTCGTCTTCGAGCTTGATGTGCTCGACGAGCACGTCCACGCCCTTCAGGAAGACAAGCCCATCGCCTCCTTCGGGCTCGACGCACTCAACAGCATCCTCGGCGGTGTCTACCCCGGGCTCAACTACGCAATCGGGACCGCCCCGGGCAAGGGCAAGACGACACTGGCACTCCAGGAGGCCGACAAGCTCGCGGCAGACGGGCACCCGGTAATCTACGTTTCCGCCGAGCTTCCCGCGCACAAACTGATCGAGAAGAGTCTGGCGCGTCTCAGCGACGGCAAAGTCGCGTTGTCCGAGGTCTCCAGCTGCGCGACCCAGAATCACCCTAAGCACACGACTTTCGAGGCTGCACTCGACAAATATCGCACCCAGATCGCCCCAAATCTCTGCATCACCGGCCCGCTCAACACCGTGGAGCTCTCCAACCTCGTCGGGCTGGTAACACGCGAGCGCGGCGAGGTCCCCATCGTCTTCATTGACTACCTCCAGCTCCTCGCCTGCGGCGTCACGGCGGACCAGCAGTTCATCGACGAGCGATTGGCTATCACAGCATGCGTGAAGGGCCTCCGCGAAATCTCGAACCTCTATGGCTCTCCCGTCATCGCACTGAGCTCGACCACTCGCAAGTCCTACGATTCCGGGAAGTCGGCCAGGCCCAACCTCGCCATGTTCGGTGGTTCCTCCGCTGTCGAGTACGGCTTTGACTCGGTGCTCTACCTCGCCGATGACAATGACAAGCCCGAGTGGCCCTACGAGTCTCCCGCAACCGGCACGCCCCTCAAGCTCGTCGCCCTCAAGAACCGCTACGGCACGCTGGGCGAGTCCCGACTCGACTTCGACGGTGCGCGCGCCACCTTCCACGACAGGGGCTAGCCCATGCGTGGCAAAGCCAAGACCGCGCATATAAACGTCCGCATGACCGAGGAGGAGCGTGCCGCCATCACGGTGCGCTCCTCCTCTTTTGGTATGGCCCCATCGACGTTCATGCGCGAAGCCGCCCTCCTCATCGGTGAGAAGCCCGTCAGGATCGCCGACGAGGCGACGCTGCGGCAGTTTCTTCATCAGATGAAGAAGCAGGGCGGAAACCTCAACCAGGCCGTCCGCACCGCAAACGCCTATGGCGTGGATACGCAGACGGCCCAACAGCTCGCGGAGGCCGTCCGTCTGGTATCGAGCACGGCCTCGCAGCTATCGAACCTCATCTCCAAGAATCGAGAATGATCATGAAAACCAAGATGCCCACAGCGCTCATATCATCTCTTCTCCTAGCGATCCTCGCATGCCCCGTCCTCGCCGTCCCCGTCGACGATTTCGTCGCCGGGACACCGTTAGGCGCGGCTGCGATTCCGTCGTCGTTCGGCGTGGATACCGTCCTCGGCTGGTGGCTCACGGGTGCGTTCACTGCTTGCCCGCTCGGAACCCTGCTGACCTTCCTCCTCGCCTTTTGCATCTGCGCTCTCATCGCCTACTCGACCACCCTCAACGCGAGGGCCGAGGACGGCGGCGTGCTCGGTGACGCCCACGTCAAGACGGGTCGCGAGGTCATAAAAGGGTCCATGACCTGGGACGGCTCGACGAATCCCTCGTCACGTGGGTTCGTCTATGGGTTCACCAAGTATCACGGCAAACCCTGCTATCTCTACGAGCCCAAGAAGATGGCCTTCGTGTCAGGGGCCACTGGGTCAGGTAAGAGTCGCTTCCTCTATCTCCCCTCAATCGACCTGCTCAGCTACGGCGGCGCTTCCAACGGATCCGAGCCCGCGACCCTAATCGTCTCCGACGTGAAAAACGAGCTCATAGAACTCACGGGCGACGAGCTGGCCCGTCGCGGCTATCGCGTCCTGCTTCTCGACACGCAGCACCCCTATAGGGGACAGAGGTTCAACCCGCTCAAGCAGGTGCTCGACCTCCATGCCGAGGGACGCGACCAGGAGGCCGAGCAGGCGGCGGACGCCATCGCGGAGCTCGTGGTGCAGGACGACGAGAAAGACAAGGGCTCGCACTGGACCGCCTCGGCCAGGGGCCTGCTCTCGGCCCTGGTCCTGCTGGTCTCCATGTCCGACGAGTGTCCCGAGGAATCAAAGCACCTCGCGACCGTCTGCGAGGTCCTGGACCGCGGCACCGAGGCCGAGGGAGACGACCCGTCCGAGCCCCTGAAGGCCGTCTTCCGCGCTCTGCCGAGCGGCCACCCCGCCAAGGGTAGGGCGTCGCAGTTCGTCTCCTCGGGCGGCAACGAGCTCAGGAGCATCCTCTCGACGCTCAAGGTCGCCCTGCGCCCGTTCTCCTCCGCCCCGGTCGCCTGGATGACCTCCGGCTTCGACATCGACCCGCACACGGTACTCACGGAGAAGAGCGCCGTCTTCCTCCACGTGCTCGACGAGGGCTCCCCCTACAACTGCATCGCGGCGATGTTCCTCTCGCAGCTCTGGGCTTCGGTCCAGGCGATCGCGGACGTGAACGGCGGCAGGCTCCCCCGCCCCGTGCAGATACTCGGCGACGAGTGGGGCAACCTGCCCCGCGTCGAGTGCCTGCCCGCCCTCCTCAGTCTCGGGCGCGGGTGCGGGACGTTCTGGGTCGGAGCGACGCAGGACGTATCCCAGCTCAACAAGTATGGCGAGAGAGACGGCCGCAGGAAGATCCTCGCGAACTGCGGAGTCAAGATTGCGATGAAGCTCGCCGAGGAAGAGGACCGCCGGTACTTCACCGAGCTCATCGGCAAGACCACGCGCCACACGCAGGGCACGAGCAACGGCAGGGCCGCGTCGGGCACGTCATCCTCGACGTCCTACAGCGAGAGCGCCGACGACGTGATACACCCCTGGGAGTGGCGCGGCATGGCCCCGGACCGGGACGGGATCATCGTCGTGAAGCACGCGGACAACGGTATGCCCGCATGTCGAGCCGGCGTCTTCCGCTCCCCCGTCACCGACTGCACCAACACGCCCACAAGGGAGCACTTCGACCTCGGGACCCCCGAGCACGAGGCGGAGAACCGTCGCGCCTACCAGCGCCGCCTCGACGAGTCAGCTGCTGGGAAGATGCGCGAGGAGGCCTCGACCTGGTGCCCAAAGTGGCCCGAGCCGGAGAAGAAGAACGGGAGCAAGCCGGGCGGCAAATTCAGCGGGCTCTCGCTCGACTAGGGAGGCGACCATGACGGCGATAAAGCAGACGAGCGTCTGCAGCGAGAGGCACCTCGCGAGACTCAGGGATTACCTCTCCTGGGACCGCGACAAGGCGCTCGCCCACGGCACGCAGAACATCATCGACGATGACCGCTGGTTTCAGGAGATGGCGGACACGAGGGCGGCCATGGGTCACGACAGGCCCGGCAAGGCCGGTGCCAAGTGTACCTACATGCAGCACCAGATACTCGGGTTCCTCCCAGACGAGTGCGACCTCAACGGCGGGAAGATGACGCCGGAGCTGTGCATGCGCTATGCGAGGGAGTACGTGGCCGAGCGCTACCCCAACCAGGAGGTCGTGATGGTGCTGCACCGCGAGCGCTGCCGCGCGGACGCCACCGACCGCTACGCCGTGCACCTCGGCATCAACCGTAGTGATCTGGAAACCGGCCGAAGGCTCGACGAGGGCCCCGCCCGAAAGGCGGCGGCATCACGCGTGAAGACCGTCCGTACCCTGGACGAGAGGTACGGCCTCAGGCAGCTTGAGCGCGGCAAGGCCAACTCGCGCGTCCACGCGAGGCAACCCGGCACGGAAGAGCGCGACATGGCCCGAAAGGGGCAGGCCGCGCGCTCGGAGAACGCCCGCATCCGCGTCGCGGTCGCTCGCCGGATCGAGGAGGTCGGGCGCATGCGCGACTGCCCCGACCGGATGGGCGAGCTTGAGCGGCGGCTCAGGCGGGACGGCATCGAGCTCGCCAGGTCGAAGGGCGGGAGCCTCCAGTACCGCTTCCCCTCGAAGTCTCTCGGGGGCATGAGGAAGGTCAACGGCGGAAGGCTCGGCTTTGCCGTCGACCGCTCGACTGGCATCGCTGTCCGCTTCACGCTGCGCGGGATAGCGACGGCGATGCGGGCGTTCTGGGAGCTTGAACGCAGGGCGCTGGAGAACCAGAACGGCCGAGACGACTGAGCATTTGGGCCGGGACGCAACAGGCGTTCCGGCCCCTTCTTTTGCCCTTCGGTGAGAGCGACCTCGGAGCGGTTCGCCGTCCCGCCGCAGGCGGGCAAGATGATTCCGTGCAACGGAATCCATATCTTGCCTGCACGGAGCGAGCCGGTTGCCCAAGGCAACGCGAGCCCGGGCAGGTGAGCGCCGGCTGAGCCGACGCCGAGGAGACGCGACCCTGGGGAGCGTCGTACGACGGCGCTTGGCGACCCGGCGCGAGAGGCCCCGCCCGGCGACCACGGCGGAGCGATGGCGACTTCCGGAAGCCATCGAGCGCAGCCGTTCGGCGGGCGGGGCCGGCGTGAGCGGAGGCGGACGAAACGCGACCCATGGGGAGCGTTGCAGGGAGCCGCAGCGAGAGCGACGCCTCGCGTCGCGGGGGGCCCGCCCATGAGCGGGACCCATCGGCCGCAAGGCCGATTGCTACGCCTCGACCCTCAGGGGCGGGTCCATGGCGCGAGCCTACAACTGCTCGTACGCCCTCTTCACCAGCTCGCCCATGAGACGCCTGCGCCTGCCGAGGAACTCCTCGTAATCGAGGTCCTCGAACCCTATGGGCAAGGCATGCTCCTCGCAGTTGCGGCGGTACTCGTCCTCCCCCAGCGAGTCGCGGTACTTCCTGACGTACTCGCTCGGGGCGTCGTCCGAGATGTAGATGTTGTTCTGGTAGTCCACGAGGGTGAAGTTGCCCCTGTTGCTACGCTGCGAGAGGTAGCCCCTGGACTTCAGGTAGTTGTCCGGGAACAGGTGGTGCTTGTCCAGCGCCTTCTTCGAGCCCGACGAGCCCATGAGCAGGAGCTGGGACAGCGGGGCCGTGCTGAACAGTGCCTTGGTACCGAGCACGACCTGAGCCGCGACGAAGCCCCACCAGGTCGGACCCGTCGCCTCGTTTGCATCGAGGGAGCTGGGCAGCGAAATGGAGAAATAATCGTCCGTCATGATGGCGGCAAGCCTACGGTCGAAGTACGCCTGGAACTCGTCGGCAGTATCAAGGCACGAGACTTCGTTAAGCTGCTGCTCGAACTCGGATTCGAAGGATCCCACATAGAGCCCCGTTATGGCTGCGGCGAAATACCAACGCCGTACGAGCCCGCGCACAGCCAGTGGCTCCATGTCGAACTCATAGCGCCCGATAAGGTAGAACGCATAACAGAACATGAGCGCGTTGCCCGACCCCACCTGGTCGGAGCAGACGTAGCCCGCCTCCGCCAGCGTGTTGATGAAGGCATGCCAGTTGTTCAAGTCAAGCACGAGATCGAGGGCGCGACCGAACGTGGCAAAGTTCTCGGCTCGCGTCTCGGGCGTCGTTTCCTTTGTCTTGAGATCTCGCCCACGAAGAATCTGGTAGGCATAACGTAGGCGACCCCTCTTGAACCCCACGCCCACCGTGGCGCGAATGATATGCGTCGGCGAGACGGTCATGAGCGGGTTGTACGAGGTGCCCTTTGCGGGCGCATGGCTCATGGCGCAGAACTCCTCTATACGCTCCCTCATGGCAGGTTCGTAGACCGAAAGCAGGGTCATGATGAAGTCATCCTGCTTAAGCGCCTGCCCTTGCGAGTTCACACGCACAAAGATGTCCGATACGGTCTCCTCGTCAGCCGATTCGGAAATCTCCAGCGTTGGCAGAAGATAACGCTCAAGCCCGAGTAATGCGTTGAGCCCGCTCTCGACGGCATCCTCGCCGTCATCGTCGAGTTCTGGTTCTCCCTTTTTGGCATTCGCCTCGTTAAGGCGCTTGATGAACGCCCTGCGATAGGCGCTCAGCTTGTTATCGTGGTTCGCCGCGAAGGCCTCGGATACGTCCGGCACATAGCGCGAATCCTTCTCGGTCGAGGCGTCGGCATTCTTGAATGAGCGTGCGATGGGGTCGTAGGCGACCTTCACCGTTCGCTCCCTGAAGTTCTTGTCTCGCACGGACACGCCGTACAGGGAGCTCAGAAGGGCAGTGAGTCTCTGCTGTCCGTCGATGACAAGGGACTTGGGGACGGTATACACCTTTTGGTTCGAGCCTATGGCAGTCTTCTTGCCCGCGTTGTCGCTCGGAGAGTCCCACAGCATCACATAGCCAATAGGGTATCCGCGGAGCATGGAATCGAGCAGGTCGCGGACCTTTTCGTTGCCCCACACGAAGGGTCGTTGCAGGTCGGGCAGACCGATCTTGCCCGTCTGAACGTCCTTCAGGATGTTACCAACCTCCAGCGATATGGGGTTATAGATGGAGTTTTGCACTATAGTTCACCGACCTTCTTGGCGTACAGGTTGAAGAGATGGGCGACTATCTTCTCCTCATCCCCACCGAAGTCGACGCCATAGGCGGCTTCGACGGCGGCGTCGAGCGCCTTGTGCGCTGCCATCAGCTCGGGGAAGAACGTCTCGTTCTTGGGATCGTACATGTCCGCGAGCGTCGCACCTTCTTGGGCATCCCGAGCGTCGAGCACGGCTTGGGCGCAGCGTTCAACCTCGTTCCTTTGCTCTTCACTGGGCTCGGGCCAGACGAAGTTGTTGTAGACGATTCCGCCGGAATAGCGGTAATCGGATTTGAGCCGCCCCGCGACCGTGCGCATCCATGCGTTGTGGAGCTGTGACTGAAGGACGCCAAAGTGATAAAGCGTCGCATTGGGTATTAGAAACACCAAGTCACTGCACAACGTCTCAGACCCGACAAACCCCATAGGTATATACCTTCTACGCTCTGACGAGACTTTGGGGACAATGATGGCAGTCGAATTAGGAATGATTTCGGTACCGAAATGGTTTGGCCTCTCGGCTGCTTTCAAGGTCTGCTTCCTCGAGCTACTCAGGCGATAGTTTCTAACGTTCTCGATTCTCTCCCTACAACAAGGAAGGCCCTTGAGATCGGCCCACGAAGCCTCCCCCAACCACAGGCACCATCTCTCAATACCCCGTATGAACTCCTGCGATCCAAGCCATTTATGAAAGTACTTCTCAGCCGCGGGCTCTTTCGAAAGGAACGCCGCCTTCTCCTCCGTTGTGAACAGATAGTTGCCGCCATCAATCGGTTGAGAGCCGATACCGATAGCGGGCACGTCCGACAAAGGCTTGCTTCTGTTCCAGATGAAAGCGTCGGGCGCGTTCTTCAGATAGGCGTTGAGCCGAGGAACGGCAATCCGGTCTTCGTCAGAATCGGGCGTCGCATGATAGAAGAGCGTCTTGTTCCCCGTTTCGCGGGAGAACCCGACGATGACGCAGAACACGTGTGCCTTGTCCGCCGCCTCGTTGTCCCAGCGGAAGGTGTTGTGTGCGAAATCGATATGGATGCCCATGTCATGCAGGGGTTTCCAGAGGTTGGCGACCTGCTCGCCCTGACATATCGAGTTGGTAGAGACCAGGGCGCAGCGCGTGCGCTTTCCCTGCGTGAACCTCGCGGCCTTCATGTACCAGGCCCCGCAGTAGTCGATGTTGCCTGCGTTCTTCGCTCCATCGAAGACCTCAAGGAGCTCTGCCTTCTGCTCCTTGGATTGGTTGCGAGCACCCAGGAACGGCGGGTTGCCCACAAGATAAGTAAGGTCATCGGGGAACACCTCGGACCAATCGGTCTTGAGGGCGTTGCCCTCATGGAGGTTGCTGAGGCTCCTGAGCGGCAGGAAGTCGAAGTCATAACCGAC
The DNA here is from genome assembly GCA_048194085.1 of Collinsella aerofaciens. Classification (GTDB taxonomy): domain Bacteria; phylum Actinomycetota; class Coriobacteriia; order Coriobacteriales; family Coriobacteriaceae; genus Collinsella; species Collinsella aerofaciens_CO. The sequence continues at coordinate 10,279 of DBFABM010000090.1, forward strand.
GTATATCTCCTGCGTCTTTCGGAGCATCTGCTCCTCGGTGATCCAAAGGGCGGTCTTTGCGACCGAGACGGCGAAGTCGTTAATCTCGATGCCGTACAGTTGATCGAGAGAAACGCGGACGGGGCTATCCTGCGCAATGACGAGGGACGTCTGCCCCGCGTTGCCGGTCTCCTCGCTGAGCTCGTCCTCGATGATTCGGTTCTCGATGGTGCGCAGCTGCCGGTACGCCTCGGTAAGGAAGTTGCCCGAGCCGCATGCCGGGTCGCCGATGGTGATGGAGGCCACCTTGTCGTGCAGCCTCGCCAGGGCCTGCTTGCGCTTGGCAGCCGTCCTCTCGCCCTCGGCCTCGTGCAGCTCATCCCACAGCTCGTCGAGGAAGAGCGGCCTGAGGCAGCGGTCGATATTCTCGACGCTCGTGTAGTGCATGCCCCCGGCATGGCGCGTCTCGGGGTTCAGCGTGCCCTCGAACACGCCGCCGAAGATGACGCCCGAGATCTCGCGCCAGTCGAAGTCCTGGGACGCGTCGGTGATGGCTTCGAGGATCTCCGGGGTCATCTGCGGGACGATGATGGAGGAGTCGGCGAACAGACCGCCGTTCACGTAGGGGAAGGCCGCGAGGTCCTCGTCCATGTACTCGTCCCGCTTGTCCAGGGGCGTGTCGATCGCCTCGAACAGGTCCACCAGCTTGCGGCGGAGCTTGGCAGGGTCACCCTCGCAGTACCTACCGAACGCCTGGTGCGATTGCAGGAGGTCGGCGTCCTCGGCGTAGAGCAGAAAAATGATTCGGGTGATGAGCACGTTGAGGGAGCGCTGCTCCTCCTGCGCGCGCTCGTCCTTCTCCTCGATGTGGTGGTACTGCTTGGCGAGGGCATCGTAGAGCCTAGAGACGTAGGCCCCGGCCTCGATGGAGAGCTGCTGCTCCTTGTGCAGGCGGCTCGTCTCGTTGGAGGTCAGGAAGGACAGAAGATACAGACTGTCCGGGAGCTCTTCGAGGGAGAACTCCTGCACGGTGTCCTCGGGTCTCTCGTTGTCGAGGTCGTAGAGACGGAAGGTCCCGAAGTTGCACGTCATCACCCAGCGGGGGCGCTCAGAGTACGGCAGGTGCCGCGCGTACCACATGGCCTGCTGAAGCGGCGTCTCCATGCCGCCGTTCCTGGGTTCGGGCTTGTCGAGGTCGATGCCCCACGACTTCTGCTCGCAGAGGAAGTTGTGGTCGGAGACGAACACGTCGATGCGACGGCCTCTCACCTTCCGCTCGAAGTCAACGAAGCTGTCTATGGTGTTGGACGGGATGCCCAGGACGTTGATGAGCAGGTCGACCCAGAACTTCTGCGTATCCTGCTGCTCGTTGTTGGAGCCTGCGGGGATGGCGCCGAGGCGCTTCTTCCACCGTTTGACGAACTCCTTTGCCTCTTTCTTGCTGGCAGGCATACCGGACCTCCTGCGTCGTTGTCACTTTCGGACAATTTTAAGGGGTAAAAGCCCTCTTCCAAGCGGAAGGGCGAGTTTTCAACGGTCCACGGTGTCGCAGGGTCCCAGGCGAAACCCGAAGACGCCGGGGGCTGTTGGAAACTCGCCCATCTCACAGCAACGTCACCCTAGGTTTTCAACGCTTTCCATGGCCGAAGGGCTTCTTATAAGCCCGTAGGCTGTGGGAAGGGTTGGAAACCGGATATTTGGGTGAAATATCGGAGTGAAATATGTAGGCGAGCTGTTTTCATCATAGAACTTTCTTTCACCCCTTTTTCACCCCTCTATCGTCTATTTAGCCCTATCTATACAGAAGCAGGTCAGACGATTTATACCGTCTGACCTGTAATTTCTTCTGGTGCCCCCGGTGCGATTCGAACGCACGACACCCGCTTTAGGAGAGCGGTGCTCTATCCCCTGAGCTACGGAGGCATGTTGTACTAGTGTAGCAGATTTGCCCCTTGGCCATGTAGCGCATGGCCACTCATCAAGAAGGCTCTGCAGCGAATTATCGCCGTAGAGCCTTCTCAATAACGGAAAATTATAACCCAGAATAACGCAAAATAATGGGATGGGGTTTCCTCTAACCACATGTAAGGGAAATTCCATCCCGGTATTCGGCTAAAAAATGGGACAAGCTTTCCCAACTGGCGCTCAAAAGGAAAATGCATCCCGGAATGAGAACGAATTCCGGGATGCATTTTCCGCCATCTATCGCAGACGACTAGTCGCCTTTGTGAAAGAGGCTTTTGATGGCAGCAGGGATGCTCTTGGCGCCCTTGGTCGTTACGTCGATAAAGTCGGGCGAACGCACGAGTCTATCCTCGTCCACGTACTTGCGCACAGCGCGCAGCGTCTCTTTGTCGTCGCGCGTCGAAAACGTAAAGTGACCGTTGTCCTTGGTGAAGATGGCAAAACGCGTAATCTTCTTGGTGCCGCGCAAGACCTCGGCGGCAATATAGTCGACCTCGTCCCACGGGATTTGAATATAATCCTCGGGATTGCGCTCGTTATAGTACTCAAACGCCTTATTGCCCACCATCACGTTACCGTGGCTGGTAAGCCCCATCAGGCAGGTTGCCGGCGTTGCCAGATCGACCGTGCTGTTCTGAGATTGCGCCATGCGCGCCTCGCCCTCCAAATAAAACAATCGGACCGCATCCAGTGTACCCACCGGGTGCGGTCCGTTTCAATGGCTCAAAAGCCCTTGCCTAGCAATTCTCGGTCTTAAGCCGAAACGTGCTTACATGAAGCCGCAGACGCGACCGATGATGCCGATGGCGAAGAGAGCCAGGATGATGACGATCGGGCTGACCTTCTTCTTGAGGAGCTTGCAGACCAGCAGGGTCAGGCACACGGCGGCAAGGCCGGGGATGAGCTGATCGAGGTTGGCCTGAAGCGTGGTGACCTTCACCTGATCAAGGGCGTTAGCACCGATGGAGTTATACATCGTCAGTGCTTCCTTGACACCCTCAGAACCGGAGGGCAGGTTAGCCCAGTCGATAAAGGCGCCAGCAGACTGCGTGACCTTGGAGACGACCGGGGTGAAGGAGATGGACACCCAGCGCTCGACCAGGGCGCCGATGATGAACATACCCAAGATGGATGCACCCTCGGTGACCTTGCCCATCAGACCGCCGGAGAGGTCCTTGGCGATGGAGGAGCCGACCTTGTAGCCAAACTCCTGCGTGTACCACAGGAAGGCGTAACGGATGATGTTCCACGCGAAGAAGAACAGCAGCGGACCGGCGATGCTGCCGGACAGGGCCAGGGAAGCGCCCAGAGCGCCCAGAATCGGGCGAAGGGTGAACCAGAAGGCGGGGTCGCCGACGCCGGCGAGCGGGCCCATCATACCGACCTTGACGCCCTGAATGGCGACGTCGTCAATCGGGGCACCGTTAGCGCGCTCCTCCTCGAGAGCGAGGGTAACGCCAATGACGGGGGCGGAAACATAGGGGTGGGTGTTATAGAACTCCAGGTGGCGCTTAAGAGCGGCAATCTGGTCATCCTTGCTGGTGTAGAGCTTCTTGATCGCAGGGATCATTGCGAAGCACCAGCCGCCGTTCTGCATACGCTCGTAGTTCCACGAGCCCTGAAGGAACTGATGACGGAAGCAAACCTTCTTGCGGTCAGCCTTGGTGAGCTGAATCTTGTTCTCTGCCATATGTATCACTCCCCTCCTACTCGTAATCGTTCAGAATGTCGCCGAGCGGGTCACCGGAGCCGCCGCCCATGCCGCCACCCTGCTTGGCCAGATCCTTAAGGCCAAGGTAGATGAGGGCAAGGGAGATGCCGATGAGGCCAAGGGCGATCAGCGTGAGCTGAGGGATGGCAGCAAGGACAAAGCCGAGGATGAAGAACGGCCAGGTCTCCTTGGTGGCCATCATGTTGATGACCATGGCGTAACCGACGGAAGCGACCATGCCGCCGCCGACAGCCATGCCGCCGGACAGCCAGTCGGGCATAGCGTTAAGCGCGTTGGTAACAGCCTCGGCCGGGATGATGCACAGAAGTACTGCCGGGATGGCGATACGAAGGCCCTGCATGAGGATGGCAGCGTACTGCCAGCGCTCGATGCCGGAGAAGTCGCCCTTCTCGGCGCAACCGTCCATGGCGTGAGCGATAGCGGTAGCCAGGGTACGGCAGATCATGGTCAGGAACAGACCAGCGACCGACAGCGGGACGGCGACGGCGATGGCGGCGGTAACGGCCTTGGCCGAATCGGTGGCGCCACCGTTGAGGGCGAGCACCATGATGATCGAAGAAGCGACCGAGGCCAGAGCGGCGTCAGGCGCGACAGCGGCGCCGACGTTAGCCCAGCCAAGGGCCATCATCTGGAGCGAACCGCCCAGGAGGATGCCCTCCTGAAGGTGACCGGTTACGAGACCGATAAGCGTGCATGCCACGAGCGGCTGATGGAACTGGAACTCATCCAGAATGCCTTCCATACCGGCAAGCAACGCGACAATCGCAACAAGCAGAATAGTGATTGCAGACATGTATCGGACCCTCCTTTACTATGCTTGAGCGGCCAGTTCGGCCTTAGCTTTCTTCAACATGGCGTCGAGATCCTCGGAGGAATCCGAAGGAACCTTGCGGACCTCGAACTTGACGCCCTTGGCCTTGAGGGCCTCGAGAGTCTTGACATCGTCATCGCCCATAGCGACGGCGTTGGTGACGACGACCTTGCCCTTGGAGTGAGCCATGGAGCCGATGTTGACTTCCTTGATGTCGACGCCGGCCTCGATGGCCTTGAGCAGATCCTGCGGGTTCTCAAAGAGCAGCATGGCCTTGGTGTCACCAAAGCGCGTGTCCTTGACGACCTCGGCCATCTTCTTGATGGGCACGACGTTGGCATGGACTCCCGGAGGGGCAGCCTGCTCGATCATGGTCTTGCGGAGCTCGTCGTGAGCAACGCCGTCGGAAACCACAATGATGCGGTTGGGGTTGATCTGCTTGGTCCACGTGGTGGCCACCTGACCATGCAGCAGACGGGTGTCGATACGGACGTGGGCAATCTTGATGTGCCCGTCGCCGATGACCGTTCCCGGAGGGATGGCGCCTGCAGGAGCAGCAGCGGCCGCAGCCGGCTTCTTCTCCTCGGGCTCCAGAGACTCGGGCTTGACGCGCACGCCAGCCTTAGCCTCAGTCACGAGATGTTTTGCGATCGCATGTGCAGTGTTCTTTGCGTCAAAGCGCTGCGAATATGCCTCGATGAGCATAGGCAGGTTGACACCGGTGACGATAGCCCAGGAATCGTGGCCCTCGATGAGCCCGCTGATCTGGTTGAACGGCGTGCCGCCCCACAGATCAACGAGGAAGAGCACCTGCTCCTGGTCCTCGAAGGAAGCGATTGCTTCCTCGACCTTGGCACGGAAGTCGTCGGGGCCCATGCTCGGCTCGAGCGAGACCACGGCTACAGACGGCTGATCGCCAAAGACCATCGAGCCCGTCTGCTTGATTCCAGCTGCCAAGTCCCCGTGGCTAGCAAGAACAATACTTACCATCACATAACCTCCTTTTTGTCTACGTATTCCCTACACGACATTAAGGAAGTATACCTGTTTAGTTTGTGGAATTATAGCTAAATTCGCAAAAGGTTGCATTATTTGTTTAAACGTCTAAGTTTGTTACAAATTGATTACGTTGCCTGTTTACAGCTCATTGCCTGCTAAAACGTGATTTGTGATTACTTTCAAAGACATATACAGGCGCACTGTTCATTAATACCGCTTTTAGGTGAATCCCAATGCGTCTGCGTGCCACCATTTTGTTTAAACAGACATGACTTGACTAACCGAAGCAAATATGTTTAGAACTCTAGCCCATGTAGACATTAGATGTTAGGCGATGTGGAGAGGGTTGGCGGCGTCGACGGCGTCGGGGGCGTCGGAGAGGCCGTCAGGAGCAGCGTCTGCCGGGTCCTCGTCGGGGGTCTCGATCTGCTTGATCATGACCTCCTGGCCCTGCAGCAGGTATGTCTCGCCGCTACCGCAATGGGGGCAGATCTTGCCGTGCTCGACTGTCGCATAGTCAAGGCCGCACGCCCCGCAATGCGTCACGGCTTCGACAGGCTCCACGATAAGCTCCGCGCCCCCGGTGATAGGCTTTTTATCTGCTGCCCAGCGCCAAGCGTCGAGCAGCAAGTCGGGAACGACGCCCGAGACTTCGCCCAGCAGCAACGTCACGCTCGAAACGCGACGCACGCCATTGGCGCGCGCCACATTCTCGACATCGCGAATGATGTGATAGACGATTCCGAGCTCGTGCACTTTTAATTCCTTCCGCCGTTCTACCGAACGGCGGTCGGCTTGACGCTGCGCGAGCCCCAGACGGGCGATCTGCCTTTCAATCGTCGGGCATGGGCAAAAGCCCTATGCCCTCCTCTTTCAAGGCACCTCGCCACGCCTGGGACTCGCTCGCTGTCCAACCGCTCTCTGCGCCGTTCTCCTGCTTGTTGCGTTTCTTACTTCTTCCCGAATTTGATCTTGATGGCGCGCTTGAGCGCGTACTTGCCGAGGCTTGGGAGCTTTTGCTCGTATTTGACCATCGTGGAGCACTCGGGGCGGTCGCGATCCAGATGGATGGCGTCGAACGCGCACTTGGTGGTGCACAGGCCGCAGCCGATGCACTTGTTGGGGTCGACGATCGAGGCACCGCAACCCAGGCAACGGGCGGTCTCGGCGCGCACCTGCTCTTCGGTAAAGGTCTCGACGTACTCGCTAAACGGCGCGGCCTTCTCGCGCTCGCGGTTCACGTGGGCAACCTCGCGGCTCGCGTTGTCGTAGCTCTCGATCACGACATCGTCGCGGTCGAGCGCGGTGTAGCGGCGCTGGTTGCGGCCGATGGTGAGCGTGGAGCCCGGCTGCACAAAGCGATGGATGGAGACGGCGGCCTCGTGACCGGCGGCGATGGCGTCGATGGCAAAGCTCGGACCGGTATAGACGTCGCCGCCCACAAAGATGTCGGGCTCGGCAGTCTGATAGGTCTGGGGATCGGCAAGAGCACCCTGGCCGCGGCCAAGCTCCACCTTGGAGCCAGCCAACAGGTCGCCCCACACAATGGACTGGCCAATCGACATGACGACACGGTCGGCATCGACACGACGCAGATCGTTCTCGTCGTACTCGGGCGCAAACCGGCCCTCGTCGTCAAAGACGCGCGTGCAGCGCTTGAAGGTGATACCGCACACACGGCCGGACTCGTCCAGGTGAACCTCCTTGGGACCCCAACCACAGCTGATGTGCGCGCCGTCCTCGATGGCCTCGCGACGCTCTTCCTCGCTGGCGGGCATCTGGGCCTCGCTCTCCAGACAGAACATCTCGACGTGCTCGGAGCCCAGACGGCAGGCGTTGCGGGCCACGTCGATGGCCACGTTGCCGCCGCCCACCACGATGGTGCGGCCGGGCAGCGCGTCGATCTTGCCGCTGTTGACCTCGCGCAAGAAGTCGACGGCCACGGTCACGTCCTCGGCATCCTCGCCCGGAATACCGGCAAGGCGGCCGCCCTGGCAGCCGATGGCAACATAAAAGGCCTTAAAGCCCTGCTCGCGCAGCTCATCGAGCGTCACATCGCGACCGACCTCCACGCCATAGCGGAACTCGGCACCCATCAGGCGAATAACCTCGACCTCGGCCTCGATAACGTCCTTCTGCAGCTTAAAGCTGGGAATGCCGTAGGTGAGCATGCCGCCCGGGCGCTCGTTCTTCTCGAACACGACGGGCTTGTAGCCCTTCTCGGCCAGGTAGAAAGCGCAGGACAGGCCGGCCGGACCGGCACCGATAATGGCGATCTTCTGGTCGAAGCCGCCAGCGCGCGTCGGCGTCACCACGGGCGGGACATAGCGGGTCGCGGCATCCAGATCGCGCTGGGCGATGAACTTCTTGACCTCGTCGATGGCCACGGCGGCGTCCACACGGCCGCGGGTGCAGACATCCTCGCAGCGGCGATTGCACACACGGCCGCAGATAGCGGGCAGAGGGTTCTCGCGCTTAATGAGTGCTAGGGCCTCGTCATAGCGACCCTGAGCCGCGAGCTTCAAATAGCCCTGAACGGCAACGTGCGCGGGACAGGCCGTCTTGCAGGGCGCGGTGCCGGACTCATGCGTCTCGATGCGGTTGTCGTTGCGGTAGTTGGGCGACCACTTGGTGTGTTCCCACTTGGTGGCATCGGGCAGCTCCTGGCGCGGATACTCGGGCACCTGTCCGCCCGCCTTTTTGCTGCAGAGCTTCTGGCCGAGCTTGGCGGCGCCGGCCGGGCACACCTCAACGCAGCGACCGCAGGCAACGCACTTGTCCTTCTCGACCTTGGCGACATAGGCCGAGCGCGACAGGTTGGGCGTGTTGAACAGCTGCGAGGTGCGCAGGGCGTAGCACACGTTGACGTTGCAGTTGCAGATGGCGAAGATCTTGTTCTCGCCGTCGATATTGGTGATCTGGTGCACAAAGCCGTTGTCCTCGGCCTGGCGCAGGATGTCGTAAACCTCGTCGCGGGTCACGTAATGGCCACGATCGGTCTCAACCACGTAGTCGGCCATATCGCCCACGGCGATGCACCAATCGGCCGGGTCGTCGGCGCAGCCCTCACCCATCACGCGACGGCTCGCGCGGCAGCTGCAGGTGCTAGCGGCATATTTGCCATCGTATTTGTCGAGCCAATGCTCGATATGCTCAATCGGTACCGAGGTGCTCGCGGCGTCGATAGCCTTCTCGACCGGAATGACATGCATGCCGATACCGGCGCCTCCGGGCGGCACCATCGGCGTGGCCTTCGACAGCGGTCCCTTGGACGCCTGCTCAAAGAACTTGGCATAGACCGGGTGCTCCTCGAGCTGGCTCGCGCGCATGTTGAGGAACTCGGCGGAACCCGGCACCAGCATGGGCAGCACCCACTGCTTGGCGCGCTCGGGGTTTTCCCAGTTGTACTCGAGCAGACCCGTGTAGCTCATGTCGTCGAGCATCTTCTCGATATCGGCTTCGGGCATGCCGGTGAGCTTGACCATCTCGGGCAGCGTATAGGGACGGCGCATCTTCATCTTGCAGAGCACTTCGGCCTGCTCGTCGGTTGCGGCCTCGGCAAACGACCAGTACTCGTAGCCCAGCAGCTCATCGCGATGCAGCAGACGGTTGGTGCAGTGCTCGCACAGTTTGACGATGGCCTCGCGCGGATGCTCCGGTATCGGCGGCACGAACTCCGCGCCGATATCGGGCTCGGTATAGCTAATCCCCGGTCCGTTGAGAATCATGGTTGTCCCTTCTCTTGCCACAGCCCGGCGAGACCGCGGCGCCCCTCTTTTTTTGCAGGCCGGGCATGCCCCATGCCGTTCACCCGCCATTAGTTGACATTGTGTCAAAAATAGTATTGACGAACCGTCAACAATATTCAAGACTGTTAGGCGAACGGTCAGGCAAAAGAGGATGAAAGGCGGCAAAACATGGGCAACAACACAGCAGGTACCTCTGTGGTCGATGCCGTTCCCGCATCCGATAGCGCGGCAAAGCGCCTGACGGGCGACGAGCGCCGTCGCGAGATCCTCGATGCTGTGCGCACCGTAAGCTCCGAGCTAGGCGTGTCCCACCTATCAGTATCGGCCGTGGCCAAGCGAGCCGGCTGCACGCGCTCGCTGTTCTACCACTACTTCGCCGACATGGACGCCGCCGTCACCGCCGTCATGGACGAGGCGATCGACGGCTTTATCTCCGAACTCGAGCAGTGGAATGCCAACCGCACCGTCGGTGATATCGAGGGCGCGCTCGACACCGTCGCCCCGCTCTTTAAGCGCCTGGTCGCCAGCGGCCACGAACTGCCGCACACTCTGACCTCCAACAGCGGCGCGCTCTACGGCGGCTTTTTGCACAACGTGGTCCAACGCGTGGCGCAGTATATCTGCGACACCACCGTGGTGGATTTTGTCGCCCATCATGAGCTACGCATCGACCATGTCTACGAGACGTTCTACACCCTCATCATGGGGTTGTTGATGTATATCCGCACGCACCCCGATGTGCCCGACGAGACAGTCAAGGAAATCATCGCCTCGACACTCCACATCGAGGGCTATACCGCCAAGTATCCGGAGCGCAAGCCCCAGGACTGACGACATTTGGCCAAACTGCCCGCGATCAGAAGAGGGGCCGCGGGCGTGTGAAAGGAGAGCAGCATGCTGTTCGATGTTTGGGGTAGCGATACCCTTATCCACTGGGCCGGCTGGGCCATGGTCTTTATTGGCCTGATCGTGCTCAACGAGGTCGGCCGCCGCACCAAGCTGGGCGCGGCCATCATCTTTGGCGTGGCTCCGCTGGCCATGACCATCTACTGCGTCGCCATCGCCGTGGGCGTCTCACAAGGCGCCGAGTGGGCGCTCACCAACCCCACCCATGTGTACCAGAACAGCTGGTTCCACTACGCCAAGGTATACGCGGCGCTGGCCGGTTGCTGGGGCTTCATTGCCATTAAGTACCAGTGGGGCAAGATCGGCAAGGCGCATTGGTTCCGCGCATGGCCGTTTGTGATCGTCGCCATCAACATCATGATCGCTGTCGTGTCCGACTTTGAGAGCGCCTATCACTTCTTTGTCCTGGGCCAGTCCACCTGGGTCACCTCCGAAGGTGCCACGCAGCTGGCCGGCTGGAACAACGTGTTCAACGGCATCGCCGGTATCATCAACATCTTCTGTATGACCGGTTGGTGGAGCGTCTACGCCTCCGAGGATCAGACCGACATGCTGTGGCCCGATATGACCTGGGTCTACATCATCGCCTACGATATCTGGAACTTCTGCTACACCTACAACTGCCTGCCCACCCACTCCTGGCTCTGCGGCTTTGCGCTGCTGCTGGCGCCCACCGTCGCCGCCTTTATCTGGAACAAGGGCGGCTGGATTCAGAACCGCGCCTTTACGCTGGCCATTTGGTGCATGTTTGCCCAGGTGTTCCCGTACTTCCAGGAGGAGTCCATCTTTGTGACCCACTCCACGCTCGACCCCGGCGCCGCTACCGCGGTCTCGATCGCCGCGCTGGTCGCCAACATCGCCGCGATCATCTACATCGCCTACCGCGCCAAGAAGCTCGGCCGCAACCCCTACAAGCAGGATGTCTTTGAGGGCACCAGCGATTGGGAGAAGGCCACCGCTCGCCGCGCCAAGGTTGATTACGCACACGCCGAGTAACGCGTTTATTCCGTCCACATTTGGATGTAGGCAAACTTAGCCGACGCCGCAATCGCGCGTCATGCGCAGCCCCGGAAAGCGATTCGCCCGCTTTCCGGGGCATTTTGTTGTTGCGCGCATTCACGCACATATGCAAAACCTCTCTCACAGATAAAATCAGATTTCCAACCGCCCGACAGCTCTATGTGACCCCAATTTTGGGTACATTGTTGTCCCGATATTGAGCTTGGGGGATATATGAAAGATGAGACGATGGGCCAAGAGGACGCGGCCCAGGATGCAGAAGCGTGTGCCGAGGCCCTGGAGAGCCTAGACCAGATCGCGCTGGCCGAGATTGCGTTTGACGATTCGAGCGTTGATGTGCAGGATGAGCCGGAAATCGAGGCGCAGCCCGATGATCGGGATGCAAAAGCCGATGGCGCCGCGCCCACCGAAGACGAGGCGGTGCGCGAGGAATCCGAATGCGAGGCTGACGACCAGCCCGAATCCGACACGAGCGAGGAAACCATCTTGCTCGACAGCTTACCGGCCGAAGATTCGCTGACCCGCAAGCTTCCCGGCCTGGGCTCCGCGCCTGCCGTGGACGAGACCATCGCCATGGGCGATATTCCCCTGCCGTCCGTTCCCTCGGCACATGAGGCCGAGGCCCGTCACCGCAAGATGTCGCCCAAGCGACGCAACCTGATGGTCGCCGGCGCCATAGCCGTCGCGCTCGTCGCCGGCGGCGCGGGCTATGCGGCTTGGAACGGATACCAGCAAGAGCAGGCCGCCGTAGTTGCCGCAAACGCCCATACCATGATGTCGGTGCAAATTGGCGTGCATGCCGCGGGCCTCGACTGCTCAACTGGCTCCAAGATTCCCGTGCAGGTGAGTGGCCAGGACTCCGACGGCTCTTCTGTGAGCGAAACGCTCTACGTTGACGAGCACGGTCGCGGCATCAAGCTGCTGCCCGGCGATTACACGTTCTCCATCGCCGCCTCCCCCATCGCGGCGGACGGCACCATCTACACCGTCCCGACCACCAAGGCCCAAGTTACGGTCAAGAGCGATGGGCAGGATTTGAGTTCCCAGGCCACCTTTAAGCTCAAGGTGCCTTCGGCCGACACGGTGACTGACGACCAGATCGATGCCGCCGCCAAGTATGCCGAGGAAGGCGGCGCGAGCTCTGCCGCCGCGGCAAAGATACTCCAGCAGGCGGCAATTACGCGCCGCGATGCCGCCGCCAACGCCGTAAGCGCAAGCGAGGCACAGTCCGCCCGCGACGCCGATGCTCGACATAAGGCAACGGACCTGTATCAGCTCGATATTCCCGTTGAGTGGTACGGCAAAGTCGCGACTTGGCAAAACGGCAGCACGCTGTGCATCTATCTTGCCGGCGACACGAACACGCCGCTTGTGACGCTTGTCACGGTGCGCGACGGCGAGAGCTTTACGCCCGATGAGGGCGACGCAGTTTTGGGTGCGGCAAACCTCGGCAACGGCTACACCGTCTACGCCAGCGGCCCCGTTTATCCGTATGTGGTGCCCCAGACCATCAACGGACGCACGCAAGACCCCGTGTCGACCTACCCCATGGACACTGCAGTTGAGCTTGTCGAGCTAACGACCGGCAACCGCTATACCTATAGCCAGATCAAGAACGTGCTGGTCGGCAAAGACGGCAACGCAGACTCCGCGACCAAACTCGAGACCGACTACCTCGCCCAGATTCTGATGCCGAGCATCAAGGCCCAGGACTAGCCGGGCGCATCACGGTGCTCCCCAACCGTAATGAAGGGGCCAGGAGGTCCTGGCCCCACAGATCCGTAGATGATTAGGCAAGGAGCCACTTCCATGCGGGCACAACGTGTACCGCACCGTGCTCGCATGGAATATCGGCCTGCTCATCCATGGTAACGATTGCCGACTCGCCAAGATCGAACTGGGCCATCGAGGCATCAAGCGCGGCAATTTCGCGCTCGCGCGTTTTCTCACTTGCCATATCCACACTCACCTGAATCAGGCTATAAGCCCGCATGAGAAGTGCGTCCCCAGCCACAAAGTCCACCTCATGGCTTTTGCTCTTCTCTTTGATCAGCAGGCGGCAGACCGATCCGACCCTCACCGCGGGAGTCCTTCTTCTTAGCGCGTTGAACACTGCGGTCTCGAGCCTCTGACCCTGGTCCAATGCCGATGCGGGAGAGAATGCTCCAAACATCGCAGGATCGACAGCGTAGACCTTAGAAGCAGACCGCATGTTATTTGCCAGTGAACGCGTGAACTCCGGCACGGAGAACAGCAGGTAGGCATCCTCATAATACTCAAGTAAGTCGCTGAGCGAATTACGACTGACGGGTATCTGCCTGCTCTTGAACTCGTTGTACACTTTGTTCACCGACAGCTCTCGTCCCGAAGATGCCATACACCGCGTTAGGAACAGCGATGCCAGGCGAGGGTTCTTGACGTCGTAACGCTCAACGACGTCCATAGCGACCGTTCGCGAAGCATATTCCTGTAGCAGCTGAATCGCGTCTGCGGGCGTCTGCTCAAGCGTCGCGATGAATCCCCCTCGTTCAAGATATCCGATCAGATGATGTCGAAGCAGCGCTGCATCGCTTGGGGAAAAGGTCGCATCTGGCTCGAAAACGCTCCCCGTCTTATATCGAACGTATTCCGAAAAACTCAACGGAAAAAGCTCCCGTATAAGAGAACGACCCCTGAACTCGCTCTTAAGCTCTGAGGACAGCATCTTAGAAGAAGATCCCGTCACATAGACGGTCGCTTTCTCCGTATCGACTACACGCCGCAGAAACGCACCCCATTCGGGAATTTCCTGGATCTCGTCAAAGAAAATGTAAGCGCCCTCGGTTCGAGCAGCAGGATACAGCGCATAGAACGTGTCGAGCACGTCCGCCAGCAGCGATGACTCATACGGGCGCAAGCGTTCGTCCTCAAAATTAAAGTAAAGCATCCGGTCAAGCTCGACGCCCCGGCCCTGAAGCCGCTGCATCTCCTGATACAGGCGATACGTCTTTCCACAACGGCGGGCCCCCACAACCACATTTACGATGTTGTCGCGCTTTGGCTCCTGTGGGTTTCCCAGATCAAGGTCTCGCTCAAAGACCTGCGGAACCCCCTGCTGTTCAAAGTCCTTTATTTTCTGGGCGATCAAGTCGTTGAATGCCATGATTCTCCAATCTTGCTCTCTAGCTAATCAAAATTATACTGATTCTTGATTAATTAGAGAGCAAGATTGTGTGTAGCTTGATTAACACTTAAGCAAGTTTTTTCACTGTTATTGCTCCGAAGGATATCGAGTGGCTAAGAGGACAACCGAGCTCGAATGCGACTCCCCGAGCAGTCAATTTGGGACGGGGCTTTTTTGACTACCCTCCCCCTGTAGAAAAATCCCTAACGCAGTTGCGGTGAAATAGGGACTGTTTTTGCTGGTCAAACTGCAAAAACAGTCCCTATTTCACCGCAACTTAATTGGTGGCCTTTTGGGTGGCACTCAGCGCCACGGGTCGGCTTCGAACATTGGCTCGCGCTCGAGGCGTCGGTCGCTGTAGGGATCGTAACCGTCATCGTCCTCGTTCTCGGCACGGATGTAGGGATCGCGCGGCTTGGGTGCCGGCTTGGACGTGGGCTTGGGCGCCGACGCACTTGTCTTGATCTCGTCTTTCATCTGCATAGCTCCTTGCATCGCATCCGTTCAGCATCATCGATTGTCGCACGAAAAAGGGCGGCGGACCCAATTGGATCCGCCGCCCTTGGCGTTTAGAGACGGCTGGTAGATTTTAAGGCATGTCCCAAAATCTACTCGGCGTCGGGAACCTCGTAGGTGGCCGCCGGCGTGTTGTCGCACACGACGGTAAAGCCGCCGTCCTTGCCGGCATCGACCGTCACCTGATCGCCCTCGCGCACCGTGCCGTCGATGATGGCGGCGGCGATGGCGTCCACGACCTCGCGCTGGACCAGGCGCTTGAGCGGACGGGCACCGAACACGGGGTCCAGGCCACCCACGGCGAGCATCTGCTTGGCCGCCGGGGTGATGGCAAGCGTCATGCGCTCCTTGGCCAGGCGTGCGCGAACGTCGGCAAGCTGGATGTCGACGATCTTCTCGATCTGCGCCATGCCGAGCGGATGGAACACCACGATATCGTCGATACGGTTGAGGAACTCGGGGCGGAAGGTCTGAGCCATGGCGGCGTCGACCTGATGGCGCATCTCCTCCTCGTCCTTACCGGACAGATCGGCGATGGCCTTGGAGCCCACGTTGGACGTCATGATGATAATCGTGTTCTTGAAGGACACCTGGCGGCCCTGGCCATCGGTCAGACGGCCGTCGTCGAGCACCTGCAGCAGCACGTTGAAGACATCTGGATGGGCCTTCTCCATCTCGTCGAGCAAGATCACGGAGTACGGACGACGGCGCACGGCCTCAGTGAGCTGGCCGCCCTCGTCGTAACCCACGTATCCCGGGGGCGCACCGATCAGACGCTGGACGCTGAACTTCTCCATGTACTCGGACATGTCGATACGCACGAGCGCGCGCTCGTCGTCGAACAGGCACTCGGCAAGTGCCTTGGCGAGCTCGGTCTTGCCCACGCCGGTGGGGCCCAGGAAGAAGAAGCTGCCGATGGGCTTGTCCGGATCGGAGAGGCCCGCACGGCTGCGGCGCACAGCCGCGGCGACGGCGGAGACGGCCTCGTCCTGGCCGATGACGCGCTTATGCAGCTCACCCTCCAGGCCCTTCAGCTTGTCGAGCTCGCCCTGCATCATCTTGGACACGGGCACGCCGGTCCAGGCACTCACGACCTCGGCGATCTCATCGGAGGTCACCTGCTCGTTGAGACCCTCGCCGTCCTTCTGCTTTTGTGCCTCGAGCGCAGCCTCGGAATCCTGAATCTGCTGCTGCAGACCCGGAATCACGGAGTAGCGCAGCTCGGACGCACGGCCCAGGTCGCCGTTGCGCGTCGCGCGCTCCTCTTCGCTTCTGGCCTCGTCGAGCTGACCCTTAAGCTCCTGCACGTGGTCGATGGCGTTCTTCTGGTTGAGCCAGCCGGCCTTTTGCACGTTGAGCTTTTCTTGGACCTCGGCGATCTCTTGGCGCAGGGCCTCCAGACGCTCCTTGGAGGCGTCGTCGGTCTCCTTCATGAGCGCCTGCTCCTCGATCTGCAGCTGGGTGAGCTGACGCGTGGTGGCGTCAATCTCGACCGGCATGCTGTCGAGTTCCATGCGCAGGCGGCTTGCGGCCTCATCGACCAGGTCGATGGCCTTGTCGGGCAGAAAGCGGTCGGCGATATAGCGATCGGAGAGGTCAGCAGCGGCCACGAGCGCGCTATCGGTGATGTGCACACCGTGGAAGATCTCGTACTTCTCCTTGAGGCCACGCAGGATCGAGATGGTGTCCTCGACGGTAGGCTCGCTCACCATAACGGTCTGGAAACGACGGGCGAGCGCCGCGTCCTTCTCGATGTACTTGCGATACTCGTCGAGCGTGGTCGCGCCGATCGCGTGCAGGTCGCCACGGGCAAGCGCCGGCTTGAGGATGTTGCCGGCGTCCATGGAGCCCTCGGTGGCACCAGCGCCCACGATGGTGTGGAGCTCATCGATGAACAGGATGACCTTGCCTTCGGACTTCTGTACCTCCTTGAGCACAGCCTTCAAGCGGTCCTCGAACTCGCCGCGGTACTTAGCGCCGGCGACCAGCGCGCTCATGTCGAGCTCGATAAGGTCGCGGTCGCGCAGGGTACTCGGCACGTCGCCGGCCACGATACGCTGGGCGATGCCCTCGACGATGGCCGTCTTGCCGACACCCGGCTCGCCGATGAGCACGGGGTTGTTCTTGGTGCGGCGGGACAGGACCTGAATGGTGCGACGGATCTCGTCGGTACGGCCAATGACCGGGTCGAGCTTGCCGGCGCGGGCAAGGTCGCAGATATTGCGGCCGTACTGTTCCAGCGCCTCAAACTGGGTCTTGTCCTCGGCGGACGTCACGCGGTCATCGCCACGCAGCTCCTCGTAGACCTGTTCGATGCGCTCCTTGGTCACGCCTGCGTCGCGCAGAACGCGGCCGGCCTCGCCCTTGTCCTCGGCAAGTGCCATCAGCAGATGCTCGGTCACCACAAAGCTGTCGCCCATCTTGGTGGCCTTCTTCTCGGCCTTCTCGATGACGCGGACGAGCTCATTGGAAAGACCCATCTGCTGGCCCTCGCCCGAAACCTTGGGCGCGTGGTCGATGGCATCCTGCGTGGAGCGTGCGAGCTGAGCCGGGTCGGCACCGATGCGCTCGATGATCACGGAGATATTGCGCTCGCCGGCACCGAGCAGGGCGGACAGCAGGTGAATCGGCTCCACCGCGCCGGCCTGCGCGTCAGCAGCCGTGCTCATGGCGGTCTGCAGCGCCTCGCGCGACGTCATTGCTAGCTTATCGATTCTCATGGAATCACCTCTCTTGGGGTGGCCGCCCTACGGGGCGGCTTCACGTTGTTCGAGAAGTATTGTTGCCAGCTTTGCGCGATCTTATACACAAATCTAAGTCTCTATATATAAGATTTTCTGAGTGATTAAGAGATAGGGGGCAGACCCGCTCACCCGCTGCGGCCTCATCCCCTTACTATCTCAATCTGTAACATCTAGCGGCTGTTTATGGCTCTAGATGTTACAGATCGAGACGAAATGACCAGCGGCACCCGTTTATCTAAATCTGTAACATCTAGTCAGCAAATAGAGCTCTATCTGTTACAAATCGAGACGAACAGAAAACACCCGGATCAAAAATCTAAATCTGTAACACCAAGCCACTTTTAGCGGCCAAGATGTTACAGATCGAGACAGACCGAAAACCACCACAAAGAGGACAGGCACCTTTGTGGTGGTCGCGGTCTCTACTCCTTCGCCGAACCCGTGCTTCCCGATTCGGCGTTCCAGGACATCTCATCCTCGAACAACCATGTACGGGCAGACCCACTATCGCGTGCAGCCTGCGGGTCGGGCAAGCAGGTCTGTTCATAGGCATCCTGAATGCACTGACCCATAAAATCGTTGAGCTCGGTCTGGTTGCCCTCCATGACATAGGCGACATCGCCGTCCAAGATGTAGATACCCGGCCCCTCATTGCCCTCGTAGCCAGGATCGTACGAAACATCACATAACTTAGTGCCATTCGCGGTGTCCAACTCGATGGACGAGCGACATCCGCCAACCATGTCGTTCGCTTTTGCCCGATAGGATGCATATCCATACCAGCGCTTAAAGGTTTTGCCCTTGAGCAGCTCGGACGCCCTGTCGATCAGACTAGAATCCGTGGTATAGCGCATAGCCCCAAGCTGAATAAGTGGATAATTACTAATACCCAGCACAGCCGGCTGCTCATCAAAATCAACGGTAATGGTCTCGGGCTTGTCGTCGCCGGTCAGAAGTTCGACAGATTGAGTCACAGGCTTGACCACCGGCTCCGTCACCGCAGCAGGTAGAAATGCCATACCGACAGCGCCCGCGCCAACCACAGCGATCGCAAGCGCCAAAACAATCAATCCAATACGGGCAGGACTTCTCACAGCAAAGCACCTCACAATGCAAGCCTTCACCACCTGCACTAATGATATCGCCAGCCAGCACTATTACCTAAAGGAGCCGCGCGCTCCTCACCACCACAAAGGGGACAGGCACCTTTGTGGTGGTTTTCGACGCTAACGGTCGACCATCTCGCGCCATGAGATTAAACTTGAATTGTTCTCTGAACATATCCATTTCTGCCTATCCTCAACAGATCTTTGTCTCGAGGAGCGCATATGAAGCCGTCTCATTCCACCGGCCGCAACGTCATCGCCATTCTCGCCATACCCATCGTGATGCTCTTCCTTATCGTCATCACGCCCTTTTCTTTTGGTATCGCCTCGCCCTTCGATCTTTGCGGGATGATCGACGCCGGCTCGCGTGCCACCTCGCTCTCCTTTGTCTGCCGTGGCGTGTTCTACGAATATGCAATTCCCACCGGAAGTTGGCAGTCCAAGTTACCGTTGCTCGGCAAGGTCGACGGATGCTCCCCCTATTTCTGCCTTGAACCTCAGGCGCTAAACTATCTGATCGACGACCAGCCACTCGACTCCATCACCCTCGCCTACGACTACGCACCAAACACCGATGAGCGCCACATGAACCAAGTCCTCGACAAGCTGCTTGGACAGTGCGGGCTCACCGCGGAAGCCGGTCGAACCATCTATAGCAACCGGAAATTAAAGCGAACAGAACTCCGCCGTGTCGGAAAAATCAAAGGGCGAAACGGGGCCGCCTACTGGGATGCCTGGGCAACACGCGACAAGGGCGAATTCGGACACAGCACCTATATGGTCACTGTCTACACCAAAGACGGAATTAAGGACAATGTTGACGATTTCGCGTCATCCAAACTCGGCATCCCCAAAACAACCAAGCCCGCCAGCCCAGATGAAATCCTGTAGAGACGCTCATTAGAATGTCGTTCAGCGAGCACGGCAGCATCGAGCTCGCCCCCCACCACCACGAAAGGGACAGGCCCCTTTGTGGTGGTTTTCGACTCTGGCACTCGACTGTCTCGATCTGTAACATCTAGCGGCCCTTTTCGATCTTAGATGTTACAGATTGAGATGAAATGATCAGCGGCGATCGTTTGTCTTAATCTGTAACACCAAGCCCACTTTTAGCGGCCAAGTTGTTACAGATTAAGACGAATCGAGCCACCGCAAAGGTGCTTGCCCCTTCGTGGTTGTTTTCGACAAAAAGAAGCCGCCCATTAACAGAAGCGGCATCAAGCAAGTCTATTTATTAGCGTCCCTCAAGACCCAACGAGAACGTCGCGGTAGCCCCGGACACACCTTTCCCTCGGGCGACCCTCGCGAAGCGCGTGAGCACGAGGGAAAGGTGTGTCCGGGGCGTACAGCAACGTTACTCGGCAGCGGCCTTGAACTTGTTGTAGTTGATCAGGCAGCCGGCCTTGACGATGGCACGCTCCTCTGCCGTCATATCGGCAATGTAGAGCTCAATCTGCTCAACCGCACCGTCGGCACGCACCACGTAGGCAGCGATATTCTTCAGGTCGCCATCGAGCGCAGTGCGAATCCCCGGCACAAAGACGTAGTCGCCCACCTCAAAGTTGGGCTCGGCCTCCATCTGGAAGGGCACCATGCCCCAGTTCATCACGTTGGAGCGATAGCGCTTGGTGGCGTACTCGTGGACGATGTTGGCCAGGCCACCGATCACGCGCTGGCAGCTCGCAGCCTGCTCACGGGCAGAACCGTCACCGGGCTTCTTGGCATAGAGCATGGAGCCGTACTCAGTCGCCTTGGCATCGGCCGCGACACCGGCGCCGGCCAGCGCCTCAAACACGCTTGCAAGCTCGGCATCGAGCGCCGCCAGGTCGCCCGCGGCTTCACCGGCAACGCGACGCTTCTCCACGGCGTCGACCTCCTTGGAACGACCCACGTAGGCCGGGTCGCGACGGCTGAGCGTAAACTCGGCCAGGCCCAGCGGGTTGGAGCGGAAGGAGCTCGTCTCGCCCGAAGGAATGAGGTCGTCGGTCGTGGTGACCGGGTCCATGATCTTGGAGCACACCTTGAGCAGGATATCGTCGCCGAGGGGCTCCATCGCAGGCCACGGCTTGATGTTGGGGCCTTCGACCAGCTCGTCGGCAGGCTCCGCCTTGCCAAAGCCCCAGTACACGCGCTTTTTGTACGGCGCGTCGTCAAAGGTGTACTCGCAAGCCTCGTCCCAAGTCTCCTCGGGCAGGTCGGTCGCCGGCGTCAGGACGCCGCCGTTGGCAGCCGTCGCCGCAATGGAGCGGGCGTCCATCAGGGCCACGGCGCTCAGCTGGCCATTGCCCGGCTTGGAACCCTCGCGGTTGGGGAAGTTGCGCGTGGTGTGGCGGATCGAAAGGCCGTTGTTGGCAGGCGTGTCGCCGGCGCCAAAGCACGGGCCGCAGAATGCCGTGCGCACGATCGCGCCGGCCTCCATAAGATCGTAGATATAGCCACGACGCGTAAGCTCGAGTGCCACGGGCTGGCTCGTGGGGTAGACCGACAGCGAGAACTCGCCGCAGCCGGTGTTGGCGCCCTTGAGCACGCGGGCAGCCTGGACCACGGAGTCGTAGTTGCCGCCCGAGCAGCCGGCGATAACGCCCTGCTGCACATGCAGCTTGCCGTCGACGATCTTGTCGAGCAGGCTAAAGTGCGTCTTGCCCTCGCCGATCTTGGCGGCCTCGAGCTCCACCTCATGCAGGATGTCCTCGAGGTTCTCGTTGAGCTCGTCGATCTCAAAGCCGTTGGAAGGATGGAACGGCAGCGCAATCATGGGCTTGATGCTCGACAGATCGACCTCGACGCAGCCGTCGTAGTAGGCGACATCGGCGGGCTTGAGCTCGCGGTAGTCGTCGCCACGGCCGTGCATGGTCAGGAACGCATGCGTGTCCTCGTCGGTAGCCCAGATGGAGGAAAGGCAGGTGGTCTCGGTGGTCATGACGTCGACGCCGTTGCGGTAATCGGTCGTCATGCTCGCGATGCCCGGGCCCACAAACTCCATGACCTTGTTCTTGACGTAGCCCTTGGCGAAGACGGCGCGGATGATGGCGAGCGCCACATCGTGCGGGCCGACGCCGGGGCGCGGGGCACCCGTGAGGTAGATGGCCACAACGCCGGGGTAGGCGACATCGTAGGTATCGCGCAGCAGCTGCTTTGCCAGCTCGCCACCGCCCTCGCCCACGGCCATGGTGCCCAGAGCGCCGTAGCGGGTGTGCGAGTCGGAACCCAGGATCATCTTGCCGCAGCCCGCGAAGTTCTCGCGCATAAAGGAGTGGATGACAGCGATGTGCGGCGGAACGAAGATGCCGCCGTACTTCTTGGCCGCAGAAAGGCCAAAGACGTGGTCATCCTCGTTGATGGTGCCGCCCACGGCGCACAGCGAGTTATGGCAGTTGGTGAGCACGTAGGGCAGCGGGAACTGCTCCATGCCCGAGGCGCGCGCCGTCTGGATGATGCCGACAAAGGTGATGTCGTGGCTCGCCATGGCATCGAAGCGGATCTTGAGTGCCTCGGGGTTGCCGGACGTATTGTGTGCCTGGAGGATCGAATACGCGATGGTACCGCGCTTGGCATCCTCGGGCGTCTGCTTAATACCGCGCTCGGCAGCCTCGGCCGCAGGCACAACCTCGCTGCCGCCGCGCAGGTAGATGCCGTCCTCGTACAGCTTGACCATACTGTCTCCCACTCTGCCCGAAAGGCTCGGGCGCATAGCATACATTCGTTCAATATCGTGCCATAGAACGGTTGCGAGTGGGTTACGAATCTACACGTTCACTTTATCTCAGTAAAGCACAGAACGAGCCTAGTGTGAGCCAGCAGATTTAGTGCAAGAGTGTCCCTTCCGACTAGTCATTTAAGAACGTCCAATGACTACACCAGAGCGAGCAAGGCAACGCCGCAGGTAGAGGACGGACAGCGAGCGGGCCGCATTTGAGGCAAGGTGACGTGAAACGAAAGGGCGCTGACCTTCTGGTCGCGCCCTTGAAGTTGAACGTCAGATTGTCCAAATGCGGCCCGCGCAGCGTCGAGCCGTTACGCCGTTCGGCAGAACGGCGTAACCTAGAGATCTCCGCCGGCGCCCAAAAGCTTGCGCATGACCTGCTCGGGGTTAACCGAGCCGTCGCGCGGGGCCAGGGCGGTGATCTTCTTCTGCATCTTGTACTCGTGCAGCTCTTCCTCGAGCTGGCGTACGCGGGCGCGGAGCTTCTCGTTCTCGCGCTCGCGCTCCTCAGCACGCTCCTTCATATCGAGGATGCGCACCACGCCGGCGAGGTTGATGCCCTCGTCGGTGAGTTGGTTGATGAGTTCCAGACGCTCGATATCGGCACGCGAATACAGGCGCGTGTTGCCGCCCGAGCGCTGGGGGTTCACCAAGCCTTTGGACTCGTAGACGCGCAGAGTCTGCGGATGCATGCCGGTCAACTCGGCCGCCACGCTGATCATGTACAGCGGTTTGTTCCTATTGTCCTCGGCCATGCTACCTGACCCCTTTCCGTCTCGTTATCGTCCATCATAAGCCCGCGGGCGTGGGCGTGCGCCGCGACCGCCCTAGTACGTCGCCTTGTAACGGTTGACCTTCTCGCGGTAGTCGCGCGTGTCGGCCTCGCGCAGCTTGGTCATGGCATCGCGCTCGTCATCAGACAGGTTCGTGGGAACCTGCACCTTGATCTCGACAAGCAGCGCACCGGTGCGCCCGCGATGCTTAACGTCGGGCGCGCCCATCTCCTTAAAGCGGAACTTCTTGCCCGTCTGGGTACCCGCGGGCACCTTCAGACGAACCGTCGCACCACCGGGCGTCGGCACGTCCACCGTGCAGCCGAGCGCCGCCTCGTAGACCGAGACCGGTACCTCCATGGTCACGTCGGCACCTTTGCGCTTAAACAGCGGGTGCTCCTCCACATGCGTGGTCACGACCAGGTCGCCGCGCTCGCCACCCGCAACGCCGTACTCGCCGCGACGCTTGTAGCGTAGCTTGCCGCCGTCGACCGCGCCCGCGGGCACCGAGACCGTAATGGTCTGCTGCTCGCCTGTCGAGGGAATGCGATAGGTGACCTTGTGCGTCACGCCGCGGAACGCGTCCTCAGCCGTCACATCGACGGTCAGCGACAGGTCGCCGCCCTTGCGAGCGCGGCCGCGACCCGCGCCGGCACCGGCAGCGCCCGCAGCCCCGGCAAAGCCCGAGCCCCAATCGCTGCCCCAGGCGCCGTTGCCGCTAAAGATGCTGTCGAAGATGTCGCCCCAGCCGCTGGCGCCCGCGCCGGCACCGTAGCCTCCGCCATACGCGCCGCCTGCGCCCGGCATGCCGCCAAACATGAGCATCTGGTCGTACTCTTTGCGCTTCTTCTCGTCCGAAAGCGTCTCGTAGGCCTCGCTGATCTCCTTGAACTTGGCCTCGTCGCCGCCGGCATCGGGGTGATATTTTTGCGCGAGCTTGCGAAACGCGCTCTTGATCTCTTTGTCGGAGGCGCTCTTGGATACGCCCAGGATGTCATAGAAGGTTTTGCCTGCAGCCATCGTAGCTCCTCTCCTGTTACGTCCGCCGCCCATGCAGACGACGGCTCATGCTTTCATATGGCACTAGGCCAGAAAGGGCCCCGGGTGTTGCCCCGGGGCCCTTCTCAATTACTCCTCGGTGCTCTCGACCGTATCGGCCGTAGCATCCTCGGGCGCCGCTTCGGGCTCCGGTGCGGGGCGCTTCTCGCCACCGTAGGTCACCGTCACCATCGCGGAACGCAGGATGCGATCCGCCATGCGGTAGCCCTTCTGGTACACATCGTTGACGGTCTCGTCGTACTGCGATGCGTCCTCGACGCGACCCACAGCCTGATGCTCGAGCGGATCGAACGCCTCGCCCTTGGGGTCGATGGGCTCAACGCCCTCATGCGCAAACACGTCGAGCAGCTTGGCATGTACCGCGTCAACGCCATCGACGAACTGCTTAAAGTCGTCGGAAAGTTCCTGGCCGCGAGCGTGATCGACCGCGCGCTCGATATCGTCGATCACCGGCAACAGCGCGGTGACGAGCTTCTCGGTCGCACGCTCACGCTCGGCGATGCGCTCGGTGGCGGTGCGGCGACGGAAGTTCTCCCAGTCGGCCTGCAGACGGGCGGTGCGCTCGGTGGCGTCCTTTGCCTTGTCCTCGGCGGCCTTCTGAGCCTCTGCCGCAGCATCGAGCTCATTGCGCACGTCGGCAAGCTCCTTCTGAGCCTGCTCGAACTTGAGCTTAAAGTCGTTGTCGGCGGCTTCCTCACCGGCGCGGATAGCGGCTTCCACCATCTCGTCCTCGGTCATCGTCGCCTCCTTGTTGGAATCCTCTACCTGGTTCTCGGCAGCCTCGGCGGCCTCGGCCTCGTTGGCCTCGGTATCGTCAACGGCCTCTACGGGAATCTTCACGTCCTTCTCCTCAGAGTCAACGGGGGCGGCGCCAGCGGCAGCCGCCTCCGTGCGAGCTTTACGGGCGGACATGATTACTTGTCCTCGTCGTCCACAACCTCGTAGTCGGCGTCGACAACGTCATCGTCGGCAGGCTGGGCACCGGCGGCACCGTCGGTCTGCTGCTGAGCGTCGGCGTAGACAACCTGGGCCAGCTCGTAGGCCACAGACTGCAGGGACTCGCCGGCGGCCTTGATGGCCTCGACGTCAGAGCCCTCGAGCGCCTTCTTGGCGTCGGCGATAGCGGCCTCGGCCTTGGACTTCACATCGGCGGAAACCTTGTCGCCCAGCTCGTTGAGGGTCTGCTCGGTGGAGTAGCACAGGCTGTCGGTCTGGTTGCGGACCTCGACCTCTTCCTTCTGCTTCTTGTCCTCCTCGGCATGAGCCTCGGCGTCCTTGACCATACGATCGACTTCGTCGTCGGAAAGCGCGGTGGAGCCGGAAATGGTGATCTGCTGCTCCTTGCCGGTGCCCTTGTCCTTAGCGGAGACCTTGACGATGCCGTTGGCGTCGATGTCGAAGGTGACCTCGATCTGCGGCACGCCGCGGCGGGCAGCCGGGATGCCGGTCAGCTGGAACTTACCGAGCGACTTGTTGTCGCGGGCAAGCTCGCGCTCGCCCTGGAGCACGTTGATCTCGACGCTAGTCTGGTTGTCGGCAGCGGTGGAGTAGACCTCGGTCTTGGAGGTCGGGATCGTGGTGTTGCGGTCGATCATCTTGGTCATGATGCCGCCCATGGTCTCGACGCCCAGCGACAGCGGGGTAACGTCGAGCAGCAGGATGCCCTCGACGTCGCCGGTGAGCACGCCGCCCTGGACGGCAGCACCGTCGGCAACGACCTCGTCGGGGTTCACGGACATGTTGGGCTGCTTGCCGGTCATGGTCTTGACGAGCTCCTGGACGGCGGGCATACGGGTGGAGCCGCCGACGAGGATGACCTCGGTCAGATCGGAGAGCTTAAGCTTGGCGTCGCGCAGGGCGTTGGTGACAGGCTGCTTGCAGCGCTCGAGCAGGTCGCGGGTGATCTTCTCGAACTCGGCGCGGGTCAGCGTGTAGTTGAGGTGCAGCGGGCCGGACTGGTTCATGGTAATGAACGGCAGGTTGATGGTGGTCTGCTGGGCGGCGGAGAGCTCCTTCTTGGCGTTCTCGGCAGCCTCCTTCAGACGCTGCAGGGCCATGGGGTCCTGACGCAGGTCGACACCGTTCTCCTGCTGGAACTTATCGGCCATCCAGTCGATGACGCGCTGATCCCAGTCGTCGCCGCCCAGGTGGTTGTCGCCCGAGGTGGACAGAACCTCAAACACGCCGTCGGCGAGGTCGAGGATGGAGACGTCGAAGGTGCCGCCGCCCAGGTCGAAGACCAGGATGCGCTGGTCGGTGCCCTGCTTGTCCAGGCCATAGGCAAGAGCAGCAGCGGTCGGCTCGTTGACGATACGCTTGACGTTGAGGCCGGCGATCTTACCGGCGTCCTTGGTGGCCTGACGCTGGGCGTCGTTGAAGTAGGCCGGGACGGTGATGACGGCGTCGGTGACGGTCTCGCCCAGATACTTCTCGGCGTCGGCCTTCATCTTCGCGAGCGTCATGGCGCTCACCTGCTCGGCGGTGTAATCCTTGCCCTCGATGTCGACGACGGCACGGCCACCCTGGCCCTCCTTGACCTCGTACGGCACGGTCTTGATCTCGGAGGTGCACTCGGAGTACTTGCGGCCCATGAAGCGCTTGATGGAGAACACGGTGTTCTTGGGGTTGGTGACCGCCTGGTTCTTAGCGGCCTTGCCCACGACGCGGTCGCCGTCGGCACGGAAGCCCACGACGGACGGGGTGGTGCGGTCGCCCTCGGCGTTCACGATGATGGTCGGAGAACCGCCCTCGAGGACGGCCATTGCGGAGTTGGTAGTACCAAGGTCGATACCAAGAATCTTACCCATTAGAAATTCCCTCTCTCTTGTGCGTTTGCACCGACTCGGCGGTCTGCCGCGCGGCGCTTCGGCTTGTCTTTCAGGATGTAGTGTATCCCCTTATGGGCCGGAATATACAAAATCTAAGTCAATTCATATAAGATTTCTTATCTCTGAGAGTTTAGGTTCGTAAAAGCGCAGGTAGATGCACTGTTTGAGTTCTCGGCAGATCTATTGAAATCTATGTAGAGTTGACTGAAGGTTGAGCCTGGAGCTGCGCAGGGCGGCTTTGGGGCGAGCCGGGGAAAGCGCGACCCGGTTTGGAAGCCGATTCCGGGATGTAGTTTCCCGCGGAGCGCTCAACTGGAAACTGCATCCCGTTTTGAGAGCGAATTCTGGGACATAGTTTCCGCTAGACGTCCATCGGGAAAGCGCGTCCCAGTCTGAGCGTCAATTCCGGGTCGCGCTTTCCGTAAGCGTGCTCAAATGCCCAATATTTCAAGTCACCTTTAGCTAACATTTGCGCAGCTCAACGGCCCCACCTGCGTGTTTTTTAGTAAGCCGTGGCATACTCGGCGAACGGTATGAAGATGCCGGTCAGAGGGTATTGCAAACGGTCGCTGCCGTGGTATGTTTTTGCCCGAATCAAACCGACGCACATCGCCTGTAGCGTCGGTCAACAGAGAGGAAACTACCATGGCTCATCCCGTAATTGATGCCGACGAGTGCATCGCTTGTGGCGTTTGCGTCGACTCCTGCCCCGCTGGCGTTCTGGAGCTCCAGGACGTCGCTACCGTCGCTGACGAGGACTCCTGCGTCGCCTGTGGCGCTTGCCAGGACGCTTGCCCCGCTGGCGCGATCACCGAGATCGTCGAGGAGTAACAACTCCCCCACTTGCACACTCAGAAGTACACCGTGCACAAAAAGGAGGCCTCCGCATCGCCGCGGAGGCCTCCTTTTGCATTCGTGGGCAGCTAATTGGGGACGCTGTCGGGCTAGGACAAATCATCCTCGTAGGGCATTAAATCGGCTAGGTAGCCTTTTTCCTTGAGCATGGCCTCGATCTCGTCGAGGGTCTGCTCGTCCTCCGCCGCGATGCGATGGAAGTGGTAACCGCTCGTCACCGTTAGTAGTGGAAAGCTCTTGCCGCTCTCGATATCGTGCAGGTAGCGCTCAACATCGCGACGATTGCGGATGTCCAGGTCGGCCGTGATCTTACCGTACACGCGGTGATTGACGATCACGTTGAGCACGGCGCCACCCGCGTCGACGATACTCGTGAGCTCGTCGCCCGCCTGCTCCACACTGTGGCGCACCTTAACAAGACGCGTGGGCACGGCGGGGCTACTCGCGGCCTCCTGCAGCACGTAGCCGCGATTGGTCGCCACGATATCGTGCCCATCGGCGCGCAGCAGGGCGATGTCCTGCACCACGATCTGGCGGCTCACACCCACCTCGCGGGCAAGCGCGCTGCCCGATACGGGCCCCTTGGCCCCCTCGAGCACGGCCATGATGGCACGGCGACGCTCGCGGGCGTTCATTATTTACCGTCCAGCAGACGCAGGTGCTTAAGCGAGAGGTCGAGGATCGGCGCGGAGTGCGTCAGGGCGCCCGAGCTAATAAAGTCAACGCCCAGGTCGGCAAGCGCGCGGATATTGCTGGCATCCACGTTGCCCGAGCACTCGGTCTTGGCGCGGCCGGCGATAAGTTCAATAGCGGCGGCCATGTCGTCATGGGTCATGTTGTCGAACATGATGATGTCGGCGCCGGCCTCCACGGCCTCGCGCACCATGTCCAGGTTCTCGCACTCGATCTCGACCGTCGTGGTAAACGATGCATGGGCGCGCGCCATCTCGATCGCACGCGTCACGCCACCGGCGGCGTCGATGTGGTTGTCCTTGAGCATGACAGCCGTCGACAGGTTATAGCGGTGGTTGCTGCCACCGCCGATCTCGACTGCCGCCTTTTCAAACACACGCATGCCCGGTGTGGTCTTGCGCGTGTCGACAAGCACGGTCTTGGTACCCTCGAGCGCAGCCGCCATCCGATGCGTGTAAGTAGCGATGCCGCTCATGCGCTGCAGGTAGTTGAGCGCCACGCGCTCGCCCGAAAGCAACACGCGCGCGTCGCCGCGCACCTGACCCACATGGTCGCCGGCGTGCACCTCGTCGCCATCCGAGACATCGAACAACACGGAGCTCTGCGGATCCAGCAGCTCAAAGGTGCGGGAGAACACGTCTAGGCCGGCGATGATGCCATCGGCTTTGGCGATAAGCTCCACCGTGGCGGGGCGCGCCGTGGGGCACACGCTCGCCGTGCTCACGTCCTCAAAGGTAATGTCCTCGCGCAGGGCCTGCAAAATCAGATCATCGACGACGAGCTTCATGGTAATGGGATTCATGGTCTATTCCTCCACGGCCTGCGTGCCGGCGGCACGGGCCAAATCATCGATTGCCAGGGTGTCGGCGCCCAGGGCGCGATGACGGCCATCGAGCGCGGGATCGCCTGCCTGCTCCACGGCCAGTGACTCGCCGGTACGCATATACCACGCGGCGCGACGACCCCAGACCAGCGCCTCGAGCAGGCTGTTTGAAGCCAGGCGATTCTTGCCGTGAACGCCGTTGCAGGCCGTCTCGCCGGCGGCGTAGAGCTCGGGCATCGAGGTGCGGCCGTCCTTGTCGACCCACACGCCGCCCATAAAGTAGTGCTGCGTGGGCGTAACGGGGATGGGCTCGTCCAAGATGTCGCGGCTGTCCTCCAGGCAGCGCGCGCGAATGTTGGCAAAGTGCCCGGTCACCACATCGCGCTCGACGGGGGCAAAACTCAGCCACTCGTGCTCGGTACCGTCCTGCTTCATCTGCTCGCGAATAGCGGCGGCGACCACATCGCGCGGCTGAAGCTCGTCGGTAAAGCGCTCACCAGCGGCGTTGAGCAAAATCGCGCCCTCGCCGCGGCAGCTCTCGCTGATCAGGAAGGTGCGGCCCGGCTGCGGCGAGAACAGTCCCGTGGGGTGAATCTGCACGTAGTCCAGGTGCTCCATCTTAATGCCATGCTCCTGAGCGATGTAGCAGGCGTCGCCCGTGAGCTGCGGGTAGTTGGTCGAGTGGTCGTACACGCCGCCAATGCCACCCGTCGCCCACAGCGTGTGGCGGGCATGGATCTTAAACGGCTTACCGGCATGCACGCCCTCAGCGGCATTTGCCAGCTCGTCGGCGGGGCGAACCGAGTTGTCCTCGTCCACGGCTACGGCGACGACGCCGGTGCACACCGTGGCGCCATCGCGCTCGGCGGTCAGGATGTCGGTCATGGCCACGTGCTCCAAAATCTGCACGTTGTCCAGCTTGCGAACGGCCTGGAGCAGCTTGGTCGTGATCTCCTTGCCCGTAATGTCGGCATGGAAGGCAATGCGCGGACGGCTGTGCGCGCCCTCGCGGGTAAAATTGAGGCTGCCGTCGGCCTTGCGCTCAAAATCCACGCCCATCGCTAGCAGGTCGTTGATGACCGAGCGACTCGAGCGAATCATGATGTCGACGCTCTCGCGGCGGTTCTCGTAGTGGCCGGCGTGCATGGTGTCCTCAAAGAAGGCATCGTAGTCCGAGCCCTCGGGCAGCACGCAGATGCCGCCCTGCGCGAGCATCGAATCGCACTCATCGACCGCGCCCTTGGAGAGCATGATCACGCGCGTGCTCGTCGGCAGATTGAGGGCCGCGTACAGACCCGCCACGCCGCAGCCGGCAATAACGACGTCGCACTCCATATCGGGGTATTGCTTGGTTTCCACAGGAATCCTCTCCCTTGTAATGTGACATAAGGGACCGTCCCTCATGCAACATTGTTCTAGCGCGCTGCGTACTCGAGCATACGGTCGAGCGTGAGCTTGGCCTGGTCTGCCGCCTCGTCCGAGACGCCGATCTGCACCTCGCCCTCGCCCGTCTCCAGGCAGCGCACGAGCTTTTCGAGCGTGATGAGGTCCATGTTGACGCAGGTGGGCTGCACCGCGGGGAAATAGAACTTCTTGCCGGTGCCCTGGCAGCGGCGCTCGAGCTCGTAGAGCACGCCGCGGACCGTCACGATGATGAACTCGCTCGCGTCCGACTCCTCGGCATACTTGATGATACCGGCGGTGGAGCCGATGTAGTCGGCCTCGGCCAGAACGTCGGCCTTGCACTCGGGGTGCGCCAGCACGAGCGCGTCGGGGTGGGCCTCCGTCGCGTCGACGATCTGCTCGACGGTGATGATGTGATGGCGCGGGCAGTAGCCGTTGTTGAGGATGACGTGCTTTTGCGGCACCTGCTCGGCTACGAAGCGTCCCAGGTTTTGGTCGGGAATGAACAGAATATGCTGCTGCGGCAGCTCGGACACGATCTTAACGGCGTTGGAGCTGGTGACGCACACGTCGCTCCAGCTCTTGATCTCGACCGTGGAGTTGACGTAGCACACCACGGCCAGGTCGTCGCCGTACTCGGCGCGCGCCGCGTCGACCGTCTCGCGCTTGACCATGTGCGCCATGGGGCAGTCCGCGCCCGGCTCGGGCAGCAGCACGGTCTTGGTGGGGTTGAGCAGCTTGGCGCTCTCGCCCATAAACTCCACGCCGCACAGCACGATAGTCTGCTGCGGCAGACTCTTGGCAAGCTTTGCCAGGTAGAAGCTGTCGCCGACGTAATCGGCCACAGCCTGCACCTCGGGCGCCACGTAATAGTGCGCCAGGATCACCGCGTCACGTTGGGTTTTTAGTTGCTGAATGGCCTCGACGAGCTCTGCGGGCACCAGTGCCGCACGCTCCGTTGCCGTCGTTGCCGATGCCAGGCCGGCCGCGATATCGCGTGCAAGCTCCGACGCATCCATGTTCGCGCTCTGTGCCATCAAGGCCCCTCTCTTTTGGCGAATCTTGGGGCTTTAGTATGACACCTAGGTTTACAGCTGACAAGACAGCTGTAAACCTAGGTGTAAAGTTGAAATAAAGATTCAATCATGTGGCAGGTCCATTTTCGAACTGGCAAGCTGAGGATAGCCGGGCTTTCGATAGCGCAGGAGGCATCTTTCGCCACCGCAACACCGCTTGGCGCGAGCTGCACGCCGTGAGGCGCAAACGGTCCGCACCCCCGCAAGCGGCGCGTGCCCGATGTGGCAAAATCGAACTACTTAAGGGGGCCGAATGCTCAAGATTATTGCCTGCGACGATGATGTCGCTTTTCTAGATAGACTGCACCGGATGATCGACCGTTGGTCGACCGAGACGGGCACGGCAGTCGACGTTGCGCTCGTCACGCGCGGCGAGGACCTGCTGGCCCGCCATGCTGCATCGCGCGCCGACATCATTCTGCTCGACATGATCATGCCGCTCGTCAACGGCATGGACACCGCGCGGGAGTTGCGCCAATCCGATACCGCTGTGCGTCTGGTGTTCCTCACCTCATCGCCCGAGTTCGCGCTGGAGTCCTATGAGGTCCGTGCCTTCGACTATCTGCTCAAGCCCGTGACTTACGAACGCCTGGCGCAGTTGCTCGACGAGCTTTCGAGCATGCGCCCGGCGGCAACCGACGAGCTCGTGATCAAAACGTCCTTTGGCTACCACGCCCTGCGCCTGTCCGACATCGAATATGCCGAGGCGCGCAACAAGCACGTGGTCTTCCACCTGCGCGACGGACGCGATATCGAAGCACTCGAGTCGTTCCGCAGCGTCGAGGACCGCTTGGAGCAAAACGCAGTCTTCTTTAAATGCCACCGCAGCTACCAGGTCAACCTGCGCAATATCGATCACTTTGACCGCACGGACATCGTCATGCGCTCGGGTGCGTGCATCCCGCTTTCGCGCAGCTGCAAGCAGGGATTCCAAGACGCCTACTTTGCGGTTCGCTTTGAGGGTGGGAGACACTGATGGTCTCCTCGGTCGAAATGGTCCTTTGGGCAATCCACCACGCCACGACGCTGCTCTTTGGCGTCTTTGCCTCGGCGGCGCTGTGCGGTATCGAGATCAACCGGCGTCATGCGCTTGAACTGGTGCTGGTCGGTGCCGTAACCGGCTGCGCATTTGGCCTCGCCAATGCCGTCGGCGGCGAGCTTTTCGCCCGCCAGGTATATCCGCTCGTCGTGCATCTGCCGCTCGTCATCTATTTGTGTGCGCGCTACCGCCTGAGCCCGCTGCTTGCCGTGCTCGGCATTACGAGCGCCTATCTGAGCTGCCAGTTCAGCAATTGGATGGGCATCGCCGCATTTGCCGCAACCGATTCTCAGATCGCCTACTATCTGGCGCGCATCGCGACCACACTCGCCGTCTTTGCCGTCCTGTTGCATTGGGCCGGCGACATCGGTCCGCGCTTGGCGATTAAAAGCACCACCGAACTGGGCATCCTTTTAATCCTGCCGCTCGTCTATTACGTCTTTGACTATGCCACCAACGTCTACACCACGCTGTTCCACTCGGGCTCGGTGGTAACGGTTGAGTTTTTGGCATTTGCGCTCTGTGCCTTCTATCTTATGTTTCTTGCCGTTTACCTGCGCGAATACGAAGAAAAGGAAACCGCCGAGCGAGAGCGCTGGATGCTCGAAACCCGCGACAGCGCCGCCATCAAAGAGCTCGAGGCTTGGCGTCAATCTGGGCGCGAGCTGTCGATTCTTCGCCACGACATGCGCCACTTCCTACGCGGCCTGGCCGCTTTAATTGAGGAGGGCCACACCGACGAGGCGCTCGATCGCATCGACGAACTCTGCGAAGCCGGCGACCGCACCGCCGTACGCCGCTTCTGCGCCAACGAGACCGTAAACATCGCGCTTTCGTCATTTAACTCGGATATCAATAGAAACGGCATTACCGCCAACCTGCGCGCCGCCGTACCCGAAACCATCCACGTAGGTGACGCCGACCTGTTTAGCGTGCTCTCAAATGCCTTGGAAAACGCTATCACCGCCGCAAGCGCCGCACCCCAAGGAAAGCGATTCGTCGACTTTGACCTGCGATTAGAGGACGGCCAGCTGCTGCTGTTAGTTTCCAACACGTTTGACCGCGCGCCGCGCATGGTCGACGGCATGCCCGTGACCCGGCATGCGGGCCACGGCTTTGGCACCAGGAGCATCAAACTTGCCGTGGAGCGCATGAACGGCAACTGCCAGTTCCGCATTAACGGCGATCGGTTTGAGCTGCGCGCTGTGATGTAGATGTGCGGCGCCGATCTCGAGGCGCGCCTTGCCCGCCAGGCAATCGCTCGCCGGCGCCAATCCGCTACAGCGGAGCGGCCGCCGGGGTCAGCTGCTTGATGTATGCCCACATGCGCTGCTTGGCGGCTTTGTCAGTGAGCGCCGCCTCAAAACCGTCGAGCGCGAGCACGCGGCGACCCTGCACATGGGCGACCAAGCCGGGCTTGAGCATGGCGGTGTCGAAGTCATCGATCGCCACGAGCATATCGGCGTAGGTCTCGCGCATGGCGTCAGCCGCGTTGTTGTCGAGCAGTAGCACTGCCTCGGGGTCCAAAGCCTCAAGCGCCTCACGGAACAGCTCGCACGGCAGAGTCTCGCCCACCGCGACCGCTCCGTCACCCACGCCGGCGACGCTTGCCAGCACGCAAAAATCCTCGGGCGCGTAGCCGATGGCCCCAAGCGCCTTGCGCAACGCCGCGCCATCCGGGCCGGCGGCAAGCTCGCCACCCGAACGCTCGGCCTCGTCCAAATCGCCTTTGACCAGCACGATCGGCGAGCACGCGTTGCCCGCGATACGCACGCCACGGACCGCAAGCGATGTGAGCTCCTGCTCGGCCGCCTGGGCGATGGCTTCTTTTTTCTGGCTTTGTGACGTGGACATGCGCTCTCCAATCGTTTGCGTGCCCACCATTATATAAAAGAGCTGCCCGCGAGTGGTTGCTTTGCGGGCGGCTGGGTATAAGCACGGTCGTACTGAGTTTTACGCGGCCGAGCCGCGTCGCATTATGGAGGTCACCATGGCTGACATTAATCAGATTACCCCCGAGAACTTCGATTCCATCGTTAACGACAGCCTGCCCGTGTTGGTCGATTTTTGGGCACCGTGGTGCGGGCCCTGTCGATCCCTCTCGCCCATCGTTGACGAGGTTGCCGATGAGCTGGCGGGCAAGCTCGCCGTTGCCAAGTGCAACGTCGACGACAACCAGGACCTGGCCATGAAGTATGGCGTCATGAGCATCCCCACGCTGATTGTGTTTAAGAACGGCGAGGAGATTGACCGCTCGGTTGGCGCTCTGCCCAAGGCGAGACTGCAGGCGCTGCTGGAGAAGCATCTGTAATACGCTTGTTACATGTTACCGTCTGCCTGCCGTCCATGAGCGGTTTTGCACCGCTCGCCGGACCGCCGGGTGCGGCGCGGGCGACCACGGATAGTATGGTAGTTACAAACAGCCCCCAGTGAACGGGTGCGGGTCGCACAGACTCGTACCCGTTTTCTTATGCAGCTGCGCGCAGAGCGGGCGTAGTAAAATCTGAACCACTGAACTGCCCCATACAAAAGGAGATTTCCCATGCATGACGTCGGAATGAACATGAGCCAGCTTGCCATGAGCGTCAAGCAGGTCGACGATACCATCGAGCTCGCTCACGAGTGGAGCCATCAGCTGCTGCATGCGACCGAGAATTTTGACATGGAGCGCATCGGCGCCAAGCTCGAGGCCGCCATGGCCGCGCTGCACGAGGCCCACGACGCACTCGAGGGCTACGAAGAGGCCATCGAGGCCGACCACAACTCCGTCGGCTCCGTGAAGCTGGTGTAAGGTGGCCGAACACGAGCACGGCTGCGGGTACGAGCACGAGCACCCGCACGGGGCGGACGGTGACGCGGGCTGCCACTGTAGTGGCTCCGGCTCCGAGCTGGTCCGTTTTTCGGTTACCGCACCCGACGACCTGCTGCGCCGTTTTGACGAGCAGATCGCACGCCGCGGCGACGTGGCCAACCGATCCGAGGCCGTGCGCGACCTGATTCGCGCCTCGATCGCCAAAGAGCAGATGCGCACGCCCGATGAGCATGTTATCGGGTCGCTCACCATGATCTACGACCACCATACCGGCGACCTGACGCGCCGCCTGGACGAGGTGCAGCACGACTACACCGACGAGATCGTATCGACCATGCACGTGCATCTGGATCACCACAACTGCTTGGAGATTCTGGCGCTCAAGGGTCGCGGCGAGCACGTCTACGAACTAGCCGACCGTCTGCTGGGCCTGCGCGGCGTTAAGCACGGCGAGCTCACGTGCGCCGCCACCAAGCAGAGCCTGGGGCTGTAGCGGGATTTCCCGCAGCGCACCTGCCAAATAGGGACAGGTTTGTTTTGGCAGGTTTAGAAGTTTTACCGACCAAAATAAACCTGTCCTTTTTTGGTCGGTTTTGATGAGGGGTGTCGCATGCGGCATGTGCATATTCATGTGACGGGCATTGTGCAGGGTGTTGGCATGCGACCGTTTGTGTATCGCGAGGCCATGGCGCATGGCATTTGCGGATGGGTGCTCAATGCGGGCGACGGCGTGCATATCGAGGCGCACGCTCCGGCCGATGCGCTCGATGCTTTTGTTGCCGCGCTTTCTGAGCATGCACCTGC
The DNA here is from genome assembly GCA_048194085.1 of Collinsella aerofaciens. GTDB lineage: Bacteria > Actinomycetota > Coriobacteriia > Coriobacteriales > Coriobacteriaceae > Collinsella > Collinsella aerofaciens_CO. The sequence continues at coordinate 46,838 of DBFABM010000090.1, forward strand.
AGCAGCCCGCATAGAGTATGTCGAGGTTGTGGACCTGGCAGCCAACGGTTGGGATGCCGCCGATGAACAGGGCTTTCGCATCGTAGCATCGCAGGACCAGACCGCACACACGACGCTCGTCTCGCCCGACATCGCTACCTGTGACGATTGCCTGCGCGAGTTGTTCGATCCCGCCGACCGACGCTATCACTACCCCTTTATCAACTGCACTAACTGCGGCCCACGCTTTACCATCATCCGGTCGCTGCCTTATGACCGAGCGGCTACCTCGATGGACCGTTTCCCCATGTGCCCCGCCTGCACCGCAGAGTATGCCGATCCACTCGACCGTCGCTTTCACGCACAGCCCGATGCCTGCTTTGATTGCGGGCCGCATATTACGTGGCGCGAGGCTGTGAACGGCGATGCGTGCGGGAATTCGTCCGCGACACCGGCCGTCGGCACCACACGCGAGGTCAGCGACGCCATTATCGAGCGCTGCGTTGAGCTGCTGGCCAGCGGTGGCATCGTCGCCATCAAGGGCCTGGGCGGATTCCACTTGGCATGCGACGCCTCCAACGAGCAGGCGGTAGCCGAGCTTCGCCGCCGCAAACGCCGCAGCAACAAGCCGCTTGCCGTTATGGTGCGCAGTCTTGCCGATGCCGGGCGCCTGTGCTATATCGACGATGCTGAACGCGATCTGCTCGCCGGCAGTATCCGCCCCATCGTGCTGCTGCGCCGGCGGGCTGTTTGCGGGAACGACGGCGATTCTTCCGACGCCCTCGTACTCGCACCGTCCGTCGCGCGCGACCTGCCCGAGCTTGGCGTTATGCTCCCCTACACCCCGCTTCAGCATCTTCTGCTTGCAGCTGCCGCGTCGCACGGTATGCACGCGCTCGTCATGACCAGCGGAAACCTGAGCGAAGAACCCATCGAGACCGACGACGACCTTGCCTGGGAACACCTCGTTGCTGCCGGCATCGCCGACGCGTTGCTCGGTAACGACCGCGCGATCCTCTCGCGCTACGACGACTCTGTAGTGCGCGTGGTCGACGGCGCCATTATGCCCGTTCGCCGCGCTCGCGGATATGCACCCCAGCCGCTGCCGTTGCCGGCGCTCGACGGCGCTCCGTCCTGCGTGCTCGCCTGCGGGCCACAACAAAAGGCCACGATTGCGCTCACGCGTGAAGGGACGAACGGCGAGGCGACCTGTTTTGTGTCGCAGCATATCGGCGATGTTGAAAACGGCGGGACCTTCGATGCCTGGAACGCCGCGCGCACGCGCTTGGAAGATCTCTTTGACTTGGCGCCCGCCGCCTTGGCCTGCGATTTACACCCCAGCTATCTATCGGGCCAGTGGGCGCGCGAGCAGACGCGAAAATGCAATCTGCCGCTCGTCGAGGTGCAGCACCATCATGCGCATATCGCGAGCGTAATGGCCGAGGCCATCGCCGCGGGCCAGCTTACAACCGACGCGCGCGTCCTTGGCATCGCCTTTGACGGCACCGGCGCCGGCACCGATGGGACCATTTGGGGCGGCGAGTTTCTTGTTGCCAGCCTTGGCGGCTTTGAGCGCGCCGCGCATTTGCGCACCTGGGCGCTCCCCGGTGGGGCGGCCTCCGTGCGCGACGCCCGCCGCAACGCCTTCGCCCTGCTCAGTGAGCTCGGCCTGCTCGAGCACCCAGGTGCCGCTCGGCTTTTGGACAGCCTCGACGAACAAACGCGCAGCGTGACAGCCACCATGATCGAGCGCGGCATCAACAGCCCGCGTACCAGCAGCATGGGGCGTCTCTTTGATGCCGCGGCAGCAATTCTGGGCATCTGCGACAAGGCAACCTACGAGGGCGAACCCGCCATAGAACTCGAAGCCGCCGCCTGGCGCGCGCTCGACAACGAAATCGCCCATTTTCCCGACGACAACGCCGGCTATTTCGCATCTGGCCCATCGTGGCTGGACGGCCCCTATGTTCTGGACCAGAAAGCGCTCTTTGAGGCACTTTTGGGAGGAATTGAAGCCGGAGCGCCCGCCGACGGGCTCGCACTCGATTTCCATGTCGCCGTCGCGCGCTCCTCGGCGCGCATCGCCAGCGATATCTGCGTGCACGAGGGCATCGACACCGTCGCGCTCTCGGGCGGCGTGTTCATGAACCGACTTCTGCTTCAGCTTCTCACCCGCGAGCTCAAAAGCGCAGGCTTTACTGTCCTTGTCCCCCACACCGCACCCGTCAATGACGGCTGCATCGCCTACGGTCAGGCAGCAGTCGCACGCACTCGCCTCGCACAGGTCGCGCCACAATAGGCTGTTCGGCCAGCCCGCAAGCCGCCGTCTCACAGGTGTAGCGCGTTTGCCCGCAGCGCCCGCGAGCGCTACCATCAACTGATGGATTATTGAGCGCCCGTCCAGCGCAAAGCGTATAAAAGGGGAACAATATGTGCCTTGCCGTTCCCGGTAAAGTAGTCAAACGCGACGACGACCTCAAGGCCACCGTCGACATGATGGGCATCGAGCGCCCCGTGTCGCTGCGACTCGTGCCGACGGCGCAGGTTGGCGACTATATTCTCGTACACGCCGGCTTTGGCATCCAGATTGTCGACGAGCAGGAAGCACAGGAAACGCTCGAGCTTGTTAATGCCATGTCCGAGCTGGTCGAAGAAGACCAGCTGACCACCAACCCGGCGGAGGCTTACTAGTGGCGCCCGAGCAGCCGGCGCGCTCCGGTATCGATTTCTCGGCATTCCGCGATCCCAAGCTGGCTCGCGAGCTCATCGAGCGCATTCATGAGCTTGTCGGCGACCGCGCCATCAACCTTATGGAAGTCTGCGGCACGCATACCGTGAGCATCGGGCGCTATGGCTTTCGCTCCATTATGCCGGCCGGGCTCAAGCTGCTGAGCGGCCCGGGCTGCCCCGTCTGCGTCACCGCCAACCGCGACATCGACCACGCAATCGCGCTCGCCAACATAGACGGCGCCATCATCACCACCTTTGGCGACATGGTGCGCGTGCCCGGATCATCCACCTCGCTCGCTGCGCAAAAGGCGGCGGGGCGCGATATCCGTATCGTCTATTCCCCGCTCGACGCGCTCGACATTGCCGAGCAAAACCCTGATCGCCCGGTCATTTTTATGGGCGTGGGCTTTGAGACTACGACGCCCACCATCGCCGCCGCCATCTTGGAGGCCGAGGCGCGCGGGCTTTTGAACTTCTCGGTCTATTGCGCCCACAAGGCCACGCCGCCGGCGTTGCGCGCCATCGCCAACGACCCCGAGACCACCATCGACGGCTTTATCCTGCCGGGCCACGTCGCCACCATCACGGGCTTGGCGCCCTTTAGCTTTTTGGTCGACGAATTCAATACCCCGGGCGTGGTCACGGGATTTGAACCGGTCGATATCCTGCAGGGCATCTGCATGCTGGTCCAGATGGTTGTCGAGGACAGGCCGGTGATTGACAACGCCTACCGCCGTGGCGTCAACGCAGACGGCAATCCCGTGGCGCGCCAGCTGGTCGAGCAGGTGTTTGAACCATGCGACACCACGTGGCGCGGGCTGGGGCCGATTGCGGCTTCGGGACTCGCCATTCGTCCCGAATTCTCGCGCTTTGATGCCCGCACCCGCTTTGATGTGCCCGTTGAGGCGACAGTCGAGCCGCGCGGGTGCCGCTGCGGCGACGTGCTGCGCGGAGCCATTACGCCGAGCGACTGCCCGCTCTTTGGCCGCACCTGCACGCCCGAGCACCCCGTCGGCCCGTGCATGGTGAGCTCCGAGGGCAGCTGCGCAGCATATTTCCGCTACCGAGGCTAATAGGTTCCGCCGTTCTAACGAACGGCGGACCAGTCGACGCTGCGCCTCGCCCATATAATTCCACCCACGATTGGAGTTTTCGATATGTCCCATAGCGTTACCGATAGCACCGTCCTGCTGGGCCACGGCTCCGGCGGACAGATGATGAAGCGCATCATCGATGAGGTCTTTTTGGATGCCTTTGGGTCGCCCGAGCTGCTCGAAGGCAACGATGCCGGCGTCGCCGCGCTGCCCGCGAGCGGGCGCATCGCCATGTCAACCGACAGCTTTGTAGTCTCGCCGCAGTTCTTCCCCGGCGGCAACATCGGCCGCCTCGCCGTGTGCGGAACCGTCAACGACGTCGCGACCTCGGGCGCCAACGTGCGCTACCTGTCGTGCGGCTTTATCCTTGAAGAGGGTTATCCCATGGATAAGCTCCGCCAGATTGTGCAGACGATGGCCGAGACGGCACGCGAAGCAGGCGTGTCCATAATCACGGGCGACACCAAGGTGGTCGAGCGCGGCGGGGCCGACGGCGTCTATATCAATACCGCCGGTGTGGGCGAGGTACCCGCGGGCGTGGCGCTCAGCGGCGCAAACTGCCGGCCCGGCGACGTCATCCTGGTGTCGGGCACACTGGGTGACCACGGCATCGCCATCATGAGTCAGCGCGAGGGTCTGGCGTTTTCGAGCACCATCGAAAGCGACGCCGCGCCGCTCAACCACCTGATTGCCGATGTGCTTTCCGCAGCACCCGACACACGTTGCTTCCGCGACCCCACGCGCGGTGGCCTGGCGTCCACACTCAACGAGTTTGCACAGGCCAGCGGCGTTGCCATGGAGGTCGACGAGGATGCCGTGCCCGTGCGTCCCGACGTGCAGGCCGCCTGCGAGATGCTCGGCTACGATGTGCTGCAGGTGGCAAACGAGGGCAAGATGGTTGCCGTCGTGCCGGCCGAACAAGCCGATGCGGCGCTGGCCGCCATGCGCGCCGCCCGCTACGGCGAGAACGCCGCGATTATCGGCCGCGTGCTGCCACTTGGATCGGACGCTCGACCCGCCGTGCGCGTACGTACCGGCTGGGGCTCGACCCGCATCCTCGACATGCTCGTAGGAGAGCAGCTGCCGAGAATTTGCTAACGACAAAGGCTCAGGGCTATTAAAGATATTCAGATTCCAAACATGCCCGGCACGCATGCCCAGTATCATGGGGTGCGTTTTACAACTCAAGCGGCAGGAGCACCCATGGCAGCAGCTTTTTCCCATGTGATCTTTGACCTGGACGGCACCATTCTCAACACGCTCGAGGACCTGGCGGCCGCCGGCAACCATACCTGCGAGGCGCACGGCTGGCCCACGTTTGCCGTTGACGAGTACCGCTACAAGGTGGGAAACGGCATGCTCAAGCTGGTTGAGCGCTTTATGCCCGCCGAGTACGCAGGCGACGGCCGCATGTTTGAGCAGACGCTTGCCGAGTTTAGGGCTTACTACGGCGAGCACAAGGAAGACCACACCGCTCCCTATGCCGGCACGATCGAGATGCTCGACCGCTTGCGCGCCGCGGGCGTTCAGCTTGCCGTGCTCACTAACAAGGACCACGTCTCGGCGGCTCCGCTTATCGAAAAGTATTTTGGTTCCGAGCGCTTTGCGCTGGTGCAGGGCCACGTCGATGCGTTTCCGCCCAAGCCCGAAGCACCCGTCACGCTGCATGTGATGGAAGAGCTAGGCGCCGACCCGGCGACCACGCTCTACGTAGGCGATTCCAATGTCGATATCCTGACCGGCCACAACGCCGGCCTTAAGAGTGCGGGCGTCAGCTGGGGTTTCCGCGGCCGCGCAGAGCTGGAAGCCGCCGGCGCCGACTACGTGGTAGACACCCAGGACGAGCTCGCAGCGCTAATTCTGGGCGAGTAACGAGCGACACTGCTTAACGCAGCTGCGACAATTCTTCCGCGCGGAAAGCGCATCCCGTTTTGGAGCTCCGGAATGGGATACGCTTTCCGTTTGAGGCACATCAGGGAAACCGCATCCCGTTTCAGAACAATATTCCGGGTCGCACTTTCCGCAACCCACCCCATCCGGAAAATGCGACCCACTATTCGGCCAAAAACCGGGTCGCGGTTTCCCAAGCACTCGATGCAACGCTAGCACAAGGAATGTCCCCAACTGCCGGCAGAAAAGGAGTGTCCCCAAGTGCCGCCCCAATGACTACCATGGCAACGCCGCAGGTAGAGGACGGTCAGCGAAAACGCCCCTAAGCGAGCAAGGTGACGTGAAATGAAAGGGCGCTGACCTTCTGGTCGCGCCCTTGAAATTGAACGTCAGATTGCCGCTTAGGGGCGTTTGCAGCGTCAACTGGTTACGCGGTTCGTAGAACCGCGTAACCCCCTAGCTCATCATCGCATTCATCATCTCGGTGGTTGCGGAATCGTCGGCAGACCACTCGTTATCCTCGTTGGCGGAATACTTAAAGGTGACCTTGGTGTCCTTGGTCTTAGCGGCCTTGGTCACGTCGACCATGACCTGGCCGGCCATCTTGTACAGGTCGTCCTCGGAAGGCATCGTATCGAGCGCGGCGGCCTTCTCCTGATACTGGGTGGCGAAATCTTCGACGATCTTATTCATGGACTTGCAGGTGATGGTAACCTCGGCGGTCGCAGTGCCCTTGTCCTCATCGACCGTCACATCGCCGATCTTGTAATCAAAACCCTCGAGATAGCTCTTGGCGTACTCCTTGGGATCGATGCCCAGTTGCTCAAACTCGTCGCCCGAAGCCTCTTCCAGACCGGCAAGGAAGTCATCGCCGCCGTTCTTGATCTCGTCAAACTGCGTCGTAAGATCCTCGGTGATGAGCTCCTCAACCGAAGGACCTCCACAGCCGGAAAGCACGACCACACATGCAACCAAGACGGCCATGAGGGGCGCAAGCAGCAGCTTCTTTTTCATGTTCTTCCTCCCAATGAGCGGCACCGCGCTTCCCAGACGCGGCGCACGTTGTAATAAGTAAGCCCATACTATCCGCTTATGAACACCCTCGGCAACGCGAAGGCACGGTCGGTTCGTTTTAGCGTCCGAACGGTTTGCAAGCCCGCCCAACGTGCAATAAAACGCTTTCCCGCGGTGCAATAAAAAAGGTGGCCGGAAAACCCGACCACCCTTGCACATCCTTTGGATGCCGCAGTTTACTTGCGGACGACCTTAACGATGGCGTCACCGGCGGCGACAGCGGAGTCGGCCTCGACGGCGAGTTCGACATCGGCAAACTCGGCGGTGTTGGACACGGCCACGACGACGCAGTCCTTGTAACCGGCGGCGGCAATCTTGGCGCGGTCGATCTTGAGGATGGGCTGACCGGCCTTCACGACGTCGTCGGCCTTGACGAAGCCCTCGAAGCCGTCACCGTTCATGTTAACGGTATCGACGCCAACGTGCACCAGAACCTCGATGCCGCTATCGGACTGCAGGCCCACGGCGTGACCCATGGTGACGGTCACCTTGCCGTCGCAGGGAGCGTAGACCAGGTCGTCCTCGGGCCACACGGCGCAGCCCTTGCCCAGAACCTCGCCACCAAAGACGGGATCGGGCACGTCGGCCATCTTGATGACCTTGCCCTTGACGGGCGAGCACAGAACGTCGGCGCCGGCAGAAGCAGAGATGGAAGCGGGAGCTGCAGCAGCGGCAGGCTCAGCCTTCTTCTTAAACATGTCAAACAGACCCATACGTTTTCTCCTCTTGATTAAGCGCAACGTTATGCGCATGCCTATGGTGATTATAGTGCCAAATGGTTCAAATGCTAAGGTGGGGACTCGAATCGCGAGCCCTTCCCGGTAGTGCTCGCGGGACGAGCATCTCCTTTGCATCGCGGGTCGATAAGCCGAGTATCGTCTGCGCACGGGACGGGCAGAAGCGGGCGCACCAAACCCGATACTTCTTTTCGCTCTCGAGTCCTGCCGCCGCCCCGTCCCTGACACTTCCTGATACCGACCGAAACGTGCCAAAATAAACCCGTCCCTTTTTGGTAGGTTTGGCGAGTGTGGATTTTCGGACGCTTAACTAACGAGCGTGGATAATCTCCCACTTTGACTTTGAGGCCGTCACCGAGCCAAAAACGGGAGATTATCCACGTTCATTTTGGATGACCCCCTTGTACCAAGCCGAGCTCCATGGTCAAGTAATAACGACTTTTTATCATTAGATTGTTTACATCAATTCTAATAACTATTTAATCCTTAAACTCGTTATTAGAATTGATATGATTAGCCTAATCACGAGTTTCCGGCACTAAAGATATGGAGGGCGCGATGCAAATCGAGGAGAACGGCCAGGGAACGCTCCGCAATAATCTATCGGGGAAATTGGCTTACTATTCGTTTTTTCCAACGCCCCTGCAATCATTGAGGCAGCTAAACCTCACCGAGGAAACCTATCGCACGCTTTCCGCATGCTCACGAAAGCTTGGAGAGCTTGAAGGCATGCTCTACTTTGTTCCCAACGCCGACATGTATCTGACAATGTACGTGCGCAAAGAAGCACTCCTTTCTTCGCAAATTGAGGGAACCCAGTGCACGTTTGACGACCTACTTAGTCCATCGCAAACACAACTCCATCATAAAGATGTCGCAGACGTCGTGAATTACGTCCGTGCTGTCGACCGCGGCGTAGAACTGCTCAAAAAGATGCCCTTGTGCACGAGACTTCTTAGGCAAGTTCATGCGGTCCTGCTGGACGGAGTGCGCGGAACGGAGAAGAATCCAGGCGAGCTGCGCTCCTCACAAAACTGGATTGGCCCCTCAGGCTGCACCATTGCAACCGCATCGTTTGTCCCTCCAAACATTGAAGATTTGAGTAACACGCTCCAGGACCTCGAACGCTTTATCAATGAGCCTCAAGTCGAAATGGATCCGATTGTGCGGGCGGCGCTCGTCCATTACCAATTTGAAACTGCCCATCCATTCCTAGACGGAAACGGTCGCCTGGGCAGGCTTCTCATTACACTTATGCTCATCAATGATGGCGTTCTTCATTCTTGCTTGTTCTATCCATCGTTCCAGTTCAAGAAAAACCGAAGCGAGTACTACCGGCAACTCACATCCGTAAGGGAGAGAGGCACTTACGAGGAATGGATAGAGTTTTTCTGCAACAGTCTTCTCGAGAGTGCGAAGGACTCGGTAGGGTCTTTAAAAAACCTTGTTGACCTCCATAACCGTTCCACAGCAACCATTACCGAAAATCTCGGAAGGACTGCTGCAAACGGGCAAAGGCTGTTGGGCATTCTTGAAGAGCACCCCATCGTCGACACCGCATTCATCGCTGCCCAACTCGATATCGGCAGGAGTACCGCGAGCTCGCTCGTCAAATCATTTGAAGAATTGGGTATCCTCCGTCCGCTCGACGAGTCAAGACAGAGATACCGGCAGTACGGGTATGAAGAGTATCTTTCGATTCTCAGGGAAGACGCCGAGCCGATTAGATAGGCATCGCAGCCCAGGCAAATTAAAGCGAGCGTGGATAATCTCCCACTTTGAGCCCGCACACAGGCCAAAAACGGGAGATTATCCACGCTCGTTCCTGAGTAGTCATTTATGAACGTCCCCAATGACTAGTCCGGCAACGCCGATGCCTTGGCAACGGCAGCGAACGGGCCGCATTCGGAGCAAGACGACGCCGCAGGTAGAGAACGGACAGCGAGCGGGTCGCATTTGAGACAAGGTGACGTGAAACGAAAGGGCGCTGACCTTCTGGTCGCGCCCTTGAAGTTGAACGTCAGATTGTCCAAATGCGGCCCGCGCAGCGTCGAGCAGTTACGGCGTTTGGTAAAACGCCGTAACTAACGTGCTCCGTACTGCTCGTAGTAGGCGTCGATGGCGGTCTTGAGCTCATCGTCGATGACGACCTTGCCGTCGATCTCGTGGTTGTAGAGGGTCTCGACGACCTCGGCCATGGAGACGATGCTCGCGACGGGGAAACCGTACTTGGCCTCGATCTCCTTCTGCGCGGTTGTCACACCGCCCTTGCCGACCTCCATGCGGTTGAGGGACACGATCAGGCCCTTGATCTCGACATCGGCAGCAGCCTTGACCTTGGGATAGGTCTCGTCGATGGACTTGCCGCTGGTGGTAACGTCCTCGACCATGACCACACGGTCGCCGTCCTTGGGCTCATAACCCAGCAGATTGCCCTTGTCGGCGCCGTGGTCCTTGGCCTCCTTGCGGTCGCAGCAGTACTTGACCTCCTTGCCGTACAGCTCGTGGTAGGCAATTGCGGTCACGACGGCCAGCGGAATACCCTTGTAGGCCGGTCCAAACAGCACGTCAAAGTCGTCGCCAAAGTTATCGTGGATGGCCTGGGCGTAATACTCGCCCAGCTTCTTGAGCTGATAGCCCGTCACGTAAGCGCCGGCGTTCATAAAGAACGGGGACTGACGGCCGCTCTTGAGCGTAAAGCTGCCGAACTTAAGGACGTCGGACTCGACCATAAACTTGATGAACTCTTGCTTGTAAGCCTCCATGCGGGCTCCTCTCGTAATCGCGTACGTGCCTTCCAGTTTAGCGCAGGCGAAGCGTCGATGCGGGCGCGCTTTGGGGCCACGGCATTCTGTAAAGGCTTTGTCAGGGGGAATGGTTTTCCGAACAATGGGGTTGACATGTCAAACCCCCTCATCAAGAATACGGGCGGATTAAAAAGGGGTACGAGATACCCAAAGCGCGCTGCGCTCAGCCTTTAGGAGGTGTGCCATGGAAGGCAGTCCTAGTCGAAAAACCTGCATGTCGCCCTCGGCACGCCGCGAGGACTCCGCACACGCATAAACGCCACCGGCAGATCGCCAAAACCACCGCAAAGGCGCGCTGCACCCTTTGTGGGCTCAAGAGCTTGACGTGAGCGACATCTAGGTTTTTTGAAGCAAATACGACACGTACGCTAACTCCCCTCAACAAGGAGGACCCTATGCTGATGCTCAAAACCGTCACGGTACTCGAAGCCATCTCCAAGCGCCGCCGCACGGCGCGCCCTGCCGCTCATACCGGCCTGTCCAAGAACACCATATTCGCCGCCACCCATAGTGCCGAGGACGCCCTCGTACTGCTTGACGCCACGGCAAACGGCCTCACCGTCGAGCAGGCAACTGAGCGCCTGAACGCCGTCGGCCCCAACACCATCGAGGCAACGACCAAAACGCTCGCCCGCCGCATCGCCGACGCGTTCATCGATCCCTTCGCCGGCATCCTCGCCGCGCTCGCACTGGTCTCGCTCTACATCGACGTGCTCGCCGTGCCCGAACCGCAGCGCGACCCCTCCACGGTCATCGTCATCGGCACCATGCTGCTGGTATCGGGCGGCATGAAGTTTATCCAGGAAGCCCGCAGCGGCAATGCGGCCGAGGCCCTCAAGGACCTGGTCTCCAACACTTGCACCGCCCTGCGCGACGGCGAGCGCATCGAGATCCCCTTCGACGAGCTCGTCCCCGGCGATGTAATCCGTCTCTCTGCCGGCGATATGGTGCCGGCAGATGCCCGCATCATCACCGCGCGCGACCTGTTTGTGATCGAGTCCGCACTCACCGGCGAGAGCGAGGCCGTCGAGAAGACCACCGCCGTCACCGTCGTCGAGGGCGCCGACGGCTCCGCACTGCCACTCTCTGCCTGCAAGAACATCGTCTTTACCGGCACCTCCGTGCAAAACGGCGCCGCCATGGCGCTTGTCGTTGCCACCGGCTCGGACACCTACCTGGGCGGCATCGCCAAGATGCTCAACGGGCGCGACGAAAAAAGCGCGTTTGACCGCGGCGTCTCGAGCGTCTCCATGCTGCTGGTACGCCTGATGCTCGTTATGGCGCCGGCCGTCTTTGCCATCAACGCCGCCACCAAGGGCAACGTCATCGACGCGCTGCTGTTCGCCACGAGCGTGGCCGTGGGCATCACGCCGCAGATGCTTCCCGTCATCGTGACCACGAGCCTGTCGCAGGGCGCCAAGGACCTCGCCCGTCGCCAGGTTATCGTCAAGGAGCTGCCGGCGATTCAAAACCTCGGAGCGATGGACGTCCTGTGCTGCGACAAGACCGGCACCCTCACCGAAGACCGCATCGTGCTCGAGCGCTACCTCAACACCGATGGCAGCGAGGACGCGCGCGTGCTGCGCCATGCGTTTTTGAACAGCTTCTTCCAGACCGGCCTCAAAAATCTTATCAACCTGGCCGTAATCGACCGTGCCGATGTGACACCCTCGACCGTCGCACCCGATTCCATGCTGGGCCAGAGCCTGCGCGACCGCTACACCAAGGTCGACGAGGTTCCCTTCGATTTCTCGCGCCGTCGCCTGAGCGTAGTTGTCGCCGACGCCCAAGGCAAAACCCAGATGGTTACCAAGGGCGCTGCCGAGGAAATGCTCGAGATCTGCTCCTTTGTCGAGATCGATGGCATCGCTCAGCCGCTCACCGACGAGAAGCTCGCCCAGATTCGCAAGCAGATCGCCGGACTTAACGCCGAGGGCCTACGCGTAATTGCCGTGGCGCAGAAGACCAATCCGCGCTGCGTGGGCGAGTTTGGCATCGCCGACGAGTGCGATATGGTGCTGATGGGCTTTTTGGCCTTCCTCGATCCGCCCAAAGCAAGTGCCGCGGGCGCCGTCGCCACCCTCGAGGCCAAGGGCGTGGCGGTCAAGGTCCTAACCGGCGACAACGACCGCGTCGCCACCACCGTCTGCGAGCAGATTGGTATCGATGCGAGCAACGTCTTGCTCGGCTCCGAGATCGATACGCTCGATGACGCCGAACTTGCCGAGCGCGCCGAGAAAACCCACCTCTTCGCCAAGCTCTCGCCGCTGCAGAAGGCGCGCCTGGTACGTGTCATGCGCGAGATGCTCGACCACACCGTGGGCTTTATGGGCGACGGCATCAACGACGCCGCCGCCATGCGTGCGAGCGATTGCGGCATCTCGGTCGATTCGGCCGTCGATATTGCCAAGGAATCCGCCGATATCATCTTGCTTCAGAAGGACCTGGGCGTGCTCGAGCGCGGCATCATCGAAGGCCGCCGCACTTACGGCAACCTGCTCAAGTACCTCAAGACCACGGTGAGCTCCAACTTTGGCAACGTGCTGTCCGTGACCGTCGCGAGCCTGTTCTTGCCGTTTTTGCCCATGAGCGCCCTGCAGCTGGTACTGCTGTCGCTGGTCTACGAGATCGTGTGCATCGCACTGCCGTGGGACACCGTCGATGACGCCTGGACTGCCCGCCCGCGTGCCTGGGACGCCGCATCCATCAAGGGCTTTATGCTCGAGCTGGGCCCCGTGAGCTCGCTGTTTGACATCGTGACCTTCGCCGCGCTCTTCTTTGTCGTGTGCCCCGCCGCCGTGGACGCAAGCTGGTCCGAGCTTGCCGCCGCGGGCGACGTCGCGGGTATGGCGACCTTTGCTGCGCTCTTCCAGAGCGGCTGGTTTGTCGAGTCCATGTGGTCGCAGACACTCGTGGTCCACATGTTGCGCTCCCCGCATCTGCCGAGCCCGCGCGACCACGCCGCGCCCGCATTGTGCGTTCTTACCGTGCTGGGCCTGGCGCTCGTCACCTGGCTGCCGGCAAGCCCCATCGCCGATGTGCTCGGCCTCATGCCGCTGCCCACGAGCTTTTTTGGGCTGCTCATTGGCATCGTTATCGCCTATATCGCGCTCACCCAGCTGGCAAAGTGCCGCTACATTGCCCGCCACGGCGAGCTGCTGTAGCAAGTAGACGGAAAACACCCTGCCAGCTGCCGTTGCCACTACCACAGCTGCCAACGCCGCTGCCGCTGCCTCTGCCGCCGCCGCAGTCTATCCCCCCAGCAGTTGCGGTGAAATAGTTCCTGTTTAAAGCCCCGTGACTTTAATTTAGGGACTATTCCACCGCAACTTATTGGGGGATTAGCTAGTCTTGAGGCGTCCAGGACCAGTAGAAGATGATAAGGGCCACGCGCGAGGCGGTGCCGGTCTTTTTGTTGATTGAGGAAATGTGACGGTAGAGCGTGGAGCGCGAGAGGAAGAGCGTCGTGGCGATGTCCTGAACGCTCTGGTCCGAAACGACCAAGGCCTCAAGACTATCGCGCTCGCGCTCTGTAAGCCCAAAGGTGGCGACGAAGGCATCGAGGCGTTCATCGGACGTGAGCTCCGCTGCCTCCACGGGCTCGGGGTCGGAGCATGTGGGCGCAAGATCCCCACCAAGATCGTCGGTGGCAAGCGGCAGGCCATCCTGCATCACGGCATCATCGGCTCGTTGCCCCAACTGCCCCAGCAGCGTAATCGCAATGCCCACAAACATCACGAGCGCTGCACCGACCGCAGCCAGCACATTTTGACTCGAGATAATCGCCACTGCCGGCGCCGTCACGAACATCGAGCACACGTTGTTGACGACGCGACCCATGCACGGCCAAAAATATGACCAGCGCGCATAGAGCGAGACGGCGGCATATTTTGTGGTAAAGAACACCACGAAAAAGCCCGAGCCCAGATAAAAGATGATCGTGGCAGCAAGCTCGTTGCCGCCATTGCCATCGACGACGAGCACAAAGAACGAAAGCGTGGACAGTATGGCGGCGCACGTCATGCCGATATTCATATACGAGCGGCCGTGCAGGTCAAATAGTGCGCCAGCGACCAACGAGCTCACGACAAGCAGCAGGCGCGGCCAATCGCCCAAATCGACGGCTCCGACAGCATGCAGGGTCGTGAAGCCCGCGTTGAGAGCGGCGAATACGCTGGAAAGATACGCCGTCGCCACGGTCAGGCGAACTACGGCGCGACGGAATGCCGCCTTTGCCTCGGGATCGTCATACCACTTGGCGCCATATTCCAGAGCATCTACCGAAAGCCCGGCAGCACTGGGTTCAAAGTTGGGATCGGACTCGTCGCGCAGCTTGGCGCGTCGGGCACCGTGGAGCAACGCCACCTGCGCGATCGCACAGACGACCAGAACAGCCTGCTGAGGAATGCCGACAGGCATCACCATGTGGTTGAGAACCTGCACCAGAACGCCCATGGCGTAAGAAAGTGCGGCGGCGCGCGCCAAGCAGGGCGTTCGCGCAAAGCGCCTCGCAAAATTTGCATGAGCAGTCGATCCGCAGTAGCCCAGCGCGCAGCACGCCACCAAACCGCCGGCAATTACCACCTCAACCTGAACCGCCATAATCAACAGCAGCAATGCCGCCACCAGCAAAACGCCCGTGACGTCACTCGTTGCGTCGATAGCATGGGGACGGCGATAGTACAGAACGGGACGCACAAAGAAGCCAATCACGCTCGCACCGATGACAAGGCTCTCGAAAATAACGACCTCACTCGATGGCACGAACTCGGCTATGCGCACATCAAAGAGATACTCGCACGTCAAAAACGTGAAGAAGAACAGCGCCAGGCATATAATCTCCCGAATGCCCCGACGCAAATATGCGGTTGTGTCTCCCATGCCCCTCATGGTTAACCCCCGGCCACTCAATTGTCTGGAATTCTATTTTAATAAAGAACCAATCTCGATATCAGAGTCAGACTCGAAATGCTGCTAATTCGGCCCCAGTCGTCCACATCACGCCGCGATTTTGAGCCGCATGGACCAGAAGGGACGCGCGCGATCTCTAGCTCGGCCAGGAGTGTCTCCAACTACCACTCATTTAAGTACGTCCCCAATGAGTGGCCGAAGAGTGTCCCCCGCGACTAGTCGTTTAAGTACGTCCCCAATGACTAGTCAAAAATGGGCCATGTGTCCCAGTTGTGGAGACTCGTTGAGCCGTCTGGGTATCGTGAAAGATCGCGCACTCCCCCATCATCAAAAGTGACACACGCTACCTGTTGATGGGAGGCAGCCATGGGCTTCTTTGACAAGATGTTCGAGAAGAAAGAGTGCGCGATTTGCGGTACCGAGCTGGGGCTTTTGGGGAAGACCAAGATCAACGAAGGCTACCTGTGCAAAGAGTGCGTCGGCAAGCTCTCCCCCTACTTCCACGGCTATCGTTCCAGCACCGCAGACGATATCCGCGAGCAACTCGCCTACCGCGAGGCCAATGCCGAACGCCTGGCCTCGTTCAACCCTACGCGCACGCTCTCTGCCGGGCGCACCAACATCATGCTCGACGAAGACGCGGGCCTGCTGATCATCACCTCGCAGAGCCGCTGGCGCGACGCCAATCCCGACATCATCGAGTTCTCGCAGGTACTCGGCTGCGATATGGATATCGACGAGCATCGCACCGAGATTTATCGCGAGACCAAGGACGGCGAGCGCGAGAGCTACAACCCGCCGCGCTACGACCTGGATTACGACTTTAACCTTACCATCCACGTCAACACGCCGTACTTTACCGAAATCAACCTGCGCGTGAACGACTCCACCATCGATCAGCGCGGCTCCATCGAATACCGCGAGGCCAAGCGCCAGGCAACCGAGGTCCGCGACGCGCTGGTGCAGCTGCGTCAGGAAACGCGCGACAGCGTCGTGGCCGCCAAGGCCCCCAAGACCGCGGTCACCTGCCCCTTCTGCGGAGCCACCACCATTCCCGATGCCAGTGGGCGCTGCGAATACTGCGGCGGCGCCATCGGCGCATAGCCTCCGGCAGCGAAAGGACCGATTATGGCCTTCGAGAGCGTCAACTATCAGTGCCCCGCGTGTGGCGGTCCCCTTCACTTTGCCAATGCCGAGCAAAAGCTCGTCTGCGACTATTGCGATTCGCGTTTTGAAGTCGAAGAAGTCGAGGCCCTCTATCGCGAGCGCCAGGACAAGGCAGATGCCAAAGCCGATGCCGCAGCCGCGGCTCCCAAGCCTGCTGTCGACGATGCCGTGCAGGAGCTGGCTCAAAACGCCGGCTACATCTGCTCGTCGTGCGGTGCCGAGCTGGTCTCGGACGGCACCGTCGCCGTCACCACCTGCCCGTACTGCGGCAACTCCGCCGTGGCGCCCGGCCAGCTCTCGGGCGACTTCTCCCCCGACCTGGTGATTCCGTTTAAGCTCGGTCGCGACGACGTCCTGGCCGCCCTCAAGGAACACTACAAGGGCAAGATCCTGCTGCCCAAGAGCTTTGTCACCGGCAACCATATCGACGAAGTCCAAGGCGTTTACGTGCCGTTTTGGCTTTACGGCGCCCGCGTGGACGGCGAAGTGTGCTTTGACGCGACCAACGAGACCGTGACTGAGGAATCCGATCGCACCGTAACGACCACCGACCACTACGACGCCTACCGTAAAGGCAATATCTCGTTTGAGCGCGTGCCCGTCGACGGATCGTCCAAGATGCCCGACGGCCACATGGACGCCATCGAGCCGTTTGACTACGACGCGCTGCGGCCGTTTTCGGTCGCGTATATGCCCGGCTACATCGCCAACCGCTACGACGAGGACTGCGAGACCTGCAAGGCGCGCGCCGAGCGCCGTATGGAAGATAGTACGGTCTCGGCCCTGCGTGAGACCGTCGTCGACGAGTATGACGACGCCACGGTCGAAAGCAAGCAGCTCGACTACACCTGGGAAGACAGCGACTACGCCCTGTTCCCCGTGTGGATGCTTTCCACCTCGTGGAACGGCAAGAGTTATCTTTTTGCCATGAACGGCCAGACCGGTCGCATGGTCGGTGAGCTTCCCTGTTCCAAGCCCAAGCTCGCTATCGCCTCGGTGCTGTTCTTTGTGATTGGGTTTGTCCTCTCGCAGATTCTCTTTATGGGTGGGAATGCCTTCGATCCGGACTACCTCACCTTTGATGTCGAGGGCGTCCTCATCAACATCGTCGCGCCGTTGATCATCGTGGTCATCGCAGACGTGCTGCTGGTGGGCCAGCTCAAGACAGCCAACGAGGCCACCCACGCCGATTGCTACTGCGGCGAGCTCGACCTGACCGAGAAGCACGACACCTTCAGCCACACCGAGACCACCGTTGTCATGAAGGACAACAAGGACGATTAGCCATTCTGACCGATACCACCCGGCCTTTGACGAGAAAGGAAGATCACCATGGGACTCTTGAAAGCTGGATTGGGAGCTGCCGGCGGCGTCATGGCCGACCAGTGGAAGGAGTTTATCTATTGCGAATCGATGCCCGCTGACGTCTTGGCCTGCAAGGGCAGCAAGCGCACCGGCGGCCGCAGTTCCAACACGCGTGGCGAGGACAACGTCATCTCCAACGGCTCCGTCATCGCCGTCAACGACGGCCAGGGCATGCTCGTGGTGCAAAACGGCAAGATCATCGAGGTCGCGCTGGAGCCCGGCGAGTTTGTCTTTGACACCGGCAGCGAGCCGAGCGTCTTTAGCGGCAACCTGGGCGACTCCATCAAGGAGACGTTCGCCAATATCGGCAGCCGTTTTACCTTTGGCGGCGACGCGGGCAAGGACCAGCGCGTCTACTTCATCAACACCAAGGAGATCATCGGCAACAAGTACGGCACCGCCTCGCCTGTGCCCTTCCGCGTGGTCGATAACAACATTGGCCTGGATGTCGACATCTCCGTTCGCTGCAACGGCGAGTATTCGTACCGTATCACCAACCCGCTGCTGTTCTACACCAACGTGTGCGGCAACGTGACCGATAGCTATACGCGCGACAAGATCGACAGCCAGCTTAAGTCCGAGCTGCTCACCGCCCTGCAGCCCGCCTTTGCCAAGATTTCGGAGATGGGCATTCGCTACAGCGCCATCCCCGGCCACACCACCGAGCTCGCCCGCGCGCTCAACGAGGTCCTCTCGGCCGACTGGCGCGACCTGCGCGGCGTCGAGATCGTGAGCTTTGGCGTCAACTCCATCGCCGCCTCGCAAGAGGACGAGCAAATGATCAAGGACCTGCAGAAGGCCGCGGTCATGCGCGATCCCACCATGGCAGCCGCCAACATCGCCAGCGCCCAGAGCGATGCGATGCGCGCAGCAGCCGCCAACCCCAACGGCGCGATGGCAGGCTTTATGGGCATGGGCATGGCAGGTGGCATGGGCGGCATGAATGCCAGCCAGCTGTTCGCCGCCGGCCAGGCACAGCAGCAGGCCGCCCCGCAGCCGGCTCCGGCGTCCGCACCCGCCCCGGCTCCCGCCGCCGCACCTGCGGCCGGCGCATGGACCTGCAGCTGCGGCGCCACCAACACCGGCAAGTTCTGCTCCGAGTGCGGCAGTCCCGCGCCCGCCCCGGCACCGGCCAAGTGGTTCTGCCCCAACTGCGGCAGCGAAAACGGTGGCAAGTTCTGCAGCAATTGCGGAACACCCAGGCCCTAGCCCCTCTATCTGGTAATTGGCGGGGAGGTCCGCCACCCCCGCATTTGCTTCTATGGGTTTCGTTCGATAAAGGAGGACACCATGAAGACAACGTTCAAAAAGTCCGTACTCGCATTTCTGACATGCGTCCTGGCGCTCGCCTTTGCCCTGACGGGCTGCAGTGGCGGCGGCAAAGACCCCAAGGCCAACTTTGTCGGCAGCTGGCAGTACTCGGGTGGAACCTTGGACGGCGAAGAGCTCACCGATGAGTACATAGATATGCTCAAGGAGTGGGGCCTCAACTGTATCCTGATCCTCGACGAAGACGGCACGGGCGTCCTCGACATGTTCCTTGAGGTCGCCGACCTGAAATGGGAGGCCAAGGACGCCACCACCGTAACGATTACCGCCGAAGATGAGTCGCACGACCTGAAGCTCAAGGACGACAAGCTCGTCCTCGAAGTGGAAGGCGACAAGCTTATCTTTACGAAGTCCGACAAGGATCTGTCCGGTACGGTGAAGAAGGATCGCGAGAACGCCGAGAAGGAAGAGGAGATCGATGAGGCCGTCGAAGACGACGATGTCCAGAGCGTCGAAATCTCCCCCGCCGTCACCGTCGCCGATGACGATCTGTGCACCATCACCATCACCGAGAAGTTCAAGGACGACTGGGGCGACATCGGCTTTGTCGTCAACATCACCAACAAGAGCGACAAGGACCTGACCTTCTACGCTCCCTCCGGCAAGACCAATGTCAACGGCACTATGAAGGATCCCTGGTTCTCGGCTCACCTGATGCCCGGTACCAACGCCACCGAGGAATTCACGTTCTCGAACGGCGAGCTTGACAGCCTTGATGACCTGGTCAACACGACCATCGGCATCGACGCCTACCTGACCGATTCCTACGAGGACGTCGCCTCCTACAGCGCAACCATCGCGTAGTGGCACGTAACATCAGCCGCGGATTGGCGGACACATCCGCGCACATGTCAGGCGGGGCCGCAGGAGTTGATCCTGCGGCCCCGCCGTTTTTATGCCGATGCGCGACGAGCTTTAGCGCTCCATGTTGGGAACGATGCTGCCTTCGGTCACCGCATGCACGGCAAGACGCATGATGTTATCGTAGCCGGTCTTGCTCAGGATCTCCGAAATGCGGCGCTTGATGGTGCCCTCACTCATAAACAGCTCGGCCGCAATCTCGCGACGGCTCTTGCCCTCGCAGGCGAGGCGCAAAATCGACAGCTCGACATCGTCGAGTGCCGCCGTGCCCGAAAAAATGCTCTCGGGCGGCTTGGGAAACGTGCAATAGCCCGCCAGCGTGGAGCGCATCACGGCGAACAGCTCGTCGATACCGACGTTCTTGTACACAAAGCTATCGACGCCCGCCTCGCGGACCTGATCGACAAAGGTAATCTCGGGCATGCCGGTCATGATAATGATGCGACACTCGGGCAGCTGCTCCTTGATGCGTGCCGCCGCCACGATGCCGTTGGAATCATGCTCGGTGCATACGTCCATCAGTATCATGTCCGGGCGCTCCTTGAGCGCGACGCCCAAGGCCTCGGAGGCATCGGCGATCGCTGCGACGACGGTCATATCGGGCTGGTCGCCAACGGAGCGCGCCAGGCTCTCGCGCAGGATGGCCTGGTCTTCGACTATAAGGACGCGAATCATGAGCTTCTCCTTTGGTCCGTGGCGTTGGAGGCGAGCGGAATGGATACCGCAAGCGTAAAGGGCGGGGCGGCGTGGACCTCTAGGCTGCCGCCCAGATTCTGTGCGACATGCCTCATACCTGGGATACCCGTTCCCTCGCGATACGATACGGGTGCCGGGGACCCGTCGTTAGAAATCGTCATGCGCGCGACGGCGCCAGCATCCGCCCCCTCCTGCCACAGACGCACGTGGACCCGATGCGCCTGCGCGTGCTTGGTGGCGTTGGTCGAGGCCTCGCGAATAATCTGCAGAAAGGCTGCGGCGACACGTACGTCGCTTGGCAGCTCGCCCTCCACATCGATCTGCACGCTCACCAGGCCAAAGGCATGGACGATATCACCCAGCTGCTCTGCAGGTTCGCTGGCGCCGCCACTGCGCAAATCGGCGGCGATTGAGCGCAGCAACGGGTCAATCTGCTCAAGCGACTCATCGTCCAGACGCCCCTCCTCCAAATAGCGATGAAGAATGGACAGACGCTGCCCGATTACATCGTGAACGCGGGCACGCATACGTAGGTAGGCCGCATTGTCGGCAACCTTTTTAACCTCTTCGATCTGGGCCTGAAGCTCTTGGCCCGCAAGCTCAAGCAGGTGGTTGGCTTGCGCCAGGCGGTCGTGGGCATGCGCGTACTCTGTCACATCAAGACCGATAATGCGCTCAAAGAGGCGGCCCGAAACCATAACCTCGTCGTGCACAAATAGGCGAATCTCGACGGGGGAAATCTCGATCACCGCGCGAGCCTCACCAAAACGGTCCAAGTTAATCCGCACACGGTTCCTACTGCTTTCGGGCATTTGCATGCTAAGTTTGCGCAGGTCGTTCCATGTGCTGCTCATGTCACACAGATCGGTAGGCATATGAAGTTCCACCAGGTTTTTGCGCATGCAGCGGTTCATGAGCAGCGGACGGCCCCTCGGGTCCAGATACAGGATGCCCACGGGAATCACGTTGATGGTCTCGATCGTCGAGAACGCAGTGATATCCTCCTGGCGGTTACGGACGTCCATCAAGAGCGCCGCGATGGAACGGAACAGGAAGAACGCTCCCTCTGCGATAAGGACAACGGTCCACGCCGAGCCCATGGCAAAAACCACCGGCGGTGTAACGGCGACAACAAGCAGCAGCTCGACCAGCATGACGGGGCGACGATAGTGCACCATAAGCAGCACGCCATAGGCAAAAATCGCGGCATTGAGCCACAACGCTCCGCCCATTGCCCTGGCGCAAACGTCAAGCGGCGCCACCAGATGCGAGCCAGACGACGCGAACAGGATAAGCGCCGAAATCATCAGGTGAAGCACAAGGCTCGCCTCGTAGGCGCAAATCACCTTTCGGTTATAGGACGAGCGGCGCGATGCGATGAGCGGGACGTGGATCGTCTGCAGACACGCAGCCAGGGCAAAGACAACATCGAGCGCAACGATTTGGGGAAGGATGAGCGAAATCTGCATCGTCACTCACCCGCCCTCGGCATCAAGACGATCATGCGCAGCTGGCCGGGCTCGCCCTCAAGGCGGTATGCCACGTTGCGCCCTTGCAGAGCGCTTTCGAGCTCTTGCGCAGCGGGCGTCTGCGAAAGATCTGCATCATCGTTGGAAAAAAGCGTGGCGCGCAGCTCGACACTGCATCGGTCATGGTCGCCCAAGTGATACATAAGCGCCGGATGGTCGGTGGTGTAGGCAAAAAACGCAAAGTCATACACGCAGTCGTACAGGGCGCTTACCGTACTGGCGTGCATCGGGCGCCGTATGGCGATAATCGAGGCGCAATCGATATCGATGGTGCGCAGGTCGCTTGCGAGCTCGTTGGCAATGAGCTGAATGCGGTCGCGATCAAAACCGCTCTCCCCGTGCTGTGCCAACGTGAGCGACCCCTTGCGCTTGCAATAGGCGACGAGCATCTTGGCGCGCTGCAGCATGCGGTAACGCTCGTGCGAAGACGCTTCGTCGGTCAACGGCGGCAGCGAGCTCAGCAGGTCGTACATCCCTTCGAGCGCGCGGGCAAGCGCCTGGTCTACGTCTTGGACCAGCAAGGCCTCGGCCTCTTGGTCTGCCAAATGCGTCTTAAGGTCGTAGTCGGCGGCGAGCAGCTCGTTTTGACGCTGCAGCTCCATGCGACGATGTGCCAGTTCACGGTTAAGCTCGTTGAGCTCCGACACGTCTTGGGCAAGTAGGGCCGATCCGCCCAGCAGTGGAAAGGCACGGTACATCACATCGGGATCGGACGCCACGGCAAAGGCATGGGCGCGGCCGTGCTCCTGGGTCCGCAACTCCTCGCGCACGCCTACCGGCATTGGCTTTGACACCGGCGTGGCATAGACTTCCCGCAGGTCGCGCGTTAGAACTTTGAGGTCAAGCGGCAAGATGTCGAAGATGCCGGCGATGTCGTGATACGACGGAATGACACCGCAATCGAGACAGATTTCCATCGCCACCACACACAGGACGCAATAGACGAGCGAAAAGTTGAGCCTCCATGCCCAGGGCACGCGCAACGCATACGAGATGGCAAAGAATGCGCCACCCAGCAGTACGAGCGCCGCCGTACCCGAGAAACGCTGGATGCGAAAGGACGAGGACCGACCAACCAGGATAAAAAAGGCCACGAAGTTAAAGGCCGTCCACACTAAGACGGCGAAATAACCCCAGCCGTACGTGTAATCGTTGCTCCAGGTGTCGCTTGTACGGTCAAAGCGGAAGACCTGCTGGTGAAAATCGTTGGTGAGCACAAATCCGATAAGCAGGATGGCCACAATCCACAGCGCAGCGCAGTAGCGGCGACCCAGGCGGTGTTGCTCCAGGCCCGCAAGGCGCAGACCACACAACTGGTAGAGCAGTGGAATGAGCGTCATGGGCACGTAGTACAGGTACCACAGCACGGTGGCATAGAACGGCGTGAACGACTTGTACTTGAGAATGACTTCGATCATCCACAGGGCGCAGATGGTGGCGATGGCAACAAGGCGGCGGCGCAACACATAGTCCAAACAGCGCAGATAGACCGATACGCCCCAGATCGAAAATGCAATTGCGGCAACAAGCAACGGCAGAGAGCTCGAATGGACGAGCGCATCCACGACCTCTTCGGACACCTCGCTATAGGCGGGCACGGCGTTAGAAAGTTTGAGGTCGAAGGCGAACAGCGCCGGCAAGACTGCCAAAAGCATGAGGAACAGTGCGGTGATGGCGCCGGCGATAGCGAAGACGCGGTGACGGTACGCCTGATGTGTTATGCCAACAAGGAATCGCGGCATGGCGAAGAGCCTGCCGCCCCTGGGATCCGCCACGGGTGCGGATCGGGCGGCCGCGTGGCCGATATGTCGCTCGCGGGTACCCATAGTGCTTTTAGTGTACCGACAGATGGGTCGAAAAAGCGGGCCGCATGTCCCAAAATCCGCAGACGGCAAGGCGCCCGGCAGCCTCCCCCGTCTGGCACTTACCGATATCCGCCCGCCCCAAACCACCGCAAAGGGGACAGGCACCTTTGTGGTGGTTTGGGGCGATGTGCTAGTCCACGGTGATGTCGAGGTTTTTGCCGATGAGGCCTACGTAGCCGCCCTCGGCTGCCTTGGGGCTGTCAGCATGGCAGAGAACCCACTTGTCGGCCTTCCAGTAGCAGTAGCCGTCACCGGCGGCAGGCATGTCGGCTGCAGCCTCGGGGCGCGGGCCGTTGGTGCCGGCGGGCAGCGCCACCATCACCTGGAAGCCGCCGTCGTCGACCATGCACGGCGTGTAGTGGAGCGTGGTGTTGAAAACCTCAACAAGCGTGCCGGCCGGCACGCGGAACGCCTTGACGCACGCGGTGTCGAGCTTGCCGTCCTCGATCTCCCAACGATGCGCCACGAGCAGGATAAAGTCGCGGGCGCCCAGGTTGAATTCGCTGGCGCGGTGATACTCCAGGCAGTTGAGCTGCGTGTTGTGGCCGTTGCACCAGCCGAGCTGGAAGGGACGGCCGCCAAACATGAGAAAGCCAAGCTTGTCGGCATCCTTGACGTCCTCGAGCTCCGGCGCACTCGCAACGTACTTGCTGCCCTCGGGAATGGGCGTGGCAGAGAGCGCCTCGAGCACGGGCGACGTAAGCTCGGACGGAACGTTATCCCAAACGTTGCCATAGGACTTGAACTCGGGATCGTTGACAGAGTAGATATGCATGTTCGCTCCTGTTCGTTTATGTGACAGTATGAACATTCTAGAACAAACATAAGCGATTTTAAACACTCGTCCCGACCACTCAGCAAAAAGGCGCCCCCGCACAAGCGAAGGCGCCCAATGCGCGCGTTTTGGGCGATAAAGCCCTTACGCCTGCTGATAGTGCAGGTGCTTCTCGTCGATATCGGCCAGGTCGCGGTCGAGGTAGCGGCGCGCAAGCCAGTTGGCCATGGGGAGGTTCTGGTCCAGGTAGTTACCGCACTCCTCGGGAGCGGCACCGGGGACATCGCCCTCAAAGTCGGCGACAAACTCGAACAGCTCACGCACGAGCGGCAAGACCTTCTCACTCGTCAGCTCGCCAAAGACAACCAGGTAAAAGCCCGTGCGGCAGCCCATGGGGCCAAAGTAGACAATGCGGCTCGACCACTCGGCATGATTGCGAAGGAACGTCGCGCCCAGGTGCTCGATGGTGTGGCACTCGGCGGTGTTCATGACCGGCTCCTTGTTGGGCGTGGTCAGGCGCAGGTCAAACGTGGTGACGGCGGCACCGGTCGCCGGATCGCGGTCGATGCGGCTCACATACACGCCGGGCTCAAGCAGCAGATGATCAACGGAAAAGCTGGCGATGCGCTCCATGGCAGATCCTCTCGATAGTCAAATTGGGACGGGGCTCTTTTAGCTGGTTCGAATGGTCGCACCAATCATACCAGTCAAAAAAGCCCCGTCCCAAAAAGACAACTTAGCCCAGGACACGGGCCATACGCGTCTTGAACTCGGACAGGAAGCGCGGGGCGTCCACGGTCAGTGCCACAAGCGCGCTCTTGTCCGGATCGGACAGGCGACGCTCATCGCAGATGGTGCGACCGCGGTACTCGCCCAGCAGATCAACACGCAGGTTGCAGCCGAGCGCACCTACGAGCGTGGGGTCGATCGCCACGGCAACGGCCAGCGGATCGTGCAGCGCACAACCACCCAGGTAGGGTGCGTTCATCTCGTACGAGCCAATGTAGTGCTCGACCATGCTCGCAAATGCGCAGCCCGCCATGGTGCCCGAGCCCGTCCAGCCGGCAATGTCGCGGCGTGTGAGCACCACGCGATGCGTCACGTCCAGACCCACCATGGTGAGCTTACGGCCCGAGCGCAGCACTGCGTCGGCTGCCTCGGGGTCGCTCGCCATATTAGCCTCGGCGCCCGCGCTCACGTTACCGGGCACGGTAAGGGCGCCGCCCATCACGACCACGCGGCCGATGGACATCATCGCCGCCGCATCGCGCTCCAGGGCGAGCGCCAGGTTGGAGAGTGGGCCAGTCGCTACGTAGACCAGATCGGGACCATAGGTGCGCGCGGCATCGATCAGATAATCGACCGCAGCGTTGCCGTCGGCCGAGGTCGCCCCCACCGGCTCGTAGGGCGACGCGGGCACGCTCGCGCCGCCGATGCCGTTCTTGCCGTGAATGAGCGCGGTGGACGCCGGCGGCGCATAGGGCTCAGTCGCCTGCAGAGGACGGTCGGCACCCAGGTACACCGGCACCTCGGGACGACCCAACAGGTCGAGCACCGCCAAGCAGTTGTGCGCCGACTGCTCGACGCGTACGTTGCCAAAGCACGTGGTGATGCCCACGAGCTCCACCTCGGGACTCGCGATGGCATAGGCCAGCGCCATCGCATCGTCCACACCCATATCCAGATCAAGGATCAGCTTCTTGATTGCCATTGTTCTACTCCGCTTCTCCGTCTTTATCGTTTAACCAAACCAATGTTCAACTTCGGCGCGCGTGGGAATCGATTGCTGAGCGCCCAGGCGCGACACCGTCACTGCCGAGGCGCGAGCACCCGCGGCCATGCACTCAAAGAGCGGCAAGCCCTCTAGGCGAGCCGCCGCCAACGCGCCGATAAACGTATCGCCGGCGGCCGTGGTATCGACTACCGTGCTCGAAAGTGCCGGCATGCGCAGCAGCTCACCGTCATCGCCGAGCGTAACCGAGCCGGCACCGCCCAACGTGATGACCGCAGCTCCGGCACCCCTAGCGAGCAGGGCGTTGAGCGCCACGACGCAGCTTGCATCGTCCGCGGGCAAGATTCCCGTCAGAACCTGGCACTCGGTCTCGTTGGGACAGACCAGGTCGACCGCAGGCCAGACCTCCGCAGGCAGCTCGCAGGCAGGAGCTGGATTAAAGACCGTATAGAACCCCAGCCCGTGAGCGCAAACAAGCGCCTCGGCCGTCGCCGCAAGGTCACATTCGCCCTGGGCGATAAAGACGCTTCCGGCAGCCGGGGCAATCTCGCTGGCGTCGCCGTCGAGCTCATGGGCCACCAGACGCCTCAGCGCGCAGGCAACGTCCGCGCCCGCAAGCGCATGGTTGGCGCCCGGTGACAGTACGATGCGGTTGTCGCCCTCGCAGCGAATGATGGTCGCGGTGCCGGTCTCCACGTCATCGCGAAGCGCCACGAACTCAACGCCCACGCCGGCATCCTGGAGCCCTGCCACAAGCGCATCGCCAAAGGTATCGCGCCCAACAGCGCCGATCATGCACGTGCGCGCACCCATGCGCGCAGCGGCGACGGCCTGGTTGGCGCCCTTACCGCCGGCGTTGGTGATAAAACCGCTACCACCGACTGTCTCGCCCGCGCGCGGCATGCGCTCGCACGCCACCGAAAGGTCCATGTTCATGCTGCCGAACACCGCAACGATGCCGCGATCTGCCATGGAAACCTCCTCGTCTTCAGGCTTTGCGCCCACCGTCGACCAACGATTGTGCACTCTCGCACCCCCTATAACTTTAGTTCACTTTGATGTGGACGCGCGCTTGAGCTTGCGCCAGCAGCAAGCATTCACAGGAGCAGGCAGTTACAATGAAGGCGTGCTGATTATTCTCGTCATTGGATGATGTTTTATGGAACAACTCTCGCAATCGGGCTCGCGCGGTCGACGCCGCACGGGCAACGAGCCGGCGCCGCACGAACGCGTGAAGGGCGAACGCCGTGCCAACGAGCCGCGACGCACCGCGAGCCCCCATCGCGCTTCTGCTAACAACGCGGGCCGCGCCAACACTCCCGCCGCGGAGCAGACGCCTGCTCGCCCCAAGTCCCGCTACATCCCTGCGCTCGACGGTCTGCGTACGCTCGCCGTCGTCGCAGTGGTGCTCTATCACCTTAACCTCACGTGGGCTCAGGGCGGCCTGCTTGGCGTCACGATCTTCTTTGTGCTTTCGGGCTATCTGATCACGCGCTTGCTGCTCAACGAAGTCGCTAAGACCGGCCGCATCGACCTCAAGAGCTTCTGGATTCGCCGCATCCGTCGCCTAGTCCCCGCCGTGGTAACGGTAGTGTTTGTAACCTGCGCGCTGTGCACTATCTTTAACCACGTGATGCTCACCAAGATGCGCCCCGACATCCTGCCGTCGCTGCTGTTCTTCAACAACTGGTGGCAGATTGCCCAAAACGTCTCGTACTTCAATGCTCTGGGCGACCCCTCGCCGCTCACGCACTTTTGGTCGCTTGCCATCGAGGAACAGTTCTACCTGATTTGGCCGCCACTGCTGTTTGCCATGGTATCCATGCATGTGAGCAAACCCAACACGCGCCGCGTGGTTCTGGGCCTTGCCGCGGTATCTGCCCTCGCCATGATGGTGCTTTACAACCCTGCCGCCGACCCCAGCCGCGTGTACTACGGCACCGACACCCGCGTGTTCTCGCTGCTGCTGGGTGCCTGGATGGCCTTTATCCCCGATCGCGACCTGGCGCCGGTGCGTCTCGCTCGTCGTTTGGGGCTCAATCGCCTGGCTGGCGCCGCCAAGCACGGCAAGAACGCCGAGGGCAAGCCTGGCGAGAAGGCCGACGAATCAGCCGAGACCGCCCCGGCACAGCCGAGCGCCCTCGTGCGTTTTTGGTCCTCGCCCGCATCCATCGATGTGTTGGGCGTCGTGGGTCTGGTTGGCCTTGCCGCCATGGTCGCGCTCACCAACGGCTACACCGCGTTCCAGTATCGCGGCGGCACGCTGTTATGCTCGATCCTCACGCTCATGGTCATCGCGGCCTGCGTGCAGCCCCAGGGAATGGTTGCCCGCGCGCTGTCCGCCGAGCCGCTCGTGTGGGTTGGCAAGCGCTCGTACAGCATCTACCTGTGGCACTATCCGCTGCTGCTCCTCATGAACCCGGTCGCCAACATCAACGATACGCCCTGGTGGCAATACATTTTGCAGGTGCTGTTGGTGGTCGCCGTGGCCGAATGCTCATATCGCTTTATCGAGACGCCGTTTAGAAAGGGCGCCTTTGGGCGCACCGTATCCGAGTTCCGCGACGGCACCGCCACGCCCGCCAACTGGGTGCGCGCGCACGTCCCTGCCTGTGCAGCCTGCGCTGTCGTGTTGGTCGTTGCACTGGGCGGCCTGATCTTTGTGCCCGAGACGTCTGCGCTGAGCGGCGAGGGCGCCGAAGTTCTGAACAAGGAAGCCAAGAACGCCGCACCCACCGACCAGCAGGCGGCCGACGACACCGACAAGGACAACGACGGCTTCCCCGACGGCTCCTACGACCTGTTGATGATCGGTGACTCCGTGTCGCTGCGCGCCGTTGATTCCTTTGACGGCGTGTTCCCGCACAGCCATATCGATGCCGAAAAGGGCCGCCAGTTTGATGCGGGCCGCGCGACATTTGAGGGCTATATCCAGCAGAACCTTGCCGGCAAGATCGTGGTCTTTGCCCTGGGCACCAACGGTTTGGTAACGGATGACCAAATCGACGCCATCATGGCCGATGCAGGAGATAAGCGTATTGTGGTGTTTGTGAACACGCGCAGCCCGCAGCCGTGGGTTGGCTCTACCAACCAGGCCATCGCCAACGCCGCTACGCGCTACAAGAACGTACGCGTTATCGACTGGTACGGATACAGTGCCAACCGCAACGACCTGTTCGATGGCGATGGCACGCATCTATCGACCACTGGCGTGACTGAGTACCTCAACTTGATCCACGATGCCGTCAAGAAGGACCTGCCCGTGCATCCCGAGGATCACGTCAACGATCCGCAGCCGGCAGCCGTCAAGTCTGCCACCGACGCACTCGTCAATGCGCTCGCTCTCAAGCCGCACAAGCTGGGTACCGACAAGTAACCTGCAGCGCAAACTTCCCACATCCGGAGGGGGTGTCTGCCACGGCAGACGCCCCCCTTCCGGTAGTTGGGGACGTTCCTTATGTGCCGGCACCTAGGGACAACTCCTGACACAGCCGAGGAAGACCTCTACGGATGAATTCCGGGCCGCTCCGTCGCTCCAGACATCGTTTCCGCGCCTCGCGCCTGCCCCAAACAATCAAAACAAGCCCTTTTCGCCGCACCCTCAAAGGTCTGTGGGCAAAAAAGGGCAAATATGAGTACTGTTACCATTTTAGTAGCAGGCAAAACCACCCAAAATGACGTCCGAGCGACCCCTACAACCCCCTAAAGCAGCCAACCTGACTGGTTTAAGGCGTATTACAGCCATTTTTAATGAACATACTATAGGTTATGTTTATTATCCTCTTGGATGTAAATGCTATTCACTTAGCAACAGTACTCATATTTGGCATTTTTTGCCCACTGCCATATAGCTAACACCCTATAGCAGACAAAAACAGGCCGCAGCCCATCGCTGCGGCCTGTTCGGAAGCAAAAGAGGCGCTAAGCGCTGTAGCCCATCGCTTGCAGCACAAACATGACGACTGTCAGCACCGTAATCACGGCGATAGTCGCCCAAGTGAGCACGTTCCACACACGGCCGTTGCGGTTGGCACCCATGATGTGACGGTCGGCGGCGATAACCACCTGGAACACCAGAACCACGGGCAGCAGCACGCCATTGATGACCTGCGAGGTCATCATAATCTGGAACAGATCGACGCCGGGCATAAGCACCAGCACGGCAGAGATACCGATGATGGCCGTAATGATGCCGCGGTAAACCGGGGCCTCGTCCCAGCTGCGGTCGGCACCGCGCTCCCAGCCAAATGCCTCGCAGATAGCGCTCGACGTAACGCCCGGCAGCACGCAGGCAGCCAAGAAGCTCGCCGCGACCAGGCCCGAGGCAAACAACACCGTGGACCACTGACCCGCAATAGGCTCCAGCGCGCGGGCAGCATCGGCGGCATCGCTAATCTGAATACCCGCCGGGAACAACACCGTACCGGTCGTGATGATAATAAAGCCGGCAATGATATCGGCGGCAAGCGAGCCGCTCACAGTATCGATGCGCTGCAGCACGATATCGTCCTCGCCCGCGTTCTTATCGACCACGTTGTTCTGCGCCAAGAAAATCATCCACGGCGCGATGGTGGTACCGATCGTTGCGACCACGAGCGACACGTAGCTGGGGTCATTTTGAATGTTAGGCACGACCAGGTCGACCGCGACCTCACCCCAGTTGGGGCCAGCCATGAACGCGGCGACAATATAGGTCACGAACACGCAGCTCACCAGCAGCAGAATCTTCTCGATGCGCTGGAAACTACCCGACATGGTAAGCATCCACACCAGCAGCGCCACCAACGGCACCGAGATGCTCGCCGGCACGCCAAAGAGGGCAAGGCCGCTCGCAATACCCGCAAACTCCGAAATGGTCACGGCTGTGTTGGCGATCAACAGCGCCGCCATAGCAAGTACACTCTTGCGCACGCCAAAGCGCTCGCGAATGAGCGATGCCAGGCCCTTGCCCGTGACGCAGCCGCAGCGTGCCGCGGTCTCCTGCGTCACGATGAGCAGCACAGTCATGACGGGAAGCATCCAGAGCATCTTGTAGCCATAGCTGGCGCCCGCGCTGGAATACGTTGCAATGCCGCCGGCGTCATTGCCCGAAAGCGCCGCCAGCAGACCGGGACCCATAGCGCCAAAGATGGCCGCGATGGTCAACTTTTGCTTGGTGCCCGACTTTTGCTTGGTATTTTGCACGCGACCACCTAACCCATGACCGACATGGTGAGCAGCACCGCAGCGGCGCAGTACGCTACGCACGAGATCATGACGGCAATAACGTTCATGGCGGTGCCCGACGTGTTAAGGTCATGCTCGTCACGCCAGAACAGCACCATCAGGTAAATCACGGCGCTCATGTTGCCAACCAGGCAAATGATGGCAGCGATATTAAAGCAGCCGGTAAAGAGCTGCTCCTCAAACATGGGCGCATCGGGGAACGCGGCGGTGCGCACCAGCTGCACGCACAGGTAGGTCACGAGCGAAAGGATCAGGCCCATACCCGTGCTCTGGAAGAAGAATCCCAGGTACGGTTTGGGCTCGTCGTCGTGGCCGTCGTACTCGAGGAAGTAGTTCTTGACGAACGACACCATGCGCGAGGCCGCCAGCAGCACGAGCGGCATGGCGCACATGGGGAACACCACCAGATGCGCGGAGCCGAGCGCCGTTCCCAGCACGGTCGCCATGATGCACGACGCGATGCCCCATACAACAACCCAGTACTGGCGATGCACGAACCAGCTGAGCACGTTCGTCGAGTCGTCCGACGCGCTATCGCCCGAGCCGACACCGGCGATCTGCAGGTCCTCCTGATGCTCCTCGGCGATAACGTCCATGGCGTCGTCGAAGGTCACGATACCCAGGATATGACGGTTCTCGTCGCAGACAGGGATGGCAACCAGGTCGTACTTGGTCATCTCGTCCGTCACGTCTTCCTGGTCCTCGTCGGGCGACACATAGACCAGGTCGCGATAGGCCAGCTGACCCAGCGTGGCGTCGCGGTCGGCTACGATCAGCGTGCGCAGCGAAAGCACGCCGGTCAGCATGCCGCTCGGATCCTCGGTATAGACGTAGTAGACGCTCTCGAAGTCCTCGTCGAGCTCGCGAATCGCCTCGATGGCATCGCCGACCGTTGCCGTGGCGGGCAGGGAGACAAACTCCGAGGTCATGATGCGGCCGGCGGTGTTGTCCTCATACCCCAGCAGGTTGCGAATCGCCTTCTCCTCCTTGACGCCCATCAGGCGCAGGAGCTTCTCGGCCTTCTCGTAATCGAGCTCGTCGATCAGGTCAGCTGCATCGTCCGGGTCCATCATGGCCAGCATCGACGATGCGTCCGTGTCGGACAGGCCCTCGAGCATCTCGGTCATAAGCTCGTCGTCATCGAACTCCGAGATGGCCTCGGCGGCCTGGGCAGTATCGAGCTGCGCAAACACCTGCGCACGTAGGCGCGGGTCGAGCTGCTCGATAATGTCGGCGATGTCGGCAGGGTGCAGCTCACCGAGCGTCTTGTGCGACACCGAGAGTTGAATGTTCTTGGTCGAGCGGTCGAGCAGGTCCATGTAGGACCAAGCGATGATGTCCTCACTGAGCGGCTTGCCCAGGTGCTTCATAAAGCCTTCGACGATATGCTCGAGCGCGGGGCTGATGGCGCGTAGCAGACCGCGAGCACCGACCTCGGCGCCCAGCAGGCGCAGCTGGTTTTCGCCCGACATGGAAAACTTGATGTCGTTGACGCGCACGACCTTCATGCCCTGCGTGTCGACAATCTGCTTGTTGAGCACGTCACGGGCAAGCAAGAGTTCGGTCGGTTGCAGGTACGAAAAGCGAATTTCGGTAGCCGACGTCTTAAGGTGTACGCCCGTCTCGTCGATACGGTCGACCCATTTGCGCCAGCTGATCATAAACGGCGTCTTGCCGGGTCCGCGGAACGCGAGCGACGTCACGTGCGGAAAAACATCGCCGGTAGCAATACCAAAATCGTTGACCACGCCGAGCTTTTCGCCGTCGACGTCCAAGACCGGCAATTTGAGCATCTCACTCAGATAATTCAATGGTGCTCCCCATCATTATTCCTCCGAACGCGGCCGCGCGTGCGGCGTCCGGGGGCTTCTGGATATGTATACGCATGCGCGGGCGGCACGCCGCTCGACGCTTACACCCCGTGCATGCGCAAAAAGCACCTGCATGGGGTCATCGACTGTATGGTCGAGGTTTGGATTTCACCTGTAACCTTTCTCTTGACCCTCATTAACCGCAGTAACTATAGCATCAGCATCGCCCTGCGGCATCGAATTTATGCGCTGCACATTGCAGGCATACCAAACGCTGACGCATCCGTGACATAGCCATTGGGGACGTTCTTAAACGACCACCCAATGACTACTCTGTGGTGTCGTCGTCCTCGGCAAGTTGGGGGAACACGGCATCCTTGGGGATGGTGACCTTCGTCAGCGAGGTGAGCTTTTTGCTCAGCGACGTGTCCGTCTTGACCAGGTCGCTGAGCGTCACGATCTTGTAGCCGTCGGCAATGAGGCCGTCGATAATCTGCGGCAGCGCCTCGAGCGTCTGCTCGGCGCATTCATCTCTGTCGGTGAGCAGCACGATATTGCCCGGCGTCACCGAATCGAGCACCGTCGAGACCTGCTCGTCGGCACCGTTGAGCAGCCAGTCGCCCGAGTCAATATTCCACGAGACCACGGCGGAGACCAGGTCCATCGCATCAATCCAGTTTTGCTCGCCAAAGGCAGCGTAGGGAGCACGCAGCAGCATCGTCTTCACGCCGGTCGCCGACTTAATCGCATCGGTGCCTTTCGTGATCTGCTCGCGTACCGCCTCACGGTCCTGATCCTTGAGCGAATCGTCGCTGTAGCTGTTGGATCCGATCTCGCACCCGGCATCGACAATCGCCTTGGCCGTGGCAGGAGAGGCCTCGACCGCATCGCCCGAAAGGAAGAACGTCGCGGTGACGCCCTTTTCCTTGAGCACCTGCAAGATCTGTTTGGTGGCGCCGCTCGGACCCTCGTCAAACGTCAGCGCCACGTACTTTTTGTTGCCCTTGGGCGCCACGCTGGCGCACGCAACAACGCAATCGGTGGCGGGCACAACCTCGCCGCGGTCTTGCGTCTTGCCCGACTGCTCACCAACCCACACCTCGGAGCGGCCCTGGACACCCCACGTCTGCACATACTCGATAGCACCCGTGCCCTCGACCTTGAGCTTGGGCTCGATA
The DNA here is from genome assembly GCA_048194085.1 of Collinsella aerofaciens. GTDB lineage: Bacteria > Actinomycetota > Coriobacteriia > Coriobacteriales > Coriobacteriaceae > Collinsella > Collinsella aerofaciens_CO. Next base: position 81,594 of record DBFABM010000090.1, read on the forward strand.
ACCGTAGCCTGAACCTCGTGCTTCTCGTAGGTGTTACGGCCATCCTTGACCGTCACCTTCTCGCCGCCCTCGAGTTCGCGGCTATCCCATTTGCCCTGCTTCACGCGCTTGCCGTCGACCTTCACCGACAGCTTTTCGCCCCCATGGCGCTTGAGCACGCTGTCATCGACGGCCAGCAGGTCGCCTGCGTCGTAGGTGCCAGTCAAATCCTGTTCGTCGATGAGATTCTGCAGCGTAGAGCCCACGCGCACTGCGGTCTTCTGGCCGTTGAGCTCCACGTCCACGCTGCGGTTGACGTAGCCCACGACGGCAGCGATAAACAGCACGAGTGCGCAACCCACGGCGATGAGCGCATAGGGCAGGCGAGACGAACGACGGGGTGTGCGGCTGTTGCCGATGCGAGCGCTGCGGTCGCTAAAGCCGCGGCTATGGTTGAGATACATCGCGCCGGGCTTACGGTGACGCTTGCGCTGACCGCTGGGCAGCTGCCCCAGGTCGCGGCGCGCCGTCGGACGCGCACCCGAACGCCCGTTTAAGTTGGATCCGTTTTGGCGCATATGCCCTCCCCCATAAACACAGCAAGCCGGAGCAACAGGTCTCCGGCTTGCCTCCCATCATTTGGTACGTCGCTATTTTGTAGCTTTTGACGAGCCTCCGCTCGCCTTTTGGTATTCGTCCTTAAAGGCCTTGAACATGCCGCGCGTCTTGCCGAGCTGCTTGCCCAGTGCGCGACTGCCCTTGTCCACGGCAACCGATCCCTTGTCGTCGAGCATCTTGGCGCCCTTTTTGACCTTGTCGCCCACCACGACGCTGGCCTCGGCGGCCTTGGCAGCCGCACCGCCCGAATACCCGAGCGACTTGACCTCGTCCGAGACGACCATCGCGCCGTTCTCATAGCCGCGCAGCATCGTCGGCGGCACCTGCGTGTCACCAACCAAAACACTCGAAGCAGCACCGGCGGTCACATAGAATGCCTGCACGATGCCCGAACGCGGCTTGAACTCCACATCCGAGCAATAGCCCACGACGTCGCCCGATTCCGTGCGCACGTCCATACCGACCCAGATGATGCAATCGTCCAGATTGATGTCGAGGCGCTTGGCGGCGGCGGCATCGTACGTGTCCTTGACGTCATCGACCGCAATGGTGCCCTCGTAGACACCAATGGCGTCGAGCGCTACGAATCGGTCGGGACGCTCGATCATGCCCGCAATATCGGACTGGCGGACCATAAAGCCGACCACGCGCGTACCGCCCGGGGTAAAGACCGGAAAGTGAATCTTTCCGAGCTTTTTAGGGCTGCGCGGCGTGCCGTCCTTTTTGGTGCGCTTGTCCTCGGTAGGCTTGCGATAGATCTTGGCGCCGACAAAATCCCCGGCGCGCATTATGCCTCGGTCGAGGGCTCCGCAGCCTCGGTATCAGCCTCGACGGCGTTCTCGACCACGACGTCGGCGGCAGGCGTCACGTTGCCGCCCGAAATGGCGTCGTTGAGCTGCTCGCGCAGCTGGTCCATGCGCTCGCGGGCCAGGTCGACCTTGGCGCGCAGGTCGTCGGTCTTGGCGTCGACCATCGGGCCAAAGTCATTCACCGCAGCACGGGCCTCCTCGGCGCTGTGCTCGTAGGTGTCGCGCATATTGTCCCAGGCGTCGTTGGCGATATCGGCAGCCATGGCGCGGGTCTCGGCGCCCGAGCGCGGGGCCAGAGCAACGCCGACAATAGCGCCGGCAGCGGCACCAAAAAGTGCGCCGGAGACAAAGCTGAAAGTCTTACCCATGATCATTCCTCTCCTGCGGGCACGTCGGTGCCCACCGTTTGAATGCTGTCCATTATACCCGCAGCGTATCACTTGCCGCTCCGCTCATCTGCGTACGGCAAAGGCGCAGGTACGTGATGGTGATAAACGCGTAGGCCTACTCCTGGGGCATAGCCGGCATGGCCACCGTGGCACCCGGGTCCTCGCCGGCGCCGTCCACGAGCGGCAGGCCGCCCTCATGCGCAGGCCCTGCCGGAACCGTCGCCGCACCGCCAAAGACGGCAGCGGAGGCCTCGTGGTTCTCGGCAACCGCGCCCTCGGTATCAATCGCCACCTGGGGCTCGTCGTCAAAGTTGGGGACACCCTGGGGCTCGGTGGGAACAGGCTCGGCGGTCGCATCGGCAACGGACTCGGCGTCGGCCGGCACATCGCCCTCGTCAGCGCCCTCGTCCTCGACAGCATCTTCGCCGTTCGCAGCGGCGACGGCCTCGTGAGGATCCTTGCCCTCGGCCTCGGCGCGCATGCCCAGCACCAGGTTGCGCAGGCCCGCAACCGTGCCTTCCACGTCGGGGGCGGGCTGGTCGGCGTGCAGGTACGCCCAGTCCATCATAAAGGTGGCCGAAGACAGCGCACCGATGGCCAGCGCGTCGTCGGGGCACGAAAGCTCAACCTCAAAGACGCGCTCGTCGTGCTCGCTTACGCGCGTGCGGCCGCACGAGATGCTGCCGGCAAGCCCGGTCTCGTTCATGAGCTCGACCGTCACGTGCTCCAGCAGATGGCAGAGCTCGGTCTGGCCCATGCAGTCCTGGAACTCGCGGCCGGAATCGCCCAGGCACAGGTGCTTGGCAATCGCGGGCACCAGGTAGTACACGCGCGCCGTGGCCTCGATGTCCTCCGAGGTCATGAGCGGCATGCCGGGGTTCACCAGCACATGCGCGCAGATCTTGTCCTCACTGACGGTGACCTTAAGGATGTTGAACAGGCCTGCCATAACTCTCCCCTACTCTTCCTTGTCCTACTCGTCGCCGTCGTGCGGATTCGCGGAACCCGCACCCGACGTCGTCGGCTCGTCTACCGAAGACTCGGAATCCTTTTTATCGGTTTCGGCCGGAGCAATCACGCGAATGAGCGAGATGCGCTGGCCACGCATCGACTGCACTTTAAACTTGTACCCCGCAACCTCAAACACCTCTCCGATGTCGGGCACCGAGTCGCAAAGCTCCAAAATCCAGCCGGCGATGGTCTCATAATCATCGCTTTCCTCAAGCGGCCAACCAAGCTCAATCGCGTCATCGCACGAAAAACGCCCATCAACGAGCCACTCGCGGCGCGAAAGGCGCGTGAGATACTTGTTGTCGGGGTCGAACTCGTCCTCGATCTCGCCGACGATCTCCTCGACGATATCCTCGATGGTGATAATGCCGGCCGTGCCGCCGTACTCGTCCACGACCACCACGATCTGGTCGTGCGAGGTCTGCATCTCGGACAGCAGCGGCAGGATGTCCTTGGTGTCGGGCACAAAGGTGGCGTCGCGCAAAAAGCCTGCGATGGGCTGGTCGCCCTTGCCGTCGAGCGCGGGCTGAATCAGGTCCTTGATGTGCGCGATGCCGGCGACGTTGTCGGGATCCTCGTGATAAACGGGGATGCGGCTAAAGCCGGTCTGGCGCATGGTGGATAGCACGCTAGCGACCGTCTCGTCGTCCTCGCACATGGTGGTGTCCACGCGCGGCACCATGACCTCGCGGGCAACGGTGTCGCCCAGGTCGAAGATCTCGTGGATCATGCGCTTTTCCTCGTCGAGCAGGTCGTCCTGCTCCGAGACCATGTACTTGATCTCTTCTTCCGAGACGTTTTGACGATCGTCGGCACTCTTGATGCGCAGGATACGGGCCAGGCCATCGGAGCAAGCACCGGTTAGCCACACGAGCGGACGGGCGATCTTTTGGAAAAACGACAACGGTCCCACGACCTGCTTGGATACGCCCTCGGCATTGGCCAGACCAATGCGCTTGGGCACAAGCTCGCCAATCACGATGGACACGAAGGCGACCGCGACGGTGATGATGACCGGCGCCAGGCCGCGCGCGATGGCGGAGAGCGGCGCGATGCCAAAGCTCATGAGCCACGTGGCGAATGGGTCGGACAGACTCGTCGAGGCGACGGCGGACGAGGCGAAGCCCACGAGCGTGATGGCGACCTGGATGGTGGCGAGCAGCTGGTCGGAATCGGCAGCCAGCTTAATGGCACGCTCGGCGCGCTTGTCGCCTTCCTCGGCCTCATGCTCCAGCACGGCGCGCTTGGCCGTGGTGAGCGCCATCTCGGACATAGAGAAGTATCCGTTGATGAGGGTCAAAACGAGGGTGGTGATAAGGGAGATGGTTATGTCCATCGGGAGTTTCTCGAACCTCCAAGATTCGGGACGTCAGGTTAAAACGTTGATGGCGGATACGGCAATTGCACCGGCGCCCAAACGAGAACGCGGGCGCGCAGGCGTGGTCGCTAGATTACGAAGAGGATCACCGCCATGAACTGGAAGATGCTGCCGGCGAGCACCCACAGGTGAAACACGCTGTGCAGATAGCGCACGTTTTTGGCGATATAGAACGGCACGCCCGCGGTGTAGCACACGCCGCCGACGGCGAGCAGGGCAAGTGCCACGGGGTTGAGCAGCGCAACAAGTTCGGGCAGCTTAAAGACAACGAGCCAGCCCATCAGCAGGTAGACCAGGCCGCTTACCCAATGCGGCTGGCGCTCGCGTAGGAAGCACTCGAGGGCGATGCCGATGATGGCGATGGCCCATACGGCAAAGAACAGCACAGCGCCGCCGTCGTTTGCGAGCGTGATGAGGCAAAACGGCGTATAGCTGCCGGCTATGAGCAGGTAGATGCAGCTGTGGTCGATGATGCGAAACACGCGCTTGGCGCGCGCGGGCTGAATCGCGTGGTAGAGCGTGGAGGCTAGGTATTCGAGGATAATGCTGACGCCATAGACAATCGCCGCGGCCATATGGGCCGGGCCTCCGCCGCGCAGGGCGGCGAATACGATCAGGAGCACCAGGCCCGCGATACCCAGCAGGCAGCCGACACCATGGGTGACGGAGTTCATGATCTCCTCGCCCACTGTGTAGTGTGGAACGGCCGCGGTCTTGGGTCGCGGCTTAGAACTGTCGCTCGAATCGGACATGCCGGTTACATCCTCCAACGTAAAGAGTTCTCAACACTATATCAAAGCGTCTAGGTACGTGCGAAATTTGCACCATACGTGACCCTTTGTTTACCCATTCTTTGCCTGTTGACGCATCAACGGCGAACGTCCATAATGCGCTTGCATTAAATGTTGATGTATTAACATCTTATAGGAGAATACCGCATGGCTCAAAACGCACGTTCCCATCGAAAGCTCAAGATAGCCGGCATCGTTGCACCGGTGGTTGTCGTTGCGCTGCTCGGATTTGCCGGCAACTTTCTGTTTGACTTCGCGCTGAATCCCCGCGCGCCATACACCATGAAGATGATGCAGGATAGCAAGAACGACAAAGAAGGTGAGCAGCCGGATGCCGAGGATACCGAGGCGCGGGCATGGTTTAAAGAGAACCGCAAGAGCAGCAACCTCACCGCGGACGACGGGACCGAGCTTGCCGCCTGGTATTTTGCTGCGTCGGAGAGCACGCACGACTACGCCGTCTGCCTGCATGGATATACCAACGAGCCCATCGGTATGGCCCGATACGCCAAACGCTTCCACGACCGTGGCATGAACGTACTCGCACCCGCCGCCCGCGCCCACGAGCGCTCCGGCGGCGACTATATCGGCATGGGTTGGCCCGAGCGCCTCGACATCGTCGCATGGATCGAGCGAATCGTTCAGGCTGACCCCAAGGCGCGCATCCTGGTCTTTGGCGAATCCATGGGCGCGGCGACCGCCATGAACGTCGCGGGGGAATCTCTGCCCGCAAACGTGAAATGCATTATCGAGGACTGCGGTTATACGAGTGTTTGGGACGAGTTTTCTCTGCAGCTCAAGGACGTGTTCGGCCTGCCCAGCTTTCCCTTGCTCGATGTAGCAAACTTGATGTGCAACGTGCGCGCGGGCTACGACTTTCATAAGGCGAGCAGCGTGGAACAGCTCAAGCGCGCGACGGTTCCCATGCTGTTTATCCACGGTGACCAAGACACCTTTGTGCCGTACAGCATGCTCGACCAAAACTACGACGCGTGCGCCAGCAAGGTCAAGCAAAAGCTCACCGTCCATGGCGCCACCCACGCCAAGAGCGCGCAGGTCGACCCCGAACTCTACTGGAACACGGTCGACGACTTCCTCGACGAGTATTTTTAGGCAAAAAGCAACGTCTGGGGTTTTGTTGCCAAAAATCGGTTTGTGGTCGGCGGTATTCGATTTTTCACCACACTTCTGAAAAGCCGCCCGCGAGCGTTGTGCTCGCGGGCGGCTTTTGCTCAACTTACGCTACAAAGGCGCTTATTTTGTCCAATAGCTAGGTGCTACTTGACCTCGATGAGCTCGTACTTGCTCGTGCCCAGGCCGATCTTCTCGGCGTGCGCGATGCACACGCGCCAGTCGGTGTCGGGATGCGTGATGCAGAAGGGATCCTTGGCCTGCTCGCCCTCCAGATGCTCGTGGTTGTGCTCCATCTTGGCCGCGCTATCGGTGAGCTCGGTGTTGGGCAGCGGCTCAGACGCCATGACGGCGTCGGCGCAGGCCTGGTCGATGGCGACCGGGTCGAAGCTCGCGAACATGCCGATATCGTTGACGATAGGTGTATCGTTTTCGGGATGGCAGTCGCAGTTGGGACTGATGTCCATGGCAAGCGAGATGTGGAAGCTCGGGCGGCCGTCGACAACGGCCTTCGTATACTCGGCGATCTTGCAGTTGAGCACGTCGGCCGCGGCCTCATAGCCGGGCTTGATGGCGTCCTGGTTGCACACGCCGATGCAGCGGCCGCAGCCCACGCAGCGATCGTGGTCGATGGCGGCCACGTGCACCGTGCGGGTGTTGCCGTTGGCAAGCTCGCGCTCGCGGGTATCGTCAAACGAAATGGCGTTGTGCGCGCAAATCTTTTCGCAGGCACGGCAGCCAATGCAGTGCTCGGTCGCGACGTTCGGCTTGCCGGCGGCATGCTGCTCCATCTTGCCGGCGCGGCTGCCGCCACCCATACCCAGGTTCTTCATGGCGCCGCCAAAACCGGCCTGCTCATGGCCCTTAAAGTGGGTGAGGCTGATCACGATATCGGCATCCATGAGTGCCTGACCGATCTTGGCCTCGCGCACGTACTCGCCGCCCTCGACCGGGACGAGCGCTTCGTCGGTGCCCTTGAGGCCGTCAGCGATGATGATCTGGCAACCCGTGGCATACGGGGTAAAGCCGTTCTGGTAGGCGGTGTCGATGTGCTCGAGCGCGTTTTTGCGGCTACCGACATAGAGCGTGTTGCAGTCGGTGAGGAAGGGCTTGCCGCCCAGCTCCTTGACGACATCCGCGACGGCGCGGGCGTAGTTGGGGCGCAAAAAGCTCAGGTTGCCCAGCTCGCCAAAGTGAATCTTGATAGCGACGAACTTGTTCTCGAAGTCGATCTGCTCAATGCCGGCGCGGCGAATGAGGCGCTTGAGTTTGTCGAGCTGGCTCTCGCGAGCATGCGTGCGCAGGTTGGTAAAGTACACCTTAGCGGGTGCTGCGGGTGCAGTTACGGTCATAGATATATCCCCTCGGTCTATATGGCGTTACAGACATAGAGGATGGTACCAGTTAAAGCAGAGTTAAAGTCAAGTACGGAACCTAGTCATTGGGGACGTTCTTAAACGACTACTCTTGGACTTTGAGCGCCTCGGCCAGGCCCACACGTTTGATGGAACGCATGTGCAGCAGCGCCACGACCAGGTAGGTCGCAAAGCCAATGCCCACGCACGCCGCCATGGACCAAGCGGGCACGTAGATCTCGATATTGCCGTTGTAGGCGAGCAGCATCGAACGGAAGATGGCCGTGAGCGAGCCAATAATGATTGGCAGGCTCAGCACGAGCGACGCCGCCACGCACAGCGTGATCGAACGGATGTACAGATGCGAGATCTCGCCATCGCGATAGCCAAAGACTTTCATGTAGCTGATCGAACGGGCGCTGTGGTCGATCACAGCCTTGGTCAGCAGGTACATAAACAGCAGGAAGATGAACACCGCGAGCCCGACCATCATGCCGATCATTTTGCTCATCATGCCGATGAACTGGTCGCCCACGGCACGCATATCGTCGGGCGTGGTGTCGCCGGCAAAGTAGCGCGCGTCGAGGTCGAGCTTCTCGTCGCTCACATAGCCGTTGAAGTAGGCCGCATCGTTGCCAAAGAGCTCGTTAAAGTCATCGATACTCATATAGATATTCATGTCCGACTTGGAGCCCCAGGCACAGTCCTTGCCCGCGTACTCAAAGGAATAATGCTCGCCCTCATACTTGTCGCCGAGCGTGACCTTCTGGCCCTCGCTCCAGCCAAACTTGTCGAGCAGGCCGCCGCCAAAGACGACGTGTCCGTCGCCGACGTTGAGGCCTTTCCAATAGCACGAATCGGTTGAAATGCCGTAGACGGAAATCGTCTCCTCGCCATTCCCATCGCCGCGGTCGTATTGCAGCTGGTAGACGGCGTATTTCTCGGCCTGCGCGATTGTGCCCGCGCCGTTGTCGGTCGTGTTGACCGGGTGGATGTCGTCGTTGTCAGTGTCGATCTTAGAGGCCTTATCGATCAGGTCGACGGCCTCGTCGCGGTCACAGCCGAGGGCATCGGCAAGATCATCGAGGCGCGCATAAAGCGCATCCTTCTTGTCCTGGACCTTGGCAAGCGCATCCTGCGCCGCGGCCAGGCTCTCGGCAAACGGAGATGCGGTCGCGGCATCGGCTGCCGCCTGCGCTGCATCGGCCGCGTCGTCAAGCTCGTCATCGGCATCCTGAGCGGCAGAAAGCAGTGCGCCGTCAACCGACTGCAAACGCTCGAGTGCCGACCACTGCTCGCGCTCCTCGGCGGTGCCCTCGAGTTCCAGCGGGGCCTTGAGCGTGTACTGGTGCTCGGCGACCAGGCTCGTCTCGAGGTTGTCCGCGTAGTGCGTCATCGTGGGCAGAATCGCCAGGCCAAAGAGCAGCAGCAGCGAGGCAAACGCAATGCCCACGAAGAGCGTGGCGAAGTTGCCCAGGTTGCGCAGGAAGATACGCAGGCGGAAGCGCGAGACAAAGCCCATGCGCTCCGGCAGCTGCAGGCCGCGCTTGGTGCCAGACTTGCCGCTCGCCTCGTGGCGAAGAAACTGCAACGGCGTCTTGCCCATCTTGCGAAGCAGACCCACCAGCGTGATGAGGATGAGCGCAGCGGCGGGAACCACGGCGCACTTCACAAAGATCTCCCAGCTCCAGTACACCTGGAAGGGCGGCAGGCTGTACGAGCCGTAATAGAGGCTGCGCATGGGCTCGGTAAAGAACACAACGCCGAGCGCAGTGCCCAAAAGCGCCGCGGCCACGCCCACGATAGCGGGAAGCGCAAGGTAGTGCAGCACGATCTCGCGTCGACGATAGCCGCTGGCGAGCAGCGTGCCGATGATGGCGCTCTCCTCCTCGATGGTGGCGTCGGTAAGGACCACAAAGACGAACGCCATGATCACGATGATGATGTCGAGCAGCGTCATCCACATCATGGAGTCGCCGTCTACGTCGTCGCGCGCATAGCCAATGCCCTGGTTGGAATCGGCGTCGATGAGGTCATCCACGCGCGCATCGGCGTCGGTCAGCGCCTCGACCATATCCTGCTCCGCATCGATGCGATCCGCGGTGGGGAGGTCGCGATCGGCAAAGGTAAAGGAGTAGGTGTAGGCGGGCGCGCCGCCGGCATCCTCGAGCGCGGCAAAGCCGGCATCGGTGACCTCGGCCACGCCGTACGTGATGGTGTTCACCGTAAAGTCCGAATTGTTGAGGAACAGCGCCTGGCTATCGGGCTGGGTCATGATGCCGCAGATGGTGTAGGTGCGGCCCTCGAGCTCGACCTTATCGCCCACGGCGAGGCCGTTGTTGGTGGCAAAGACACGGTCGATTGCCACCTCATCGTCCGTTTTGGGCTCCTTGCCCTCACAGTAGGACGCAATGTCCACCTTAGCGCGGTGCGCATAGGTGCGCAGAGTGCGCTTGGTGCCGTCGTCGCCGGCGGTCTTTTTGATGATGGCGTCGATGGAGAAATTCTTGTAGAGCGTGACGCCGCCGACGTCGCCGGCTGCATCCTCGGCGGCCTTGAGTTGATCGTCGGTAGCCTCGAAGGAGGTGGTCACGCGGCCGTCCTCAATCGCGTACGCATCGCGCATGTCATCGATAAGGCAGCCGATGGAATGCGCTGCGAGCAAAAATCCCGAGGTGAGAGCGATGCTTCCGCACATAAGCAAAAAGATGCCCAGGTACTTGCCGATATTGCGGCGCAGCTCGCGCGGGAGACGTTTTGCGAGAGGTGCCATGGCGCCGCCTACCAATCGAGCTCGGCGGCCGCAACGGGCGACTCGTTGAGCTCATCCTCGACGATGTGCCCGTCGCGCAGGCGCAGCACGCGATTGGCCATGTGCGCGATGGCGGCATTGTGGGTGACAATGATGATGGTGCAGCCGTAGGTGCGGTTGACATCCTCCATGAGCTGCAGGATTTCCTTGGACGTCTTGTAGTCAAGCGCGCCGGTGGGCTCGTCGCACAGCAGCAGGCCCGGGTTTTTGACGAGCGCACGGCCGATGGCACAGCGCTGCTGCTGGCCGCCCGAGACCTGGCGCGGGAACTTGTTGCGGTGCTCGTAGAGGCCCAGCGAACGCAGCAGGTCGTCGACATTGAGCGGGTTTTTGGACAGGTGCGCCGTGACCTCGATGTTCTCCTTGATGGTGAGATCGGGCACCAGGTTGTAGAACTGGAAGACAAAACCCAGCTCACGGCGGCGATACTCGCCCAGGTCGGTAGGCTTGAGCACCGTGAGGTCGCAGCCGTCCACCATGATGGAGCCGCCGTCGGCATCCTCCAGGCCGCCGATCAGGTTAAGAAACGTCGACTTGCCCGAACCCGAAGGCCCCAGCATGACGCAGATCTCTCCGCGGTTGATGGACGTGTCGATGCCGTCGAGCACCGTCAGGCGTGCATCTCCATCGCCGTAGTGCTTTTTGAGATCCTTAACCTGGACGTAGGCCTCCCGCGTTGCCATGGTATCCCCCATTGTTAGCCTTGTACTACTTTATGAACATAATAGTAAACCTTGGCGAACTATTTTTGGGCGAGGCCTGGATTTTATTTCAGCCTTGATTATCGACTTCATCCGAACACTTCCCACATTCATCCGTACATGTGCGGATGAATGTGGGAACCCGATACCCTGAGGGCCGGACCGGCCGGCCCCGGGAGATCGGAGGACGGCATGTCCGGAAAGAGGAAGAAG
>DBFABM010000091.1:0-3289 GCA_048194085.1 Collinsella aerofaciens
CAAGTACAGAGAAATCCTCCGATTGATCGCGATGGGGGTGAGCCAGGAAAGCGTCGCCTTCTCTTGCGGCTGCGCGCAATCGACCGTCTCGGACGTTATCCGAGCGGCACGAGCGCGCGGCCTTTCCTGGCCGCTCCCGGAGGAGATGGACGATGCGGCGATCCGGTCCGTTATCTACCCGAAGAGGAGCCGTAAGGCCACGGACAAGGCCGCCATCGACTTCGAGCATGTGGCCCGGGAGCTTGGACGGCGCGGCATGACGCTGTCGCTTCTGTGGAACGAGTACTGCGATTCCGCCGTGTCGCGGGGCGAGGAGCCCTACATGTACTCGGCCTTCTGCAGGGAGTACAGGAAGTGGGCGCAGGCCCACGACGTCCGCATGCGCATCGACCACAGGCCGGCCGAGACCATCCAGGTGGACTGGGTCGGGGACACGGCGGAAGTGGTCGATCCCGATACGGGCGAACTTCTGAGGGTCTACGTGTTCGCGGGATGCCTGCCCTACTCCAACTACCTGTTCGCCGAGGGATTCTACAGAACCGACGAGCAGGCCTGGATCGACGCCCATGCCCATATGTTCTCCTTCTTCGGCGGCGCGACCCCCGTTCTCGTGCCGGACAACTGCAAGACCGCGGTGTCCAAGAACACCAAAGAGGCGCTCATCGTCAACGAGCAGTACCGCCGCATGAGCGAGCACTACGGGTGCGCCGTCGTGCCCGCCAGGGTCAGAAGGCCCAGGGACAAGGCGAGCGTGGAGATGGGAGTCGGCCTCATCGAGCGCCAGGCCATGCTCGCGCTGAGGGGAAGGCGGTTCATGTCCCTCGGCGAGTTCAACTCGGCCCTTGCGGACCAGGTCGCCGCCATCAACTCGCGCCCCTTCCAAAGGCGCGAGGGCAGCAGGGAGAGCGTATTCCTCGCCCAGGAAAAACCGCTGCTCATCCCGCTGCCGGCGACTCCCTACGAGATGACGGCCCGCAAGGAGGTCACCGTCAATTTTAACTACCACGTGTGCTTCGACGGCTGCTGGTACTCGGTTCCGTTCGAATTCGTGAAGCGCACGGTCGCCGTGGTCGCGACGGCGAGGACCGTGTCGGTGATGGCGGACGGCACGCGGATCGCCATGCACGAGCGCGCTCACCGCAAGGGCGAGTACCGCACCAACCCCGACCACATGCCGGATGCCCACAGGGACTACGCCGAATGGGACGGCGCGCGGTTCAGGTCGTGGGCCGAGAGCATCGGGGAGGCCACCGCGCGGGCGATCGGGGCCATCCTGTCGTCGCGCAGGATCGAGCAGCAGTCGTACCGCTCGTGCCGCGCCGTGCTCGCCCTGGAGAAGACCTATGGAGGGGAGCTTTTGGAGGAAGCGTGCCAAAAGGCCCTTCTCAGGACGCAGAGGCCCAGCTACAAGACTATAAAGGGCGTAATAGCGGCACTTGCCCGGGAAGTCGGGCGCACCGACGAGGCGGCAGGCGCCTATCTGAGGGGCCAGGACTACTACCGAAAGATCGAGAGCGCAGGCGCCGACAACGGCGAGAAAGGCGGACGATGATGGCGAGCCAATCGACTATGGACAAGCTGCACGACATGAGGCTGTCGGTGATGGCCCGGGCCTATCGCGACCAAGAAGAGCTTCCCGCGGCATCAGGATTGAGCTTCGACGAGCGCCTCGCCATGATCGTCGACGCCGAATGGGACTCGCGCAGGACCAACAAGCGCCTTCGGCACCTGAGGCAGGCGGGCTTTCCCGAGCAGGATGCGAATATCGCCGATGTCCGCTACGATGACGACCGAAAACTCGACCGCGCCCAGATGGTCGAGCTGTCCAACTGCTCGTGGATCGCGAGCAGGCGCAACATCATCGTCACAGGGGCGAGCGGAGCCGGCAAGACCTGGATATCCAACGCCCTTGGAGTGGCTGCCTGCAACGCGTTCTACACCGTGCGCTACACCAGGCTGCCGGAGCTGCTGGACGAGCTCACCGTCTTCAAAGACGAGGAATGGCTCAAGCAGCGCAAGAAGTACATCAAGTGCGATCTGCTGATCATCGACGATTGGCTGCTGGAGCAGGTCAAGCCAAATGAGGCCAGGGAGATTATGGAGGTAATCGAGGCGAGGGACAGGACCGGATCGCTCATCCTGTGCTCGCAGTTCCCGCCGTCGGCATGGCACGCGAACCTGGGCAACGGGGCCATTGCCGACGCCGTCATCGACCGCGTGGTGTGCAAGTCCTACACCATCCACATTGCAGGCGAGGAATCTATGCGCAAGCGGATGAGAGGAATGGAATAGGAGCAAACCGACGAAGAGCGGGAGGGGTCGAAACGGCCCCTCCCGATTATCGGCGCTGCATGGAACAGGCATCGGCGCTGTGGACATACATCATCGGCGTAGCGTGGAACAGTCACCGCTCAGGCGTACCGTACGCATGTAGCCGTTTCGACACCCAAATCGCACCCGCACGTTACCGATGACTAGGTTTACTTTATTGATCTGGGCTTATTTGTCCACTGACAAAAATGACGTCAAAGTCAACGATTATGAAATTGCTTCGAATTTCAAAGCTCTGACCAGGGGTTTCTCGGAACTTTCTTACGAAGTGTCCAAAACAAGTTGATAGGCAAATGACAGGGTAAAGAACGACGAAAATGCTTTCTAAACGCTCTAAACCCTATTCGAGCGGTACATTTTCAGGGGTGAGCGGCGAAAGAGAAAAGCCTCACACTACTCCGCTGGAGTTCTCTCTTGTGGGCGCGGATAGGGACGGAAGCGTTATGCTGAACGAGTCCTCCTCATCGGAGCGCTTTCTCAGGCCGAGAGCCTCGGGCAGGCACGCCGTCACGTACCAGGGGAGGTAGACAACACGATCGCGCTGCTCCACATTGAGGCGCGAGAGCACGTAGCCCTTTTCAATCCCGTATTCCGGAGTGGCGAGCAGCTTGTTCAAAGCTTCATGGGCGCGGGGCGTGCGGCCCGACTTGATCTCAAGCGGAACTACGTCTCCCCGGGCATTTTCAACCAGGAAATCAACCTCTCCCCTCTTGCGGTTCATGTAGTAGAACAGATCACACCCGCAAGCAGTAAGCGCCTGGGCGAACACGTTCTCGAACATGAATCCGAGATTGAGCGTGCGATCATCGCTGTACAAACCGCGCGCCACCGAAATGTCGTAGCGACTCGCCAGCATCCCCGTGTCCGACTCATACAGCTTGAAGTTCCCCGCGTCTTCCGTGGCCTTGAGAGGCTTCTTCGGATCGCGTACCACGTTGCATTTCAGGCCGACATGGGC
>DBFABM010000092.1:0-19219 GCA_048194085.1 Collinsella aerofaciens
CTACACGACATTCCTTGTCATTGTGGACTAGCACGGACAGCGATCGGAAGACGGTCGCCGTCCGTCTTTCGTCTTCTACCTTCTGCGTCGTAAACGACAATACTCAGCGGTACACGTGAGCAGTGCGGCTATCATGGTACTTTACCGATATCCGCACTGCTCACGTGTACGCGCGGCAACCCATGCCAGACAAAGGAACGCCATGGATACTACCGATAGCGCCTATGGCGACAAACTCATCCGTCTCGATACGTTCGACACCGCCGTGGCGGTCGACCCCAGTGCCGAGGACGACGCCAAGCGTCGGTTTATGACGCTTATTCTCCAGACGGCCCACCGCAACAACGGCAACATCGGGCACGTGCTTCGCGCGACCAACACAAGCGGCGAGGTCTTTGCCGTCAAGCTACTCAAGGACAACGCCTTTCTCTCTGGCCAAGCCCCCGACCGCTCCGCCGAGCAATCGGCAGCGCACCTGGCCAACACCGCTGCGCTGTTCGAGGAGTACCGTCATCTGTGTACCGTCTCGCACCTGCGCGGATTTCCGCGCGTCTATGGCTACGGATCGTGCGAGGACGACCCGCTCATCCTCATGGAGTGGGTCGAGGGCACCTCACTCAAGCAGGCGCTGCCCCTGCTTCCTCACGACGCCTCGGGCGGGCTGACCACCCAGATGGTCGCCGCCGTCGGAAACGCCGTGCTTCGTGCGCTCTTGATGACCCAAGGCCTCGTGAATCCGGTCATCCATCGCGACCTTTCGCCTGCCAATATCATGTTCCGCACCACCAGCCGAACGCTCGAGCAGCAGATTGCCGATTGCTCCTTTGACCCCTGCCTCATCGACATGGGCTCCGCGACCATGGCTCTCGGCGACGACACGATCACCCGGCGCGCCGACATCTGGCGCTTTGCCACGCCCGCATACGCCGCGCCCGAGATGCTCACGCAGGATATCGAAGGCATCGCGGCCCTTCGCCGTTCGCCGGCAATCGACGTCTATGCGCTTTCGAGCATTCTGTACCAGCTCTACAGCGGTCGCAAACCGTTCGATGTCGAGTCGACGGGTGCCGCGGCAACCGGCTCGTTCTACCTCATAAAGACCAAGACCAAGCCGGCACCGCTCGAGCCGCGCTGCAAGGACGATGAAGCGCTCGTCCAGATCATCATGAAAGGCATCTCAGTCGAGCAGGGCGATCGTCCCACCGAGCAGCAGATGCTCGAGGTGCTCTCGACATACCTCACCGACGCCGAATCCGAGGGCCGCGAGGGCGCAGGCAGTGACGCCGCAATCGACATCGACTCCGGTACGCACCTTAAGGTCGACGTCGCCGGCGAGCGCGCGCGAGAGATTCTGGAGCAGGCCCGACACGATGCCATGACCCGCCGCCGCTTTATTATCGGTGGCGTCGTTGCAGCCGTTGCGGGGCTCAGCGTCATTGGGGCGGCAACCCATGGCTTTGGCATCCCCGACTACCTCGATGGCATCCGCAGCTCTCTTGACGACTACACCTGGGATCAGCTGCAGGAGATTTCGCTCAAGATTAAGGCCGCCGAGACCCGTAGCGAGGCACGCGAGATTGCCAAGCGCTACCACCTGCTCGATGCCGATGGGCATATCCCCTATCCGTGTACCAAGCGCGTGAAACTCACCAACGGGTTGGAGGTCGGCGCGCAGCTTGTGGGCATCCGTCACGATGAGCTTCTGGACGGGACGGGCAAGGCCGGGCTGACGTTTATGTTCGACGCAGGTATTGCCGAGCGCAACGCTGCGGCTGAACCGCCGAGCGCCGGCTGGGCAGATTGCGAGCTGCGAGAATGGCTCGACGGCGACGGCCTTAAGCTGCTGCCCAACGAGTTGCGCGCACTCACTAAAGGGGTCAAGAAGGTCTCGAACAATGTGGGCGCAGCCAACAGTGCATCGTGTCTGAGCGAGTTGCCCGCAACCCTTTGGCTGCCCGCCATGGTCGAGCTGTGCGGTACGCAACCGCCCGATTCGTTTGCCAAGGACTATCACTACCTGGCAGACATCTACAACAGCGAGGGCAAGGAGTACCAACTCTTCCGCGAGCTCAAGGTGAGCCCGTATTCCACGAACGAGGCGATGGTCCGTCAGTGGAAGGGCAAGGACACCTGCTGGTGGGAGCGCACGGTGAGCCCCGACTCATCGGAGACCGAAGGCACGCTCTACATAAACCGTGTGGGCCACGACGGCGACGCCTTTACGTACGCAACGCCTGCGGACAAGCCAAACAAACGAACCTGCGTGATCCCCGGATTCTGTATCTAGAGAGCGGGCGTCTTGCCGTGACGGGACCCCTCCCCGGCAATTGTCTCAATCTGTAACAGTTAGAGGTCATATTTGCTGCTAGATGTTACAGAACGAGACATTGAGTTTCCTGCCAACTGTTTGTCTTGATCTGTAACAAATACTCGGTAAAACGGGGTCTAGTTGTTACAGATCGAGACGTTAGTTTTCGGCTGAAATGTTTGTCTAAATCTGTAACAGCTATGGTTCAAAAACCGGTCCAGACGTTACAGATTGAGATGATTGGTTGGGACGGTCCATCGGCCAACCAACTATCCTCATCTGTAACGAAATGTCATACATTTCTTTCTGTACTGGACACCCCCAGGGGGTATGGGTGTATAGTATCGGCGGGTTAACAATTCCAACACCGAACTACAGAAAGGAGAAGCCATGGCTCAGGATAAGTTTGACGTGGGCGGTATGACGTGCGCCGCGTGCCAAGCGCACGTGGACCGTGCCGTGAGCAAGCTCGACGGCGTCCAAAGCGTCGCGGTCAATCTGCTCGCCGGCTCTATGCTGGTGGACTACGACCCTGCGCAGGTCTCCCCCGACGACATCTGCACCGCTGTCGACCGCGCGGGCTACTCGGCCTCGCCCATCAGCATGGGCACCGACGCTGTCCAAAGCGGAAGTGCGCAAGCCAGGTCCGGCGCCGCCCATATGGAGTCGCCGACCAAAAAGTTGGAGGCCGCCGCCTCTGCCATGCGCACCCGCCTCATCGTCTCGATCATCTTCCTCATCCCGCTGTTCTACATAGGCATGGGGCACATGCTCGGCTGGCCGCTGCCCGGCATCTTCACCGACCACACCCACAGCATGACGCTCGCGCTCACCGAGCTCGTCCTGCTCATTCCCATCGTCTACGTCAACGACGCGTACTTTATCAACGGGTTTAAATCACTCGCGCACGGCGCGCCTACTATGGACGCCCTTATTGCCGTGGGCGCCACCGCCTCCATCGCCTGGTCGCTCTACGCCATGTTCATCATGGCCGACCAATTAGCCGCGGGTCAGGTCCACGAGGCCATGATGACGGGCATGGACAATCTGTATTTTGAGAGTGCGGGCACGATCCTGTCGCTCGTCACCGTGGGCAAATACCTCGAGACGCGCAGCAAGTCCAAGACCGGCGGCACCATCGAGGCGCTGATCGACCTGGCGCCCAAGACCGCGACCGTCGTGGCAGAGGACGGCAGCGAGGCCACCGTCGACGTCGACAGTATCCTTCCCGGCCAGGTCCTGCGCGTGCGCCCCGGCGAGTCCATCCCCGTCGATGGCGTGGTGCTCGAGGGCAGCTCGGCCGTGGACGAGAGCGCGCTGACCGGCGAGTCCATCCCCGTGGAAAAGACCGCCGGCGACACCGTCAACGCCGCCACTGTCAACCGCACCGGCTCGTTTACCTTCCGCGCCACACGCGTGGGCGCCGACACGTCGCTCGCCAAGATTGTCCAGCTCGTCGAGGACGCCAACGCCACCAAGGCGCCCATTGCTCGACTGGCCGACAAGGTCGCCGGCGTGTTTGTGCCCGTGGTGCTCGTGATCTCGGCCGTGACCTTCTTGGTGTGGATGGCACTGACCGAAAGCGTCAACGAAGCGCTCACCTCCGCCGTCGCCGTGCTGGTGATCAGCTGCCCGTGCGCGCTGGGCCTGGCCACGCCCGTCGCCATTATGGTCGGCACCGGCAAGGGCGCCGAGATGGGCATTCTGTTTAAGAGTGCCGAGGCGCTGGAGAACCTGCGCAGCGTGGGCACCGTGGTGCTCGATAAGACGGGCACGGTCACCCGCGGCAAGCCTGCCGTGACCGATATCGTAGTGGCCACGCGCGCCGACGACTCGCCCGCCATGAGCAAAAAGGCGCTGCTCAAGCTGGCCGCTGCGCTGGAGCGCTCAAGTGAGCACCCGCTGGCCGAGGCGATTATGGCCGAGTGCGAGACACGCGGGATCGTCGCGCGCATGGTCGAGGACTTTGCGGCCGTGCCCGGACGAGGCGTTACGGCGCGCGAAGGGCAAAACGCCATTGCAGCCGGCAACGTACGCCTGATGGACGAGCTGGGCGTTACCGTGCCCGCGGGTCTTGCCGAGCAATTTGCCGCCGAGGGCAAGACGCCGCTGTTCTTTGCCAAGAACGGCGAGCTTGCCGGCACCATTGCCGTGGCTGATGAGGTCAAGGAGACGAGCGCCGGGGCCATCGCCGCATTGCGCTCGCTTGGCGTCGACGTGCGCATGCTCACCGGCGACAACCGCGTCACTGCCGAAGCCATCGCCCGCCGCGTGGGACTGAACAGCAAGCAGGTCATCGCCGACGTCCTCCCCGCCGACAAGGAGCGCCACGTCCGCGAGCTACAGGATGCGGGCGGCAAGGTCGCCATGGTGGGCGACGGCATCAACGACTCCCCCGCCCTGGCGCGCGCCGACGTGGGCCTTGCCATCGGTACCGGCGCCGACATCGCCAAAGAAGGGGCAGATGTGGTACTCATGCGCAGCGACCTCATGGACGTCGCCCGTGCCATCGAACTTTCGCGCACGACGATCCGCAACATCAAACAGGACCTGTTCTGGGCACTGTTCTACAACGGCATCGGCATTCCGCTCGCCGCGGGCGTGTTCTTCCCGCTCACCGGATGGCAGCTCTCGCCGATGTTTGGCGCCGCGGCCATGAGCCTGTCGAGCGTCTGCGTCGTAAGCAATGCGCTGCGCCTAAAATCCTTTAAGCCTAAAGTGGCAAAATAGGCTCACCATTAAGTCCATTTAGAACGGGTTTTCCAGGTGCCCGAGATTGACCTGAAAAGAGGAGCGACGCGTACTTTGGTACGCGAGCGACGGCTTGAAGGTCAAGGTCGGGTGGTTGAGAAAGCCAACACAACAGAGAGGGATACCCATGCGTTACACAATCAAAACTTCCGGCCTCATGTGCGGCCACTGCGACGCCACCGTCGAGACGGCGCTGCTCAACGTTGCCGGCGTGACCGATGCCGACGCCGATCACGAGACCCAGACTGTCCAGGTGGAGTGCGCCGACACCGTGACCGCCGAGCAGCTCGCCGCCGCCGTCGAGGCCGCGGGCGAGAAATTCCACGCCCTATCCGTGACCGCCGCGTAGCAGACACCGCCTACTCAATCCTCAGAAGTTGCGGTGAAATACGGACTGTTGTGCCGCCCTAGGCCTTTAAACGGTCCGTATTTCACCGCAACTGACGGGGACATCCGAAAGATCGACCAGAAACGAGGACCCGCCATGATGGCAGACCATAAATCGGTGACCCGCATGCTCAAAACGGCACGCGGGCAGATCGACGGCATCCTGCGGATGGTCGAGGAGGACCGCTACTGCGTCGATATTTCCACGCAGCTCATGGCAACGCAGGCGCTCATTGCGCGCATCAACGCCGACGTGCTCAAGGCGCATATCGAGGGCTGCGTGACTTCGGCGATCGAATCGGGCGACGAAGACCTCAAGGCCGCCAAGCTCGCCGAGATCGAACACGTCGTCGACAAGCTATCCAAGTAATTGGGGCATTGGGGACAGGTACGTTTGCACCACATTGGTGCAGATTAACCTTTCCCCCTTGCTCTAAATCGGGTATAAAGGCGTGCGGCATATCGAATGAAAGGCAATTTGCATGAATGACTTTATGAAGGGCCGCAATGGCGCTGACGAACTCACCATCGTGATGGGCTTCGCAGGCATCATCATCGCCATGATCGGTTCGATGGCTCGTATCCAGTGGCTCAGCTGGATCGCCATCGCCGTAATCGTGATTGGCGTGCTGCGCGGCCTGTCCAAAAATATCGATGCACGTCGCAAAGAGAACGAGGCCTTTGTCGCCACGACCGCCAATGTTCCCGGCTTGGGCAAGTTCGTCGCCAGCTTGGGCAGCGGCGCTGCAGCGGCTAGCACCTCACGCGCAGCCGGCACCAGTAAGGAAGACTTTGAGCGTGCCAAGCGCACGGCCAAGAAGATGTGGAAGGGTCGCAAGACCACGGCATACCTCAAGTGCCCCAACTGCGGCCAGATGCTCTCCGTCCCCAAGGGCAAGGGCAAAATCCGCGTCACCTGCCCCAAGTGCCACGCCAAGATGGAAACGCGCTCCTAGCCGCTACACCATAGGACAAATAAAAGCCGAGGCCTCGCACTGAGGCCTCGGCTTTTTTGATTATGGCAAAGGGACCGTCCCTTTGTCACACCTATGCCACGCCATCGCGGGCGAGCTCCTCGGCCAGCGCCTCGGACGGCATGGCCATAATCGCGTCGAGCTCGGCGTCCACCTCGGGAATGCGCTTCACCTTGAGCTTGCGCGCCAGATCGCCACGGCACATCACGTGCATCGGCTCACGCAGAGCGCACAGGTCATCGAGCGGGTTCTCGCGCGTCACCAGGATATCGGCGGCCTTGCCGCACTCGATCGCACCAGTCTCGTCGCCCAGGCCCAGCAGCTCGGCATTGACCTGCGTGGCCGTGTGCAGCGCAAACGCATTGCTCACTTTGACGTACTTGGCAAAATAGGCCACCTCACGCCACATGTCGTACTGGGTCACGAACGGGCAACTCGAATCCGTGCCCAGGCCTACCTTGATACCGGCTTCCAGCGCCGCGCGAGCACTCTCGATAATGCCCGAGCACACGATGTCGCCGTTCTTCTTTTGCGTGTCAGTCGAATGAGTCTTTTCCGGGTCGAGCAATACAAACGGCAGCGCCGGGCTGATGGTGCAGGTCACGCTAGGCGCACGCCCCTCGAGCTGCGTGCCCGCGGCGCCGCGGTACAGTTCCAGGATCTCGGGCGTCAACGGAGCGCCGTGCTCAATCGTGTCAACGCCGGCCTCAAGCGCGGCCTTCACGCCCTCGGTACTCTCGACATGAGCCATAACCGGAAGGCCCATATCGTGCGCTGCCTTGCATGCCGCCGCGGCAACCTCCACGGGCATACGCAGCACGCCCGGCTCGCCCACCTCGGTCGCATCGAATACGCCGCCCGTTACGAACAGCTTAATGACGTCGGCACCGCGCGCATACAGGTCGCGCACCTGTTCGGCTGCCTCGGCGGGACTGTTTGCCACCTGGGCGAACAAGCCCGCACCATGGCCGCCCGGAACCGTAACGCCCGTTCCCGGCGCCACCAGGCGAGGGCCTTGATACTTGCCGGCATCGATAGCGTTGCGAACGGCAATGTCGGCAAACAGCGGGTCGCCTGCACCGCGCACCGTGGTCACGCCACTTGCCAGTTGTTGTTGGGCGCTGCCCTTAAGAATGTGGCGCACGATGGCACGCCCCACGGGATTATCGAGCTTCTTCATCAGCGCACCCGCATCGCCCGCCGAAACCGGCTTGCCCGAGCCGCACAGATGCACATGCATATTGATGAGGCCTGGCATGAGATAAGCACCTGCCAGGTCGATAACCTCGGCACCCGCAGGCGCCTGCGCCACAGCACTCGGCCCCATCCACGTGATGACACCGCGCTCAACGGCCACGGCCATGTTGGGCTGCGGCTCCATATGCTCCGAACCATCCAGGACGGTCGCATTGATAAACAACGTGGAACGATCGGCAGACGCCATATCGAGCTCCTCCCTCACGATTAACTTGAACATTTGTCCATTATTACCTAGTCCCGCTGGATTGCTGCAGACGCATCGGCTAACGGAGGGAAGAGGGGATGTGGGGGGACGGAATACGTTGCAGTCCCACCCCAGCGACACCAGGGAAATGTCTCGAACTGTAACAGGTACAGGGTTATTGGGCCCCTTGATGTTACAGATCGAGACATTCGGTCGACGTTTCACCGGTTTGTCTCGATCTGTAACAGTTACGAGCTCAAATAACCTCTAAACGTTACAGATTGAGACAAAACCTCTCAGCGCCCATACCACTGACGTCTCCACTCCTCAGCCAATTCAGCCTGCCGAGGAATACCCGCCAGCCTCATTTTCTCGACCAGCTTACCCGGGTCTTTGAGTTCGTTAAACGTAAACCGAAGCACCTTATACCCGAGCATTGTCAGATGGGACTCCCGTTGACGTTCTGCCACGAATGGGTCGACCGACTCCCAGCCCTCGCCGTTCTGCAAGGTGTACTTCCCCTTTCCGTCGAGCTCGCCGATGACACACGTCCCGTCCTCGAGCCGCCAAAAATAGTCGACGCGAAACACCTGGCTCGGATCGAGCGGGTCGCGAAACTCCACCTGCAGCTCCGGAACCGGAAAGCCGTACGCAATAAAGAACGCTCGGAACCGAGACTCGCCGCCGTTTTCGGACAGCCCGTCCGCATACGACGCAATCACCTGTGCCCTGCGATACCCTCGCCTGCCCTCGCAATCGGCGCGGAGGCGCTCGCACAAATCCCCACGTGATACGCCTTTCGCCCGCAGTGCAGAATCGGCAATCGCCAACCCGTAGGAAAACGGCGCACGCAGCAGACAATCCTCCACCGTGCGCCAAAACGGCGTCACTCGCACGCCGTCGACGCGCTCAAGCGCACCCGCCATCTGTGGACGCAACAACCTGCACCCGCTGCTCAACGTCACCGAACAGCAAGTCTTAACAAGGAAACGCGGCCCGAGCAGATCATTCGGCACCTCCAGACCCCACAAAAGCGCCGCGTCATAACCCCAAAACGCCCAATCGGGATGAAATTCCGCAAGCCCTTTGATAGTCCTCAGCGCTCGCTCCGCCGGCGTCAATGCATCCCAATCATGCTGAAAACAGAACAGGTACGGCTCGGGCTCCGCGATATCGTCGGTTCCAACATGGCGTCGCAGCCACATGAGCTCGGTATTGTCATGCGTTGCGAGCAGCGCACCTTGCTCGGTCGTCTCCGTGAGCCGCGCGAGCATCCTATTCCGCGCCAACGTGTTGCGAGTCGTATGCTTGTGTTTAAAAACGGTATTAGACACTTTCATCACCACCACGTCAGACAAATGGACCATCGTCACCGTTGCCTCCGCTGACAAATGTCTTGATCTGTAACAGGAAGACGGTCTTTGAGCCTCTAGTTGTTACGGAACAAGATCTTTCGACAGCCGCCAACCTTCCGTCTCAATCTGTAACAGTTAGGTCGAATTTGGGCCTGTAGATGTTACAGATTGAGACATTCCCCCAACCAGGTGCCAAACGTCTCGGTCTGTAACAGTTAGACGTTCTCCAGCCCCCAAACGTTACAGATTTAGACAAATCAGCAGCGCCCAAGCGTTCGTCTCGATCTGTAACAGGTAGACCGGTTTTTTGTCCCTAAACGTTACAAATTGAGACAAAGTCAGGGCAGCAGGGCGACGCCAGCCACATCCCCTACTCCCATTCTTGTTCGTAGATGTTGAGCGACTTTACGTAGCGCCCCTGGGCGCCCATGATGTCGCGGACCAGGCGCAAGAAGAAGCTGATGCACGAGGTATCAAAGCCGTCCCGCAGGTCCTCCGGATGCACCGCGCCCGGCTCATCGATTGCCGTATCGCTCAGGCGCGCTATGTCGTAGAGGTAGAGCTGCCCCGCCGTCAGCCAGATATCGTCGACGCAGGCGAGGCGCACCGCAATCGCACCGTCGCTCCAATGCTCCTTTTGCACGATATGCGGGTCGTAGACATCAAAGCGACGGTCGGTGCGCGTATCCTTCAGCGCAACCATGCCGTTCGCAGGATCCTTGTCCAAAATGCCAAAGCGCGAGAAATACTGTGTGTCGCGCACCTGCTCGAGCCGCTTGAGCGAGGCAGGCGAAAGCGATGCCGGCGGCTCATCAACATACAGCTCGAGCAGCGTCTTGCCATGGCGATAGGGGCGCTCGAAGAGCAGCCAATCGGTAAATGCCATGTTGTAGGCCATGATTTCGTTTTGGGAAGGCTCGGTGCAATAGCCGAGCCACGGGTCGACAATGATCTCGAACTGCTCGCGCGCCGGCTCCAAAAACTGAAACTTCCGCAGCATCCAAAAATGGGCCATGTCGGCAATATCGTTGCCGACGGCTTCAGCCAGATGTGCTCGGTCTAAAACGTGATCAGTCACGGCATCCTCCTCAAACTGATGAACCTCAATTTGAGCTTACGAGGAGGGTGGGCAGCCACTGTTGGCACGGACAAAATAGGCCTCCGGCTGCAAACCAACTGCTGACCAAACACTTGACGGGATGCTTGACCGAAAATGCGCACCGCAAAGAAACGGCAGGTAGATATAGACAGCTGACCCGCCATTTTGAGCCAGATGCCCGCTGCCACCACAGAAACAGCAGAGCACCACAGTCGCAAACGTCGACGAATGAATACTTGTACGTCGACAAATGACAAAGTCGCCCGCAAACCCGCAAGGAGTGTCCCCGAATGCCGGCACATAAGGAACGTCCCTAGCTGCCGGCACTTGGGGACGTTCCTTTTGGGCCGGCCGTTGGGGACAGCCCTTGACGATTCAGCTGTGGACAGCCGCCTTACAGCTCCAGCGCCTCGGCGACTTCGGCAGCGCAGGCCAGGGCGTCGGCCATGGCGCTCACCACGAGCGAGCTGCCGTTGCGGGCATCACCCGCCACATACACCGGCGCGGCATCCGCGGCGACACCCTCCGTGCGAGCCGCGAGGTGCGAGCCCTCGGCGGCCATCACAGGCAGCGGACGACCAGCGGTGGCAACAGGCACGCTCACCGCATCGAACACACTGTGCTCCGGGCCCGTGAAGCCGCAGGCGATGAGCACCAGCTGCGCCGATACCTCGTGCTCGGAGCCCGCGATGCGCTCGGGCTTTCCCGCCGACCAGTCCAGATCGACCACGCGCAGACCCGCAGCCGCACCCTTCTTGTCCAGCAGCACCTCGAGCGTATCCACGCCCCAGGCACGCATCTCGCCACCCATCGCAGCGATAGCCTCCTGCTGGCCGTAGTCGGTCTTCTTAACGTTGGGCCACTGCGGCCAGGGGTTGCTCGCCGCGCGCACATCAGGCGCCGCCGGCAAGAACTCAAACTGGCGCACGCTGCGCGCACCCTGACGTACCGCGGTGCCCACGCAGTCGTTACCGGTATCGCCGCCGCCAATGACCACGACGTCCAGGCCGCGTGCATCGATGACAGGCTCGCCGCCATCGAGCACCGAGACGGTCGAGGCCGTCAGGTAGTCCACGGCATACACCACGCCGGGCGCGTCAATATTCTCAGCAGCCAGTCCACGCGGGGCGCGAGCACCGGCAGCCACCACGACAGCGTCAAAGCCATTGAGCTTGGCCGCCACCGCAGGGTTCGTAACGTCAGCACCCAGCTCAAACACAATGCCCAGCTCGCGCATGAGTGCCACGCGACGCTCGACCACAGACTTCTCGAGCTTCATGTTGGGAATGCCGTACATGAGCAGGCCGCCCGGGCGGTCGTCACGCTCAAATACCGTCACACGGGCACCGCGACGTGCAAGCTCCCATGCAGCCACCAGGCCAGCCGGGCCAGAGCCAATCACAGCGACCGTGGGTGCATCCTCCCCTGCCGGCTCAAAGCGGCGCGGACCGCCATTTGCCCACTCATGGTCGCTGATCGCACGCTCGTTGTCATGGATCGTCGTGGGTTGGCCATCGACCGAACCCAGGTTGCACGCGGCCTCGCACAACGCCGGGCACACGCGACTCGTAAACTCGGGCATGGGCGAGGTGAGCGACAGGCGCTCGGCAGCCTCATCCCAGCGGCCACGGTACACCAGCTCGTTCCACTCGGGAATCAGGTTGTGCAGCGGGCAGCCGCTCGGGCGTGCCTTGCCAAAGCTCGCGCCCATCTGACAAAACGCCACACCGCACATCATGCAGCGGCTCGCCTGGGCACGGCGCGCATCGTCGTCGAGCTCCACGTACAGCGGATCGAAATCGCGGCTGCGCTCCTCCACGGGGCGCAGCTCGTGGGTCACGCGATCGATATCAAGAAAAGCACCGGGCTTACCCATGGCACTTACGCCTCCTTCTTGGTCGAAGCAACAGAGCTGGCGGTGGCGGGCGCAGCGCCAGCGACACCACCCACCACATCAAAGCGAGCGACATCGGCGGCGTCGGCGCGACCGGTCACAATGTCAAACGCCAGCTCCTCGGCCTGCGCATGCGTCTTGCCGACGGCCTCGGCGGCGGCGACAATCGCCAGCACGCGCTCGTACTCGGTTGGAATGACCTTCACAAAGTGCTTGCTCATCGAGTCGAAGCTGTAAAGCAGCTTAATGCCGCGCGGGCTCTGCGTCGCGTCCACGTGCTCCTGGATGAGTTCGCGAATCTGCGCCAGCTCGCCGGCCGTCGGGGCCTTGAGCTCAACGCTCTCGTGGTTCACGCGGGCATCGAGCGTGCCGTACTGGTCAAAGACGTAAGCCACGCCGCCCGTCATGCCGGCGGCGAAGTTCTGCCCGACCTCGCCCAGGATGAGCGCCAGACCTCCCGTCATGTACTCGCAGCCATGGTTGCCGCAGCCCTCGACCACCACCGTGGCACCGGAGTTGCGCACGCCAAAACGCTGGCCGGCCAGACCGTTAATGAAGCCGCGGCCGCTCGTGGCGCCAAAGAACGCAACGTTGCCCACGATGATGTTCTCGTCGAACTTGTAGGTCGCATGCGGGTTGGGGCGCACCGACACCTCACCGCCCGAAAGGCCCTTGCCAAAGTAATCGTTGGCGTCGCCGCACACGTTGAGCGTAATGCCGCGCGGCAGGAAGGCGCCAAAGCTCTGACCGGCCGAACCATCGCAATCGACGGTGATGGAGCCGGCGGGCAGGCCCTCGGGATGTGCCTTGGTCACCGCATTGCCCAGGATGGTGCCCACGCAACGGTTAACGTTGGCGATGTCGGCATGGAAGCGAATCGGGCGCAGGTGCGCACGGGCATCGGCCGTATAGGGCACAAACAACGTGGAGTCGAGCGTCTTGTCGAGCTCGCTGTCCGCTGCCATCTGCGGCAGGAAGTGGCGACCGTCGGCACCCGGGATATGGGCACCGAACTCACAGGTCGCGCTCGCCAGCACGGGCGACAGATCGAGCAGGTTGGCCTTGCGGTTGCCCGGCACCTCGATCTGGCGCAGGCACTCGGGATGGCCGACCATCTCGTCGACGGTGCGGAAGCCCAGGCTCGCCATGACCTCGCGCAGCTGCTCGGCAACAAAGAGCATAAAGTGCTCAACGTGCTCGGGCTTACCGCGGAAGCCGTGACGCAGACGGCAGTTTTGCGTCGCGATGCCGGCCGGGCAGGTATCCTGCTGGCAGTCGCGCTGCATGAGGCAGCCCATGGAGATGAGCGGCATGGTCGCAAAGCCAAACTCCTCGGCGCCCAGCAGGCAGGCAACGGCAACATCGGTGCCGTCCATGAGCTTGCCGTCGGCCTCGAGCACCACGCGTGAGCGCAGACCGTTTTGCAGCAGCGTCTGCTGGGCCTCGGCAAGGCCAAGCTCCAGCGGCAGACCGGCGTGCCAGATTGAATCGCGCGCCGCAGCACCGGAGCCGCCGTTGTGGCCGCTGATCAAAATCTTGTCGGCGGCACCCTTGGCCACGCCGGTAGCAATGGTGCCGACGCCGGCCTCGCTGACCAGCTTGACCGACACGCGTGCGCCGGGGTTGGCGTTCTTAAGGTCAAAGATCAGCTCTGCCAGGTCCTCGATGGAGTAGATGTCGTGGTGCGGCGGAGGCGAGATCAGGCCGATGCCGGGCGTGGACTGACGAACCTCGGCGATCCAGGGGTAGACCTTCTTGCCGGGCAGGTGGCCGCCCTCGCCGGGCTTGGCGCCCTGGGCCATCTTGATCTGAATCTCGAAGGCGCTGCACAGGTAGCGGCTCGTCACGCCAAAGCGCGCGCTTGCCACCTGCTTGATGGCGGAGTTCTTGGAGTCACCGTTAGCCAGCGGGGTCTCGCGACGCGGGTCCTCGCCGCCCTCGCCCGAGTTGGAACGGCCGTGCAGGCGGTTCATGGCGATGGCCATGCACTCGTGTGCTTCCTTGCTGATGGAGCCGTACGACATGGCGCCGGTGTTAAAGCGGCGGACGATGTTGAGCGCGGGCTCCACCTCGTCGAGTGCCACCGGGGTGCGACCGTTGGCATTAAAGTCCAGCAGGTCACGCAGGCGCACGGCACGGCCGGTGCGGTGCAGGCGGGCGCTGTACTCCTTAAAGGTGTCGTAGCTGTCCTCGCGGCAGGCGGTCTGCAGCAGGTAGACGGTCTGCGGGTCGATAAGGTGATCCTCGCCGCCGAGCGGGCGCCACTTGATCAGACCCAGCGTGGGAAGCTGATCGGGAGCCGGGCTCTTAAGGATAGCGAGCGCGGCGTCGTAGCGCTCATTCTGCTCGCGCTCGACGTCCTCGACACCCATACCGCCCACACGGCTCACCGTGCCGGCGAAGTACGCGTTGACGAACTCCGGAGTGAAGCCCACGGCCTCGAAGATCTGCGCGGAGTGGTAGCTCTGCACCGTGGAGATGCCCATCTTGGACATGATGGAAACGATGCCAGCGGTCGCAGCCTTGTTGTAGTTGGCGATGCCCTGCTCGGCTGTCACGTCCAGATCGCCGTGCACCGCCAAGTCGCGAATGCACGCGTGCGCGTTGTACGGATAGATGCCGCTCGCGGAGTAGCCCACCAGTGCCGCAAAGTCGTGCGGGGACACGGCGTCGCCGCACTCCACCACGATGTCGGCAAAGGTACGCACGCCGGCGCGAATCAGGTGGTTGTGCACGCAGCCCACGGCGAGCAGCGACGGCACAGGGACCTCGCCCGCCGCAGCACGGTCGCTCAGCACCACGATGTTCACGCCATCGCGAACCGCGGCCTCGACGTCTTCGGCAAGCTGCTTGAGCGCAGCCTGCAGCGCGCCCTCACCCGCGTCGCGGCGGTACACGGCACGGAAACGGCGGGTCTTAAAGCCCACGCGGTCGATGGCGCAGATACGCTCGAACTCCTCCTCGCTCAGCAGTGGGCGCTCCAAGCGCACCAGCTGACAGGCCGCACGAGAGTCCTCGAGCAGGTTGCCGTGGTTGCCCAGGTAGAGCGTGGTCGAGGTGACCATATGCTCGCGAAGGGCGTCGATGGGCGGGTTCGTGACCTGGGCGAACAGCTGATAGAAGTAGTCAAAGAACGAGCGCGTCTTCTTGGACAGGCAGGCCAGCGGCACATCGATACCCATCGAGGCGAGCGGCGCCTTGCCCTGCTGGGCCATGGGACGCACGACTTCGTCAACATCATCCCAGTGATAGCCGAGCTTAGCCATGCGCACGGCGGCAGGCACCTCGGCGTCCTCGGCGGGTGTTGCCGCAACGGGCTCATCGAGCGCGTCGACGGTCAGTGTCTCCTCGGCAATCCAATCACGGTAGGGCTTTTCCTTGGCATAGCGGGCGCGCAGCTCGTCGTTGTATATCACGCGGCCGCGGGCAAAATCGACCTCGAGCATCTGGCCCGGTCCCAGACAGCCGCTCGTCAGGATGTTCTCGGGGCTCACCTCGATGGTGCCCACCTCACTCGCCAGCATAAAGCGGCCGTCACGCGTCACGTAGTAGCGAGCCGGACGCAGGCCGTTACGGTCGAGGGCGGCACCCAGGGTACGGCCGTCGGTAAAGGCGATGGCCGCCGGGCCATCCCACGGCTCCATGAGCATGGACTGGTAAGCGTCGTAGGCGCGGCGCTCCTCACTCAGGCTGTCGTTGTGGTCCCACGGCTCGGGCAGCAACATGGACGCGGCACGCGTGAGCGGGCGACCGTTCATGACCAAAAACTCGAGCACGTTGTCCAGAATCGCGGAGTCGGAACCCTCGCGGTTAATGATGGGCATCACGCGCTCAAGATCGTGCTGCAGCACGGGGCTGTACAGGTTGGGTTCGCGGGCGCGGATCCAGTTGACATTGCCCTTGAGGGTGTTGATCTCGCCGTTGTGGATGATAAAGCGGTTGGGGTGCGCGCGCTCCCAACTGGGCGTGGTGTTGGTGGAGTAGCGCGAGTGGACGAGCGCCACGGCCGTCTTGACGGCGGCGTCGTTGAGATCGATGAAGAAGCGGCGCATCTGCGTGGCCACAAGCATGCCCTTGTACACGATGGTGCGCGAACTCATGGAGCACACATAGAAGATCTTGTCGCGCAAGGCGAACTCGGCGTCAGCCTTCTTTTCGATGGTGCGGCGGCACACATACAGACGGCGCTCGAAGGCGTCGCCCGCCGCCGTGTCGTCCGGACGGCCCAGGAAGGCCTGCAGGATAGTGGGCATGCAGGCGCGGGCCGTCTCGCCCAGGTCGTGCGGGTCGACCGGCACCTCGCGCCAAAAGAGCAGCGGCACGCCGGCCTCGGCGCAACCCTCCTCAAACACGCGGCGGGCATCCTCTACGCCCTTGTCGTCCTGCGGGAAGAACAGCATGGCCACGCCATAGTCGCCCTCTGCCGGCAGAATCTGGCCGCACTTTTGGGCCTCTTTACGGAAAAAGTGATGCGGAACCTGGAACAAGATGCCGGCGCCGTCGCCGGTGTTCTTTTCGAGCCCCGTGCCACCGCGGTGCTCCAAGTTGACCAGAATGGACAACGCATCGTCCAGGATCTGGTGATGGCGCTCACCGTTGATATCGGCAAGCGCGCCGATGCCACATGCATCGTGGTCGAATTCGGGGCGATAAAGGCCCTGCTGCTGAGCGGAATCTGCCTGCATCGCGATCCTCCCCTAGATATTTAGACAGTCAGTTGAATAGGGATACTAGGAGCATCGCCGGCCCGTTGTGTTTCCCACCCGTTTCGAAACAATCGCGTAACGCGCGCCCTGCGAGTGGGTGCCGCCGAGCTCAAGGACGACAACAAGGGCCCCAGGTTCGGCCCGTCAGCCCACCGCTTCAAACATCTCAATCTGTAACAGGAGGAGCCGATTTTGGCGCTTAGATGTTACAGATTGAGATTTTCTGCAGGACGGTTTTGGTTTGTCTCGATCTGTAACACGAAGGGCCAGTTTTGGCGGTCAGCTGTTACAGATCGAGATATTCCATAGGACCATTTCTTCCTGTCTTGATCTGTAACAACTAGGCCCAATTTCCATCCCTAGTTGTTACAGATCAAGACATTTCGGCAACCCCCTTTTCACCATCCTATTCAAATACAACAATTTTGTTAGTCTTGGTTAACTTTTTAGCATAAAACGGGTATCATTTGCGGCGTCAAACAAACGGCACGCAGGAGCTCACCATGCTCAACCATCTCAAACATCATTTTGGCTCCCGACGCACCGACGGTCACGGAGGCCTAGACATTGCGCGGCACATCGGCCCCGGGTTGCTCGTGACCGTCGGCTTTATCGACCCGGGCAATTGGGCCTCCAATATGGCCGCGGGCTCGCAGTTTGGCTACGCGCTGCTGTGGATCGTCACGCTGTCCACGATTATGCTCATCGCGTTGCAGCACAACGCGGCGCACCTGGGCATCGCCACGGGCACCTGTCTTGCCGAGGCCACGACACACTACCTCCCCCGCATCGTAGGACGCGCGGTACTCGCCAGCGCCTATCTCGCGACCATCGCCACCACCATGGCCGAAGTCCTGGGTGGCGCGATTGCCCTTCAAATGCTCTTTGGGCTGCCCGTGCGCGCGGGCTGCGTCATCGTGGCGGCAGTATCGATGGCGATGCTCATGACGAGCTCCTACAAGCGCGCCGAGCGATGGATCATCGCCTTCGTAGGCGTGGTAGGACTCTCGTTTTTGGCTGAGCTTACGCTGGTCAAGGTCGACTGGCCGCAGGCCGCCGCAAGCTGGATCACACCCAGTATGCCCACCGGCTCGGCCGCGATTATCGTAAGTGTCCTAGGCGCGGTCGTTATGCCTCACAACCTCTTCCTGCACTCCGAGGTCATCCAATCCATGCACTTCGAAGGCCAAGGCGAGCAAGTTATCGAAGAACGTCTGCACTACGAGCTCTTCGACACGCTCTTTTCGATGGGCGTGGGCTGGGCGATCAACTCGGCCATGGTCATCCTGGCCGCAACGACCTTCTTTGCGCACGGCATTGTCGTAGACGACCTCGCCGTCGCAGCGGACACGCTCTCCCCCATTCTGGGCCCGGCAAGCTCGACCATCTTTGCGGTGGCACTGCTGTTTGCGGGCATATCGAGTAGTGTGACGGCGGGCATGGCGGCGGGCACCATCACCGCGGGCATGTTCGACGAGGAATACGACATCCACGACCGGCACTCATCGATTGGAGTGGCGGTCTGTTTCGTCGGCGCAGTGGCGGCGTGCCTGATCGTCCCGAATCCTTTTGAGGGTCTCATCTGGAGTCAGGCGCTGCTGTCGCTTCAGTTGCCGATTACGGTCTTTGTGCTCATACGACTCACCAGTTCGCCCCGCGTTATGGGCAAATACGCCAACTCGCGCCCGCTCAACGCGCTGCTCGTAGGGATCGGCGTCATCGTGACGATTCTCGACATCGTGCTGCTAACGGGAATGTAATTGAGATGGCGTGACTGTCCAGATATAACGTCTCAATCTGTAAAACGTGAGACCGTTTTAAACCGTCAGATAAATCAAAAGGGTCCCGGCCGAGAATTCGACCGGGACCCTTGGACAGAGCTATGTTCGGCTTTCGCCGTGTGCCTGCGAGTTACTCCTCGACGAGCTCAAACTGATCGGGACCGACGCCGCACACCGGGCACACGTAATCCTCGGGCAGCTCGGGCGTGTCGACCTCAACCTCGTAACCGCAAACGGTGCACACAAACTTATACGTCTTCTTTTCCTCAGCCATGATGTTCTCCTCTCGAACGTGACTGCTGGTGTACTTACTTATTAGTATATATTCTCAATAGCATAATGCAAGTATTTTTAGAACATTTCTAGCCTTGATACGACGAGCCTTGATTATCGACTTCATCCGAACACTTCCCACATTCATCCGTACATGTGCGGATGAATGTGGGAACCCGATACCCTGAGGGCCGGACCGGCCGGCCCCGGGAGATCGGAGGACGGCATGTCCGGAAAGAGGAAGAAG
>DBFABM010000094.1:0-5551 GCA_048194085.1 Collinsella aerofaciens
GCATGGGGGCACCGGACTCCACAGCCCCTCCACCTGCGGAAACGAAGTGATGGCCAGGTGCCGGGAGCTATTTCCGCGTTGCGCTAGCTGCGGAAACGCGGGGTCCGTTCAGGCTGTTGCGTTGAGATTGAAAATCAACCAAATTCGTGGGAGCAAACCGCACTGTTTCAACCCAGTCAGCCAACAAAACCGCAGCTTAACCACCCTTTATCGTTTAATCCACGAGGTCTCTGGGCGGCAGATCAGTCGCGCGTTGTTGTAGGCCATGTCGAGCGTGAGGCAGGTGCGTGCTGCGTAGAAACCGTCCTCGCGCTGGATGGTCAGCGCCAGCTCGGGCTTGTCGCCGGTCAGGCACAGCGGCAAGAGCAGCTGGATCCGGCCGCCGTAGAACTGCGGCACGGCGAGCGTGTAGTTGGCGGCGGCGCGGCGGGCGGCCTCGACGACAGCCCCCTCAAAGGCGCGGCGCAGCAGCAGCGAGTTGCCCTCTCCCATCAGGCTGGCTGGGATGCGCGTAAGGTTCTCCTCATCGCCCAGAATGTGGTCGATGTTGGAACGGATGGGCAGGCGGTAGTCAAAGACCAGCTCGGAGGGGTCCTCGGCAAAGCGCACGCGGCACGGCAGGTACTCAAACGAGACCAGCATGGGGTCGCTCTCCTTAAAGAAGCCCTTCAAAAACCAGCGCTGGCGTGCGTCGGGCTTGGTGTTGGGCTCAAACAGGCCGTAGATGGTCTCGTAGCGACGCGTGTACAGGCCGGTATTGAACAGGCAGCGGTCATTGTCGAACACCAGCGGCAGGTTGGACGGCCCGGTCTGGTCCAAGTCACGCTCGGTCAGGAACACCGCGCGGCTAAACGAAAACGACAGGTAGTTTTTGAGGATGCGGTTGCCGGGACCCCAGTCCTCGGGGTCGGCGAGGTCGACCAGGCGGTCGTAGCAGGGCTCGGGGCAAAACGCGAAGTCGTACACATTACTGCACAGGGTGCTAGGGAGTTCCATGTGGTGTCCAATCAATTCATTAACCGGCGTGCGGATGCTTAGATTCTATACGAGCGACAGATCGTCCGTGCCCGCAACGAATCCGCAGCGCAGCTCTTCGGCTAGCTCGCTGTTCGTGCGGCGACTGGAAACGAGGTCCTGGATCCAGGCGTAGTACTGGTTGTCTTTTGGTTCGGGGCTGTCAGACAGCACGACCGGAGTGCCTGCGAACCTTAAGACGGACAACGCAAAGACAAGGCTGGTGCGCTTGTTGCCGTCCTCGAAGATGTGGTCCTTGACCATGTGCTCGGCCACGTAGGTGGCCTGGTCAAAGATGTCCGCGAATCGATTGGCCGAATATCGTACAGAATGCACCCGCAAGCACAGACTCGACGCGTCCAAGCTCATGCGCGGCCCGGTCGCCCGTGGCGTCGGTCGTATAGCAGCGCCCGACCGTCATCAGCGTGCTGTGAAGGCGCATCACGGCCGC
Organism: Collinsella aerofaciens; assembly: GCA_048194085.1. Classification (GTDB taxonomy): domain Bacteria; phylum Actinomycetota; class Coriobacteriia; order Coriobacteriales; family Coriobacteriaceae; genus Collinsella; species Collinsella aerofaciens_CO. The sequence goes on from DBFABM010000094.1 coordinate 1,466, forward strand.
GGCCATGACTTCGAGCGATTCGGCATCGTCGAGCACGAGCGGCGCGACGGGAATCCCTTGCCCTCCAACAGCCGCCATCATGAGTTCTCCAAGAGCCTGAGCGCGTTGGGCATGTCCGCAATGGTCAGCCGAACGGCCTCGTCGATCAAAGTGGTGCTGTCCGGATCATCGGGTAACGTGCGGGGTGCTTTCGGCGCGATAGGGTCGGTTGCATGTGCTGTACAGTCGTCAAAAGTCATGCTTTCAGGATAGTTGTAGCAATAACTATCAGGCCGTGTCGTTGAATCTAACGTTTTCATCGCGCCGTCCTTCTGCTGGCTGAATCCGAGCGTTTAACCCGAGCATTTCGACCATGCAACGTAAATAGATTTTTCTTGAGGCAATCAGTCATCGCTGTCCAAGCGTTTAGATGCCAGGTCGAAAACCTTGCCCTTGTCCCTTGCACCTATTGCGATGATTTGAACTACTTCGACGCGCCCATCGCGGATGCGATAAATTACGCGAATGCCATCTGTGCGAAACTTAAGTTCCCGACAACCTGCAAGAAGGCCCGAAAGCGGCTTGCCAATTTCATCGGCCCGAAGTGCAAGACGCGCAATACCTTTGTCCACCATAGCGCGAACTGAACCATCGAGTGACAGATACTCTTCCTCGGCGGTCTTGTCGTAAAACTCGACCTTAAACCTAGCCACGTTCACTCGAACAGCTCCTCATCAGAAATGGGATCGGTCGCCTCGGCTTCTAGCATGGCCTCGAACCTCTCACGTCCCACGGTATCGGAGAACGGGATGCCCTTGCGATTCGAACCAGCGTCGCCCCGTGCGAGCCTTGCAGCTGCTATGGCGTGTAGGCGCTCCTCTCGGAGCTGTTCGAGTTCAACCGCCATCGCCTCGAATTCGTCGAAGCCGACGATAACAGTATCGATGCCATCGTTCCTGTCTGAGACAAATTGCGGCTCCCTTCGAGCGCGACGCCTCGCTTCGCCAAAATTTTTGCTTGCCTGCGTCGAGGTCAGTACCTGTTCGCGTCCGAAAACGAGTTTCTTGTCTATCACGGCAACCATAGCAACCTCCCTTAAAATCTGTCTATAATACGTATTATAGTTCCCTTTAAATACGTACGTAAAGGAAAGTTAAACAGCAATACTCTCAGTCTTGATATTCTCGGATGAACAGGGTTTCGAGTTGTACTCTAGATCAACTGGTTGCCAGACGAGGTCCTCGATAGCGCAGTTTAGGGTGTTTGCGAGCGCCAGTGTCGAGGAGACCGATGCACGGCGCAGGTCGAGTTGGTTCTGCTCGTAGAGCTGTATAGCGCGAAGTTTAACTCCCGATTGGGTTGCGAGCTGTTTTTGCGTTAGTCCGGCCGCCTTACGTGCTGCCTTGAGGCCCTTTTTGTCTGCTTGAGCCTTGTTCCATTTTTCGATGATAATTCCAGCAAATTTGTCTTCGAGGGCTTCGTGGAGCGGATGGTATGATCCAATGACCCAATCGAACGGAGCAACTTCGAATAGGTCGCTAAAGCCCAGGCAGCTTGCCCATTGCGTATAGGCCAAAACCCAGCCCGCCCAGTATTGCGGGGAACGGTCGAATGGATAGATCTCCCTGCATTCGGCGGGCTTTAGCCCCGCACGGGCGATAATTTCGCGCGCAAGTTCGTCGCCCGACATGCCGCAGATAACACGTGGCATTCCGCGCTCAAACTGTTTTATCTCAAGAGCGTTCGATAGGATCGCCGTCAGCTCGGCTGGATTCAAGCCTTGGTCACAGAGGGCAAAATCGACTGCCTCGCCCAGCGTTCTCATGGCGTCCTCGAGATACATCTCACTGTATGCGCAGGTCATCTACTGTCATCCCCTCTCGAACGATGTCGAAGATGCGGATTCCCTCAAACGGATTCTCGGAAAGTAGCTCCCGATACTGCCCCCTTGCCGCTTCATCTCGCTCCTTGGCCAATGGGCCGTACTGAGCTTGAGGCGCACGTTCAAATCCAGCAAAACGAACGCTCTTAAAAGCGCGCTCGCTTTTGAGCACAATCTGCTCCCCCAGGTTGCCAAGCTTCATGGCACGACCCAGCTGCTCGACGGTGATCGTATTGTTTACAAACGCCCTGGCATAACTAAAGTATGAGTCATCCGCACGCCATCCTCTAATCACATCGCAAGCGTCGGTGTCGGGCAGAAAATAATCGTGGAGATATTCGCATGCCCCCACGGCGATGGCGGTGTCCTTGCGAAAAGAACGATGCTCAACGAGCAACGCTATCCAATGCAGAACTGAATAATGCGGCGATAGTAAGTCGAGCAACTTGAGGTCTGCCATATCGAGTTCGTATCGATTTGTAAAGCCATCAGCATCTCCCGAGCATGCCCATTCCTTTGCAAGGTCAAGGCTTTCCGTGCAATAGAACCCCTGCCCATAATCGTTATGGACTTTTCCCAGGCCAAACTGGGGAACCTCAACAATCTTCTGGGAACCATGCCACAGCTCCATGTGAGCCTCCTAACGGATATCGCTCTAACGATAGTCTAACATACTATCGTTAGAGCGATACTTGTACTGAAAGATCGAGAGGGCGAATGGAACCGATTCCAAGTTCATACCGGCTTCTAAGAATGTCGAATCCGAAAGTATGCGGCAAATTCCAGACTTGTCGACCACGCCGGGATACGTCAAAGCCTCCACCTGCGGTTTTGTTAGGAAAAATCGGGTTGTGCTCGGGGTTTGCTTAATTTTCCCCGTACTTCCGAAATATAGGCATTTTGTCAGCGATTTGAGGTGCCTTCGAGCGCCATGTTGATGCTTCCGAGCCAAGAGCAATTGGTTAACGGACGAGTTAAGGCACACTATAGCTGCTATATCTTTAGTAATTAAAGCGGCGCATCCAAAGACACCCTCTTTCGAATCTTAACTAGACAGGGGCCGTGATCGCAAGGCGACGCAACTTAACGGAATGAACGGTTTCCGAGGGTCATAACGCATTTTTTGGGGTATCGACGTTACCGGCCGCAACGGTTGCGGACGCTCGAATCGACATTCTTCGTACCGGAATTTGTACCAAGGCGAATTTCGCGGCTTCCGGAGACGCAACGCCACGAAACCGGCCCATCTACTACGTTTAACCCCGACCAGCCGACCATATCCCGGATTTCGCAAAAACCGCAGGCCGTCTACCTGCGGTTTTATTATTAACGAAAACGGAATGGTCGGGGGATGCCAGCCAAACGTAGTAGATGGGCGGCTATCGTGGCGGGCGTTCCGTAGAGCGGTCGGAATGGCACCGGAAAGGCGGGCCGTGGCCGCGCGCCACGCGCGCCTCGCCCTTCACAAGTTTATGAGTTTTAGTATCCAAAGCCGAGGGAACATGTTAAATGCAGTCAGTAAACCCGCCCGGCCTCTGGATGTATCAGCTCTGGCGCTGCCTGAAAATACGCAACGCTTCCTCTGGCTCGGGAATATCATCGACGATAACTTTCCAGGCGAGGGATCGAACTACTTCTCGATATCCATGTGCTACGAAGTTTCGAAAGCCCCTAATATCGTTCCATGGATACTCCGGAAAAGCTCCTCGTCCCGTTTACGCCGCCTTAAAGAGACGCACCTCATCCTTTTCAATGCTCTTGCGGAATGCAGGACGCATATGCTCGGGAGGGTTGGTGACAATCTCAACATCTCGCCCGAGCTCTTTTTCGAGCTCAAGGGAGAGTTCGTATAGTGTGCCGAACGTCATTGTTTCACCGCAGACTAGACGCAAATCGATATCGCTATCTGGCGTTTGCTCGCCACGGGCGAAGGAGCCAAATAGATATGCCTCGCGGACGTCGTAACGAGACGGCACACGAGAAACAGCAGCGGATATGTCGACAAGCGTAATCATGTCTCAATTTTACTTACCGATTGAATGGAAGGCAATTGCCATGCGCCCGTTCCACAGGCCCTAGAGAGGGGCCTTGATTATCGACTTCATCCGAACACTTCCCACATTCATCCGTACATGTGCGGATGAATGTGGGAACCCGATACCCTGAGGGCCGGACCGGCCGGCCCCGGGAGATCGGAGGACGGCATGTCCGGAAAGAGGAAGAAG
>DBFABM010000002.1:0-7970 GCA_048194085.1 Collinsella aerofaciens
GGAAACCATTCGAAGAGTGCAAAGGCAGAAGGGAGCTTGACTGCGACACCGACGGGTGGAGCAGGTACGAAAGTAGGACTTAGTGATCCGGTGGTATAAAGTGGGATTGCCATCGCTCAACGGATAAAAGCTACCCTGGGGATAACAGGCTTATCACTCCCAAGAGTTCACATCGACGGAGTGGTTTGGCACCTCGATGTCGGCTCATCGCATCCTGGGGCTGGAGCAGGTCCCAAGGGTACGGCTGTTCGCCGTTTAAAGCGGTACGCGAGCTGGGTTCAGAACGTCGTGAGACAGTTCGGTCCCTATCCTCCGTGGGCGCAGGAGAATCGATGGAGGCTGCCCCCAGTACGAGAGGACCGGGGTGGACGCACCTCCGGTGAACCGGTTGTCGACCAACGGCACGGCCGGGTAGCCGCGTGCGGCGCGGATAACCGCTGAAGGCATCTAAGCGGGAAGCCGTTCCAGGGATTAGTTCTCCTTCCGGTAAGGGCCCAGGTAGACTACCTGGTCGATAGACGGCAGGTGCAAGGACGGCGACGTCCTCAGCCGAGCCGCACTAATCGCCCGAGCTCTTCCGGAACCGCACCTCGCGGCCCGCGGGACTGAGCGCTCATGCGCGGTCCGGGCACGAGGATGCCCCCGAGTCACCTCCCCTATGCGCCATGCGGCCCCCAGGGCACGTGTAGAGTGAGACCCAGGACACCGTAACGGTGGGCGCCGCCCACCGGTCAGCGGCCAGAGCATGGGGGGCACGCCCGGTCCCGTTCCGAACCCGGAAGCTAAGCCCCATCGCGCCGAGAGTACTGCGGGGCCAGCCCGTGGGAGGCCAGGGCGCCGCTGACCGGTGGACGGCACCGAGCCGTACGCTTGAACTGAGAAGGGGGAGGCCTCGCGGCCTCCCCCTATTTGCGTTTACGGGCTTTTGTCTCACATAGTAGCTGTGTTTTATAACCCTCGTTTGTCGCATCTTCTGTGAACGGGCTACAATAACTTAGTCTGTGCGATATGGAGGTGAACATGGCTGAAGCTGGTATCGGCGTTGATATCGTCGAGATTTCCCGGATGAAATCAATTCTTGAAAAGACGCCGTCGTTTGCTCGGCGTGTGTTTACCGAAGAAGAGCGTGCGTATTGCGATGCATCATCGCGTCCCGCTGCTCACTATGCGAGCCGCTTTGCTTCGCGCGAGGCGGTGCTTAAAGCTCTCGGCACGGGTTTTAGTCAAGGCGTGGGTCGCAAGGATGTTTCGGTAACGCGTGATAAACTCGGCAAACCGAAGGCGCTGCTTTCGGGCCGTGCACTCGAGATCGCTCATGAGCTGGGTGTTGTTGAGGTCGCTCTTTCCATTACGCTTACAGGAGACTTAGCCGTTGCGAATGCCGTCGCGATTACCGAAGATGCTCGGCCTAAGCCAAAAGATGAAAAGGTGAGCACCAAGAAACGCGTAGCGCAGACATTTAAAGAGGCTCGCTCTGTTTTAGATGAGCTTGAGCAGCTGCAGAATTCAGCATTGACGGAGCACCTGGGCGATGCTTCGCAAGATACGCTAGGAGCATAGATGAAACCGGTTTTGAGTACCGAAGAAGTCGTTCGTCTCGAGGATATCATCGAACGCGAAGGGACTTCGAAGGTCGAGCTTATGGAGCTAGCGGGTGAGTTTGCCGCCAACGAGGTCTTGAAGCTCAATCCCGATCGGGTTCTCGTTCTGGTCGGTTTTGGTAATAATGGCGGCGACGGTTGGGTTGCCGCCGATATCCTGAGCCATAAGGGTGTGGACGTGGATATCGTTTCTCCGGTTGAACCGGATGAGATTCCTGCTGCTCTGGCACGTCATGTTGCTCGTCGTACTGCCGGCCGCAATGTGCACGTTTGCGTCGGCCCTTCGCGTGACGAACTCGAGGTTTTGATTGATAAGGCCGATGTTGTTGTCGATGCCATTTTTGGTACCGGTTTTCACGGGAATCTGCGTGCGCCGTTCTCCATCTGGATTCCTGCGGTCAATGAATGCGCCGATTGTGTCGTATCCATTGATGTCCCCTCGGGCCTGAATGCCGAGACGGGCGTTGTTGATGACGACTGCATTCGTGCCGAGCATACGGTGACGATGATTGCGCCCAAGATTGGTTTGTATAGCGCTGATGGCCCTGAGTATGCTGGCGATTTGATCTGCGGCAATCTTTACGACCGTCTTGACGAGGTCATCGATGATGTCGACCACGCCGCTGAGATTGTCGAGCCCGGTGACTTAGTTGATTACTTTGCCCCACTGCCTACGAATATCGATAAGTATTCCCGTGGTTCTGTGCTTATTGTCGCCGGATCTGCGCAATATCCTGGTGCTGCCATTATGGCGGCCAAGTCTGCAGCTCGCGCGGGTGCTGGTTACGTGGCGGTCGCGGCTCCTGACGCCTGCGCCAATCTTATTCGCATGGCACTTCCTTCGATTCCCGTCTTTGCTATTCCGTCTGATTCCCGCGGCTCCTTTGGCGCCGCTGCGCGCATGACGGTGTGCGAGATTGCAAAGAAGTACAGCTGCGTACTGTGCGGTCCTGGTATGACGACGTCTGCCGGCGCTATGCAGGTGGTTTCGGGCTTGCTCGAGCTTGATGTACCGCTTATTTTGGACGCCGATGCACTCAACTGCCTTGCTAAGATTGCCATTGACGGTATTGATAGTAACCCCGAGATGTATCGTCGCGAGCAGCCGTTGGTTATGACGCCGCACTATCGTGAGCTTTCGCGTCTGGTTGCCGGTGACGAGGTGAACGACCTTGGTACCGCGATTGCAGCCGCGCAGAAGGTTGTCTGGGCTGCAGGCTCCGACAATCTGGTGGTCATTGCCAAGGGGCCGACGACGGCTATCTGTGGCGTTGAGCGTGTGCTGCTGCCGCTCTCGGGTCCGGCTTCTCTGGCAACTGCCGGTTCGGGTGATGTTCTCGCGGGTATTTTGGCCGGCACGCTTGCCACCATGCGCGACGAGATGGATCGTTGGGAGTTGCTGTATTCGTACGCCGTCGCACTTCACAGCTACGCCGGTTTTGCCGCGGCGACGGAGTATGGTGAGAAGAGCGTCATCGCGACCGATCTTATCGACTTGATCGGTCCTGCCATGGAACTGGCGGCAAAGGATGCGCTCGAAGATCTGGGAATCATGGACGAAGGGTCGGATGACTAATCATGAATAAAGCCGATTTGACGCGCTGGTCCTGGGTTGAGATCGACCGCGGGGCGCTCCGTCGCAACACGAGGGCCTATAAGAACTTGCTGAATCCACGTCAGCGCCTGTGCTGCGTGGTCAAGGCCGATGCTTATGGTCATGGAGCTGTTGAGTGCGCCAAGATCATGTATTCGGCCGGTGCCGACATGTTTGCCGTGGCGACGGTTAACGAGGGCGTTGAGCTCCGACAGGGCGGGATAACGAAACCCATCCTCATCCTAAGCGAGCCGCCTATCGAGGCCATTCCGACGTTGCTCGAGTTTGATATCATGCCCTCGGTCTATACGTCTGACTTTGCTCTTGCGTATGGCGAATGTGCCGTCGCGGCGGGCAAAGTGGGCAAGTATCATCTCGCCATCGAGACGGGCATGAATCGTATCGGCGTTCACTACACGCAGGTTGTCGACTTTGTCCGCGGTATAAATTTTCATCGCGGTATTCAGTGCGACGGCGTATTTACGCACTTCGCCACGGCCGATGAACCTTCGGGCTGGGACTACAAGCTGCAGTGCCAGCGCTTTACCGAGGCCGTTCAGGCCATTAAGGATGCGGGTTTTGAGTGCGGTATCGTGCACTGCGCCAACACGCCGTCCTCGATGCTCGACCCCTCGATGCATTTTGATATGATCCGCGCCGGCGTTGGCTTGTATGGCATGCAGCCGTGCGAGCTGAGTGGCCGCGTGATGCAGCTTGATCCCGTTATGAGCGTCCATGCGCGTGTGACGCGCGTGGCGCACCCTGCGATGGGTGAGGGCGTGGGCTACGGTTTTACCTACCGCGTACCGCGTACGCGCGTTCAGATCTGCACGCTGCCGATCGGTTATGCCGATGGCCTATCGCGTACGCTTTCCAATCGTATGGATGTGCTGTATCGCGGCGAGCGCGTGCATCAGGTTGGCAATATCTGCATGGACCAGTTTATGGTCGCCATTCAGTCCAACCCGGCACACGAGATTCCCGAGGCCGAGTATGGTGATGAGATGATCATTGTCGGCCGCGATGGCGATGCCGAGATCACTATGGACGAGATGGCCCGACTGCGCGGAACGATTAACTACGAGGTCGCCTGCGGCTTTGGCATGCGTCTCGACAAGGTCTACGTGTAGGAGCCGCTATGGGCGTCATGCACATCCCCGGTCATAGCCATCAGGCGCCACGTGAGGTCGCACTCGAGGAGATTGAGGCCGTTCTGGGCGATTGTCACCTCTGCCAGCTCTACCAGTCGCGTCACAATATCGTGTTTGGCGTGGGAAACCCCCGCGCTCGCGTCATGTTTATCGGTGAGGCGCCGGGTCGCAACGAGGATTTGCAGGGCGAGCCCTTTGTGGGGGCGGCAGGCGAGGACCTCAACGGCATTTTGTCGCTGGCGGGGCTCAAACGCGAAGACGTCTACATTGCCAACGTGCTTAAGTGCCGCCCGCCGGGAAACCGCAATCCGCGTCCCGAGGAAGTGCTGGCTTGCTCGCCGTTTTTGCGTGAGCAGATTCGAAGCATCTGGCCCGATATCATCGTGACGCTCGGCAACCCCGCGACGCACTTTGTGCTTAAGACCGAGATTGGTATTACTAAGCTGCGCGGCAGGTTCCACCAGATGGGGCATTTTGTAGTAATGCCCACTTTTCATCCGGCAGCAGCGCTGCGCAATCCGGCGTGGCAGGAGCTGCTGGAGGAAGACTTTAAGATGCTGGGCGACTATCTGGAGCGACATCCCGCACCAGAGGACGCCTCGGAATAATAAGGAGCATATATGTCCCTGGAGCGCCTGGGGGTAGGTACTTACAAAACGACTTGCGCTGCCGATACGGAGTACTTTGGCGAGCTAATTGCACCGTGCCTTGAGGACGGCGATGTGCTCATCCTGACCGGTGGCCTGGGAGTGGGCAAAACTCACTTTACCAAGGGCGTCTCGCGCGGGCTGGGCGATGGGCATATGGTTACGAGTCCTACGTTTGCGCTCATGGCCGTTCACGATCAAGGTCGTATTCCGCTGTTTCACTTTGATCTATACCGCCTGGAGCATGCCTACGAGCTCGAGGATACGGGCATTTTCGATGTGCTGGGCTATGAGGGTGCTTGCCTGCTGGAATGGGGCGAACAATTCCAGGACGAGCTGACGGATGAGTATCTTTCGGTGACGCTCAAGCGTGATGAGGGCGACAGCGATGTGCGAACGATAACACTTGAGGCGCACGGTGACCGCGCAATGGAGCTTTCCCATTTGATTGATAAGGCTGTACAAGATGAGCTTGCATAACGACAACGCGCTGGTGGTGGCGCTCGATACCTCGACCGACATGCTTGCCTGCGCGGCAAGCTGGATTGATGGGCAGACGGGCGAGACGAAGCTCGTGAGCGGCGACCACATGTGTCGCCGTCACGCCAACGTTGAGCTCGTGAATACCGTTGATGGCGTGCTGGCTCAAACCGGTCTGGATCGCAGCGATGTTGGTTGCTATGTGGTCGGCCGCGGCCCGGGGTCCTTTACGGGTGTGCGCATCGGCATCTCCACTGCCAAGGGCCTCGCGCGTGGTGCCAATGTTCCGCTGCTGGGCGTGTCGACGCTCGACGCTTGCGCTTGGACGGCGTGGAAGGCTGGCGTGCGCGGCAAGCTTGGTATCTTGGCCGATGCTATGCGCGGTGAGGTATATCCGGCGCTGTATATGCTGGTCGATGAGGGCCCCGAGCGTCAATTTGAGCGCGAACACGTGGTCAAGGCCGCCGTGGCGCTCGATGAGTGGCGCCAAGCAGCGGACTGGGGCCAGGTTCAGCTGACCGGTGACGGTCTCGTGCGCTATGGCAAGCTGCTGGGTGAGGACGAGACCGCCCGCTGCGTGGAGTGCGACCTGTGGTGGCCTTCGGGCGAGGGCTTGCTGCTCGCGCACGCTGCGGGTGACGGCGATCCGGCTCGCGTCCTGCCGATTTACACGCGCCTTTCGGATGCCGAGGAAAACGAGCGCAAGCGTCTTGGCCTTGCCGAGAGTGCGCAGAGCGAAATTACGGGCGTTGCCGATGAGCTCGCCGGTCGTCATCTGCAGTTCCGTCCCATGGGCGCGGCGGATGCCGAGGGCGCGAGCACGCTGGAGGCTGCCTGCTTTGAAGGTGCCGGACACGAGGCGTGGACGCCGGGCATGTTCCTGTCCGAACTGGGCGAGGACGTCGCTGCGCCGCGTAGTTGGTGGGTGGCACACGACGACGGCAAGCTACTGGGCCTTGCCGGCGGTATGGTCGTGGACGGTGATGTGCAGATTCTGGATGTCGCCGTCGACCCGGCACACCGCCGTGAGGGCATTGCCCGCAAGCTGCTGTCGCATGTGAGCTATGATGCCCAGATGCTCGGCTGCACCACGGCTTCGCTCGAGGTCGAGGACGGCAACGAGGGAGCGATCGCGCTTTATAACGCTCTGGGCTTTACCGAGGCAGGACGGCGCCGCGGCTACTATGGTGCCGGCAAGGATGCCATCGTCATGACGGCTCCGCTGCCCCTGGTGCTTCCGGTCGACAATGCTTCGCCCGAGCCGACGGCGGCAGAGCAGCGCGTATGGCCGCTGCCTGCGCCTGGGCGCTCCGAGGGGGAGCGTGCCGAAATTGAGCGCCGCCGCCTAGTGCTCGCTATCGAGAGTTCCTGCGACGAGACGGCCGTGGCGATTATCGATGCGGATGGCAATATGCTGGCCAACCAGGTGTCGACACAGATTGATTTCCATGCCCGCTTTGGCGGCGTGGTGCCCGAGATCGCCTCGCGCAAACACGTCGAGGTGATTGTGAGTGTCGTGGATGCGGCGCTCGAGGATGCCGCAGCATCGCTTGGTCTTGAGGATGGAGCCATTGCCCCCAGCGAGCTTGCCGCCGTGGGCGTGACACAGGGCCCGGGCCTGGTGGGCGCGCTCGTGGTTGGCGTCGCCTTCGCCAAGGGCTTTGCCTACGCTGCCGGCAAGCCGCTCGTGTGCGTCAACCATCTGGAGGGGCACCTGTTTGCCAACCTGCTGGCGCAACCCGACCTCAAACCGCCGTTTATCTTCACGCTTGTCTCGGGTGGGCACACCATGCTCGTGCACGTGAAGGCGTGGGGCGACTACGAGGTGCTCGGTGAGACGCTCGACGACGCTGTGGGCGAGGCCTTCGACAAGGTAGCCAAGGCATTGGGTCTGGGCTATCCCGGTGGCCCCATCATTTCCAGGCTGGCCGAGACGGGCAACCCCAAGGCGATCGATTTCCCCCGTGCGCTTAACAGCAGAGGAGACTATCGCTTCTCGCTTTCGGGCCTTAAAACCGCTGTGACGCTCTACATTGAACAGGAGACCAAGGCCGGGCGCACGATTCACCTGCCCGATCTGGCAGCTTCGTTTGAGGCAGCTGTCTTTGACGTGCAGTACAAGAAGGCCAAAAACGCATTGCACGCTACCGGATGCAAGGAATACTGCATCGGTGGCGGCGTCTCGGCCAACCCGCATCTGCGCGAGATGATGATCAAGAAGCTTGGGCGTCAGGGGATTCGCGTAACGGTGCCGCCCTTGTCTGCCTGTACCGATAACGCAGCCATGATCGCGGAGGTCGCCCGCCGTAAATTCGACCGAGGTGAAATCTCGCCGTTCGACGTCGACGCCGATCCGAACATGACGCTGTAGTCGCAAAGGCGCGGTCCCCGACCGGAGGGGCCGGATATAAGGTTTCCTGCTCTACAGTCCTGCGCAAGACGAAGGCCACATTAAGTGGCCTTCTTTGCGTGCGGAACTCGCGATAAACCTTATATC
>DBFABM010000007.1:0-69214 GCA_048194085.1 Collinsella aerofaciens
GAAGGTGAGGGGGATCCAGCCCGAGGGGATGTAGGAATGCGATAGGAAAGTCATAGATGCGGGCGTGTTGGCTAAAATGGGTCGGCCGGGATTGGTCAATCTCGGCCGACTATATTTGGCTAAATTATTCCGGCGCTAACAATGCGGAGAGCGTTCAATCTGATTACTGCTGCATCCTAACCTTGCTTATAACGATCGCGCTCAAGATAAGCGATAAGTGTTGGCCGCAACGAGCAGCGTACGCCTCGAGAACTTCGTAGCCTAGCCATATTACGACGAGAACATCCTCTAACTCATTAAAAAACTGATTGCAAGAGGCTTGAAGCGGGAACTAATGCTGCGCCTAAATAGCACCAATGACGACAGGTCTGAACCGGAATGGTCAAGCTCGGTATCTTCGACCGCTTCTCCATGATATTTCCGACAGGTTCCTCGATAGCCTGGCGATGACCTCAAGTGATGTAACTTGACATTATGAACTCAAGTTACACTGACATTCCCAACGCGACCGAGCTATCTACTACGAGACGAGATCATCTTGAGCGTTGATTCCATGGCTCCTCTATTCAAGAGAAGCGAAGCCGCGTAAAGAGAGAGGGGGACAAAAAACGGAGCGAGACCACCGATGTATATCGATGCCACGAAGCCCACCGCAGTAAGGCACTCAAATAGAGACAACCTAAGGTAACCCAAGTGAAGCCTCTTCATAGCTAGGTACCTCTCGCTGAAAATGCTCCTGAGCATAATAGCGGCTAAGAGACCGCAGACAACGAACTCGATGCTTCCGATGACGTATGCACCAAAGCAGGAGAGCAATAAGCTGACGACCAAGGCCATGCAATTGAAAAAGAGAAGGTGATTTGTGTCGTTGTATACCTTGAAATACGTCGAGCAGAGCATATTCATCTTGCCGTCGAAGACGAGGAGCGGCATAAGAATACCGAGGTATCTGAAACTCTCTGAATAAGCGGGGAGCCAGATGCCCAAGACAAAGCTCGCGGGTAGGTAGAGGAGGTATGCCAGGGGTGAAATCACGAATAATAGGTCCCTGATCTTTGAGTAGAAGGTACTCAAGTGGTCGACGTCAAGGCGTCTCAGGACTGGGAATAAAACCAAAGACAGCTGGGCGATGAAAAGAAGGGCGAATGAGACCATCGAAAACGCGAACGACATCTGGCCGAACGTCTCGAGCCCCCACCTCATGACCACGACCTGCCTTGCTGCTCCCACGACGAGCGATGAAGCGTAGAAGGCAATCATGACCTTGAAGCCATTGCGGATATCCTCCGCGAGAAACTTCGCCACTGAGGAAAGCGGGGCCAGCCTTGCTGAGAGCATGTCCCTAGCACAAACTACGCAGTAGGCCAGCGAGCACAACGATCCGATGATGTACGCTGCAACCAACGGTTCGTACTGAGCGCCGCCGGAAAAGATGAAAAGTAAAATAAGAGCTAGGAAGACAAGGCGATTGACGACAGAGCTGATCGAGTAGATTCGCGTCAGATTGACAGCCTGGAATACGGGGGCGATGACACCGTAGAAGTTCTGAATGACTCCATATACGAGAAGAGAATCAAGAACGAATCGGAGTCCCTCGTCGAGCTCGATGGCATTCGAGATGGCCCACACCACAGTGGCAACGAGAACCTGAGAGAGGCATACAGCCAAGGCCTCGGTCTTGAATAAGCCTCCGTCTATTTCGGAGAACCGCTTCCCCCCGAGTCTCAGATACACACCGTCGCCGACTCCAAGCAACGTGATTGCAACATAGTTGGCATAAAAGAGGAATAACTGCCAATGAGCGTATTCCGCGACCCCCAAGACCTTAGGGACAATTAGGCTCATCATGAAACTGGCGATGAGGGAGATTGCCTGCGACGCGAAGGCATAACCAACATTGGAGGTGATACCGCCTTTTTCTTCGACAGAAAATAGACCCGTCAAAATGGAACCAAGCTTATCTATCATGTACGGGAAAACCGCCTTTCAGCTTACTCACAGAACGATTCGAACGGCTCAAGCCGTGTCGTATACGGGTCAAACAACCACAAGCTCTTATCGGCATTACCATAATCGCCGAGCTATTGACTGAAAACGTCGAAAAGGATCGTTAGAAGAAGAAAAATTTCTCACTAAGAATGGTTAGCTAGACAAGTAATACGCCGGCATCGTCATCAACCCAAATGGACCTTAGGATTCAGGTTTCCGGTTCATGATTCGCATCTTCGGCCTCATCAAATACCCAGATACCGGATCCGTACGCAAAGAGCAAAAGGAGCATTACAATGAAAATGCCGCGAGAAAACACGCAGCAGGTAGCCGCGATACCAAGCAGCAGACAGGCAAGTACTTTAGGCCTGCCGCTCTTGCTTCTGAATAAAGGCATAAACATAGAGAGAAACGAAACGACTCCGACGAGACCGCATGTGCAAAGCACATATCCAATGGTCGCGGCAAATTCGCGATGGGCAAGCGTTTCATTGAGATCGCCGGGCAGGATAATTCCATTAGCATTTAGGTATAAAGCCTGGTTCTGCAGTCCAATGCCAAACACTTTCTCGAGCGGCGAAAGGAGTCCGAATAATTCGAAGGATCGACTTACCCTCATCGAAGACGTACCGCCATCCATAATGCGCGTCGCTAACCAGGAATCTGAGGACTGAAGATAAACGAACGTTCCCATAAGAACAAAGCAGGACAGAACTATCAAGAGATAACGAAAAAGAATCGCGCCACGACTCGCACCTGAATCCTGAAGGCGTTGCCCTGTGAATGAGAAGAAGAAAACGTAAACCAACGCCATGACCGCACAACCCATGATTCCAAGTGACGACGTCGACGCTAGGCAGGCAAATGCCACTAGAGCAAACTTTGAAAGTGTTCGTTTGATATACAAATAATAAAAGGCGGACATTAACGCTAGCTCGGCGAAGTGGGAGGCTTCTGAAAAATATGCGCAAGGCCTGAAAGCCCCGACACCGGAGAACTCCCAGCCATTGAATACCCAGTCACCTAGGACAGGGATGGTATACAGTCTAACTCCGAATTGATAGGCAATAAACTCAATAAGAATTAGAATGGAGGCCGAAAGAACCGTGAAATTGATAATGCGCCAGACGTAACGGGAGAAACCCCTCGGCAAGATGAGAAGAACCGCGCAGAAAGAAAATAATGCGAAAAGCACCGCAGCACCAAAAGCACCCGAAATCGAATAATAAGGCGCCTGCGGAAGCGCCTGTAAAAGTGGCAGCAGAAAAATCGTCACGAGGAAGGGTAATGCCTGCTTGAATAGGCTGATTGACAGATCCTTCAATCTGAACACATTGAGCGCGATGACTATAAAAGATGTATAGAGGACCGGTATGGAGCCGGTCTCATGCCCAGTTCGGGATATACAGAAGCAAAGTAAAGCAAATGAAGCGAGACTTAGGTAATCACTCATAACCAAGCCACCCCGCTTCATCCTTCTATTTTGAATACGCTTTACCGTAGAGCTAATCATTTATCCTCTTAAGAAATCGCAGATATCGCTAATCCGATTCGCATAGTCGAATTCGCGCTCGAAGTACTCTCGGTATTCGGCGAACATCCGGTCAGCTGAGATACGCTCTCTTTCAAGCATAAGAAAGTCCATGTCTATCGAGGACTCTCTGTATGGCAGACGGACGATCCCCTTGGAACTCTCGAAAAATGCCTCAAGGCTCTCGCTGAACACCGGTATTACGCCATTGGAGATATACGAAGAGATTTTTGTTGGCGTGGCTACGCGGTTCACAGTTGAATCGTCTCTAATGACAAAGCCGTACTTTGCGCGCGCAAGCACCTCATTCAGCCTGTCAGGCTCCGCATAACTCACGGTGACGTTTTTCAGACCCATGCTAGACACGAGAGACCGAGCCTCATCCTGCTGCGAAGTGTAAAATAGAAACTCAGCTGACGGCTCCGCTTTTTGAATCCTTGAGAAAGCGTCGAGCATTTTATCAACGCATTGATACTTAGCCAAACTCCCAGCGTAGACGAACACGGGGTGCTCGTATTTACCCTCCACAAAGAACGACTCAGCATGAAACGTCTCGTTCGAGCATGGCATGACGTAGGAACGGGAAACCAGATCGAGTCCGTATTTACCCTCGTAATGCCTTACCTGCGCCTTTGACACCGCGAACACATGATCAGATGACTTTAGGGCGAACCTCTCGATACGACTGCAAAGCCAATACGCTGTCTTATTGTCGTTCCTCAAGAAGGACTCTTCGGGCCAGATGCCTTGGGCCCAGAATACGATATGTTTAGCGCCCTTGATACGCAGCTTGGCAGCTGACGGAGCGATTCCAACAACGTAAATGTCGGAGGACTTACATCCACAGGCAAGGCAGTTGTAGACGTAGTTAACGTCATATCCTAGCTTCTCGTATGCAGCTCCAATTGCCTTCAGGTATGCATCGGTTACGACTGCGTTGCTCTTTAACAACTCCACCCATACACTATTGTTCATACTATGCACCCGCCCGCTCGAAACGCAACGCTACTCCACTCGCTCGCTGTATTGGTTCCGCAGCATTTTTGCGGGACCCCCCAGACAGTTCCATCTGGGGGGTCCTTCATCATGACAGCATTCGCGCTGATGGTGACGCCATTTCCAATCCTAATGGGACCGAGCAACTTTGCGCCAGCACCGATGTAGCAATCATCGCCGATGTCCGGCACCTCATAGTGGCAGCAACGGCCACCGATGGTAACGTTCTGGGCGATCGTACAGTTCTTACCAATCTTGGCGCGCTTATGCACAACCACGCCGATACCCTTGTAGCCGAACATCGTTCCCTCGCCAATCTCACAATCGGCTGGGATGAAGCTGTTATGGATGAGATAAATCCACATCTCGTAGACCTTCGCCGCCGGACGGAGGTGATAGTTCGCAAGCCAATGTGCACGACGGTACTTGTTGGCCGCATTCATGAAATTGCTCATGCGGTTTCTTTTCCAGTCTCTTCCGTCAAATCGGATACGAGCCAATCGATATACTTATCTAAATAGAACCGCTCTGCGGACTCCAGAGCAGAAACTTTCATGGCGTCCAATCTCTCACGATCGCCATCAAGAAATGAAATGGCCTCGACGAGATTTTCTACTTTGTCATCCCGAAGGACGATACCCTCGATGCCGTCGCGCACGAGTTCAGCGTTGTAACAAATATTGCTTACGATGCTAGGAACGGCTGCCATTTTGGTCTCAACAAGCACACCCGGAACGCCCTCATTGGCCCAACGGGTAGGAAACAGATGGATGTCATATTTGTTAAGCTCAGTCACTACATCTCCCTCAACGGAGTCAAAAACTCCGTGGTACCAAACATTTTTCCTTTTCGCAAGTTCGTCAGTGAAGCACGCCTCGTAACCATCCTCTATCCGGCCATACAAATGGAATTCAACATCAGGTACCATGTCGGAAGCATTGAGGATTAGTTCTACTCCCTTATCTGGGCTTATCAGCGAGAAGAACACGCTGCTGAGCCCCCCCACACTCGGCTTTATCTTTACGGGAACTGCCGGCCTTTCCCTGCAATTCGGGTAAACGGATACATTCCACGCACCCATTTCCTCGAAAGCAATTCGCATGCTCTCCGTCTCAACGTAAACATGCTTAAAGCTGTTCATCTTCTCGATGTAGCTCTTATTGCCTGGAACCTTACCTCCCATAAAGACCAAGAAAGAGCGATTCATCTTTTTCCGGTTGAATCGGTAAAGAAAAACTAGTCAAGCGATAGCGCCAATCAGCTGAAACACCTAGAACAATCGAGCCTTTTCGGGAGATAAGAGCCCTCGCCAGACAACATAGCGATTTCAGTTCTAGTTTTTTGACGCTCGAAAGATCAATTTGATCAATGATGAGGCATGATGACAGATGCTTGTACAACAAAGCATTCTTAACGGTCACTCCGCCATAAGGTGGAGGGAAGCTCCCGATATAAGTCAACTTACCTTTAACACTCATGGCGTTTTCCAATCTGAGGATATTCCAGGAACGTATCCCTAGCCAAACCACCTTCGAAAATAAGACGCCAAGCGAAAGAGTACTCTCCGAAATTCGGCGCGTAGCTCACGCGGTCAATACGGCCTATGCCCTTCTCCAAATCAATCGATTCCTGGAAAATAAACGCGCTTTCGGTTACGACACCGCATTGCTCTTCGTCAAAAATGAACAATCCTTCATTACCTATCTCAATTGTTCTACATACAGAGTACCTATCACCGGGATAAAAAAACCTTGCGCTTACATTACTCTCGCCGAATTCGACAAGCTCTCCTCGACCGAATCTAGCCACTCTAAACGGCGCCCAGCATTCATGTTGTTCCATCCCCTTCACAGTCACAGTGCTGTGCGACAGCGTACCCTTATAGTCAAGACGCGATGCATCCTGATATGCGAAGGTACCGCTGTTCACAATCCACGGCTCACCGTTGATAAAACATTCAAAGCTCAAAGCATCACAATGAACGTGACCCATGGCGTACTTGGGTCCGGGATTGCCCGTATCAAAGATGACCTTCACGATGCCAGCTTCAGTTTTGCGTTCAATCACGCAGTAGCCTGCATCTGGAAAAACGGACCTGAAATCCGGCTCAACACCGAAATGACTTTTAGCGCAGTTGAGCAGTGCATCACGGCTTTTGGCAACATTGTCACCACAGTCGTTAAACAGCGGAGTGCGATTAGTGTTTCGCTCCAGAGAGTACAAACAGTCACACATGTCTTGGAGTCGAAAATCCTTGCAGACATCTCTATCAGGCTCGGATGTCTTAAGGACGATAGCAGCCCGCATAAGGTCTTCAAGCACGATCTTGTGATACATCGGGCTGAGCTCGAAGTGCATCCCGTCTGGAAGAATTTGCTCCTTAATCTGTGCCATCAACCTGGGAAGAGCTAAGCCCAATGTCTCTTTATCATCAAAATAGCATGAGAGTATAACAATTGCTTTAAGATCCTCAAGGTAGTGGTTCGCCAGAAGATCTACCTCGAGATGGCAAGCAAGGTACGCGAATTGCTCTGTGAGTGAGCGATTGAACAATTCCATAAAGTCGGAGTCTTCATCCAGATTGCCTTGCAGCTCACCGTAAAATGCAAGCCAGTTAACAGCTCGCATGGAGATGGTGTATGAATCCCAAGCAGGACCACCCTTGAATTGAGGACATGCCTGGATCCAAGAAAGGATAACGACTTTAGCTTTATCCAGATACCTGCGGTCACCAGAATCCAAATTAGCTTTGCCCAACGGCAACAAATACTCAAAATAGTGAAGATTGAATCGCCATAAGGGTGTTGACAAATCGGCATGCCAGCTTGTGTTCCAGTCCACACGCTCCTCATGATTTAGGAGCTCTACCTTGTCATCCATAAGAGCGTCCACATCAAAACGTGCCAGAAAAACTGGATCGAAATCAATCTCCGATAATGCGGGAACGCGGCGAATATCCGCCTTGCCAGCATCAGGACGAGGCCTATAACCAGCACGCAGACATGTACATCCTCCAAACTTTCGCCAGATTCGATAGGCAATCTGGCTAGGCTTGAGGTGCAGCGCGGTGCATATATAAAGCCGCAGCTTTGACAATTCTCTAATCTCTCCTATTTGCCAAATACGCTCGCGATTCGCTCGCTAGCATGCCCATTACCATAAGGATTCGACGCATGGCTCATGGCCTCATACTCGGCCTGATCGGAGAGAAGGCGGCTGAACTCGCGGTAGATGACGTCCTCCTCGGTGCCGACGAGCTTCAGCGTGCCGGCGGCCACGCCCTCGGGACGCTCCGTGGTGTCGCGCATGACGAGCACCGGTTTGCCCAGGCTCGGGGCCTCCTCCTGGATGCCGCCGGAGTCGGTGAGGATGAGGTGGCTCGCGGCCATGAAGTTGTGGAAGTCGAGAACCTCGAGCGGGTCGATGATGTGAAGTCGGTCGAAGCCGTCGAGCTCCTCGTGCGCCGCCTTGCGGACGAGCGGGTTCATGTGGATGGGGTAGATTGCCTTTGTGTCCGGATGCTCCTCCATCACGCGGCGGATGGCGCGGAACATGCGGTGCATGGGCTCGCCCAGGTTCTCGCGGCGGTGCGCCGTGATGAGGATGAGGCGGGAGCCCTCCGCCCACTCGAGCTCGGGGTGGGAGTAGCCCTCGCGCACGGTGGTGCGCGAGGGCGTCAATGCCGGTGTTTCCGGTGACCCAGATCCTGGACTCGGGCTTGCCCTCCCCGAGCAGGTTCTCCTTGCTCGCCTCCGTCGGGGCGAAGTAGTACTCGCTCACGATGTCGACGGCCTGGCGGTTGAACTCCTCCGGCCAGGGGCTGTAGATGTCGTGCGTGCGCAGGCCCGCCTCTACGTGGCCCACCGGGATCTGCAGGTAGAAGCACGCGAGCGCAGCGGCGAAGCTGGTCGTGGTGTCGCCGTGGACCAGGACGACGTCGGGCCTCTCGTCCTCTAGGACGGCCTTGAGCTTGAGCAGCACGTCGCACGTCACGTCGAACAGCGTCTGACCTGGCTTCATGATCGCAAGGTCGTGGTCGGGAGTCACGTCGAAGACGCGCAGCACCTGGTCGAGCATCTCGCGATGCTGGCCGGTCACGGTCACGACGGTCTCGAACTCATCCGCGCGCGCCTTCAGCTCGTTGACGAGCGGGCACATCTTGATTGCCTCCGGACGGGTGCCGAAGACGAGCATTACCTTCTTCAAACCAGATTCTCCCTAAAGTTTTACTAGGTTCTAGAGCTTGTAGACGTTCTCGCCGTCGCCGCAGACGTTGCGCGGGTCGATGAGGACGCGGTCGCCGAAGATGCCTGGATTGTCCTTGACCTGGGAGTGGCCGACCATCACGATCACCATCTCCAGGCCGTCCAGGAACTCCTCCATGGAATGAACCTGACCGGGGACCTCGTCGCGCTCGACCCACGGGTCGTAGACCTTGACGGAACCCGCGCAGAGGTGCTCGGACATGGACTCGAGCATCTGCAGCGTGGGGGACTCGCGTACGTCGTCGACGTTCTCCTTGTAGGTGAGGCCGTAGATGCCGACCTTGGAGGCGTCGGTGATGCCGCGCTCCGCCATGACCTCGTGGGCTCGGTGCATGACGTACTCGGGCATGGAGGCGTTGGTCTGAAGGGCGAGGCGGATGAAGTTGGCCGTCTCGGGGTAGTCGCCGACCAGGAACCACGGGTCGACCGGGATGCAGTGGCCGCCGACGCCCGGGCCGGGGTTCAGGATGTTGACGCGCGGGTGCTTGTTCGCGATGCGGATGACCTCGGCGACGTCCATGCCGCCGATTCGGCAAATCTTGGCGAGCTCGTTGGAGAAGGCGATGTTCACCGCGCGGAAGGTGTTCTCGACGACCTTGGTCATCTCGGCGGTGCGGATGTCGGTGACGGAAATCTCGCCCTGGCAGAAGCTGGCGTAGACCTTCGCCACGGCCTCGCCCACCTCGGGGTCGTCGGCGCCGATGGTGCGGTTGTTGTGCAGCAGCTCGTAGACCATGTTGCCCGGGATGATGCGCTCGGGGGCGTGGACGAGCTGAACGTCCCCGCGACCGGCCTCGACGAGGAGCGGACGCACGAATCGGTCGATGGTGTTGGGCGAGACCGTGGACTCGACAACGAGCACGGCGCCCTCGGGCGCGACCTCGAGGACGGTCTTGCAGGCAGCCACGACATAGCACGGGTCGATCTTCTTGTCGAGCTTGTCGTAGGGCGTGGGGACCGAGACGATGTAGGTGTCGCAGACCTGGTAGTCGGTGGAGAACTTGATGCCGGACTCCAGGGCGTCGGCGAACAGCTCGTCAAAGCCCTCCTCCTTAAAAGTGGTCTTGCCGGCGTTGAGGGTGGCGACGAGCTCCTCGTTGTAGTCGGTGCCCACGACCTCCACGCCGTGGGAGGCCATCATGAGGGCCGTGGGGAGGCCGATGTAGCCGAGACCAATAACGTTAACCATTGTGTTTTCCTTTCAGTTCCTTGAACCTTGCTTGACGGCATCGAACAGGATGCGGGTCATTTTTTCGGCCATGATCTTTCGCGAGAACTCGCGTGCCATGAATTCAACGGCAGATTTGCTCATTAGGTTAAGCTCCTCGACGAGATTCACCTTTGAGGCAAAACCCTCCAGCTCATGGATGTCTTCCTCCGCAGAGCCGCACAGGACTACGCCCGCACCGCTTCTGCGCACGAGTTCGGACGCATCCCCTTCGGGTCCAATGAACAGCACGGGGACGCCGCGCGCGAATGACTGGAATATCTTTGATGGGATGGTTCCCGCGAATTGATCATTTTTTTGGAGAGAAACTACGGTCATATCGACCCTCGCATACCGTGCCTCGAGTTCCGACATAGGAATGCCGTGCTCCAAGCTGAGAAAGTCGAGGTTGTAAGCATCCATCATTCGTTCGATCTCCGCACGCGCCGCGCCCTCGCCAATCAACTCATAACTGGAAACATAGCCCTTCTCCGCGAGGCGCTTCGCATATTCGACCGTTTCCGGCACGTTTTGGGACAGCCCCATGGTTCCGAAGTAGCCCAGTCGAAGCGAGCGATGCCATTGATGCTCGCAAGGAACAACATCCGCGCCGTTGGGCACGACTGATATCATTTCCGGAGAGATGCCTTCCGCAGCAAGGTCTTTCTTGAAGCCGTCGGTAAGCACAACCACGCGATCGGCGGCTCCACAGAAGGAAAGCTCAAGCGCCTTCATGGCCGCAACCTTCGCGCCTTTACTCCCCGTCGCCATCATCTGCTTGTAGGTCAGATCGCGAAACTCAACGACCAGAGGAAGGCGATGTTTCTTGGCATAATGGACACCAAGCCAAGCGGAGAAGACCGTGCCGCTCGTGACAAGCACTACGTCATAATCTGAACCAATCGGAGACTCGGAACCTAGGTTTTTGAGGCCACCCAAAATGAAGCTGATTCCAGACTCGATTCGCTTCCTAAAGCTAGTGTTAGGCTGAATCTTAGAAGCCGAACGAAATACGCGAACACGACCGATGCGCTCTTCTCGCAGGGAAACCATGTCATAACCGTCAAAGAGCCTTCCGGTGGGATAATTTGGCCAACCCGTAAAAACGGTAACGTCATGACCAGAAGCAGACCAAATATCAGAGTGATCCTTGGCTCTGAAGGCAGCGGCAATGTTCTCTGGACAATAAAACTGAGTGAAGTAGAGAATCTTCATTTACCCGTAGCTCCCTTTCCAAACATTGCACCGAAGGTGCCGATAAAGCATTTCCAGTCCATGCAGAAACACCTATTTCGCACGTAATGAAGCTCAATCTTTTGCCGAAGACCGCTCTCGAAGGTTGCTTTATTGCGATCGGTTGCTTGCCATAAACCAGTGATGCCTGGCTGAACAGAAAGAAGCTCAGCTTTCTCCTCATCGGAAAAGTGCTGCTCAAGCTCATCCTTTGTAATGGGACGTGGGCCAATGACGGAAAGATCACCGTTCAGCACGTTGAGAAACTGCGGCATCTCGTCAATCGAACACTTACGAATGAACCGTCCGACTTTGGTAATGCGGGGGTCATCGTCGACCTTGCGTTCGACTTCCCATTGATGCAGCTGCTCAGGGCTCAAATATTTCTGCACGTCACCCGCATCGGCGACCATGCTGCGGAGCTTAAGGATCTTAATAGTCTTTCCGCGCATGCCAACGCGTTCCTGTGCATACACAGGGCTACCAGAAGACTCAAAACAAATGAGTGCGCACACGATCATGATTGGAATAATCAGTACTACGCTCACGCTAAGGCTGAATACAAGATCGAATAGCCGTTTTAGAAATCGATAAGCCAGCGTGCCACTCGGCTTTACATCTAAAGCAATCGAGTTCGCCCCCACGGCTACAGCACCGTCAAATTTAGTTTTTTCTGACACAATTTCCTTCAAACCTACGTCCCCGTCCCCGGGGATCCTCCCTGTTCCGTTAAACAATTGCCCGTAATTAAGCAATCGCCTTTTTAAGGTTTCGCATTACGCGCTGCTCGGCCGAAAGCACGGCTAGGCCAACGCGCGTAGTAACGCGTCGGCCGCACAGGTTGAGCTCCAAAAAAGCTGTGCTTTTGCGTCTGTTAATTGTTTTGATAAGGCCTTCGTGGCCCAGCAGCGGACCTGCCGTCACTACGACCTGGTCGCCGTCTTTTAGGGCCTCGCTCATGGGCACTACGCGGTCTCCCCTATGCGTAAAGCTGCCAATAAGCTGGACCTCTTCTTTTGCCAGCGGCACAAACTGACCGTCCTGGGATAGCACCCGGGCAAAGTCGTCCATGCGCAGCAGATACTGTTGCACGGTGCGGGGATCTGCCGTGTCGCAGATAAGATAACCGGGAAAGAGCGACTTGGTCGTATTGACCCATTCGCCGTGAACCTTGATCTCGGTTTGAAATTGGGGATAAAAGAGCTCTTGCATGGCGCCCACTGGCACCACGCGCTCGATGCGCTCGCGCATTACGTCTTCGCGACCGTTAATGACCTGGATCACATACCACACGAGCACCACCCCCTTGCTGTCTTACGTGTGGCTCACGGGGTTTGGGTATGGCTTCGCCAGGGCGCTTGTGCGCGAAGGCGCTCCATATTCAAACCCTGAGCCCAGTTAGACAAGCACGTGGCTCTGCCCCACCGTGAACGGTATGTATAACTGCAGTGGCTAGAGACGCGGACGTGTATCGCAAAATGACCGCGACTCCAGCTAGCTGCGTGCGACCCAGTCAAGCGGGTACAAAACTGGACCGCACGCAAACAGCTGTAGGACTGCTGCGATTTGTCATGAAATATCGATTCGAATGAACAACTTGCAGAAAGACAAGAACAAAGTCATTCGACGAGATACGCATGACGACGCTATTGGAGCTCGTGGTTTATCTGGCACCGCCGTTACGGCCGGATGCTGATCTGCCCTGTGCTTCGCGACCGGTTAAGCCGTGAGCGCAGTTGAACCCATGTAACGATAGATATGCTATCACAAGCCGGCTAGAAACCGATTTAGGCCGCGCGCGGCAACATATCATTCATTTGCAGTCATTTGCAGTGCTTAAGGGGATTATTTTGCAAACTTGTTCACATTGACGCAGGTTTATGCGGGTGTAGTTGTTGGCACGCACCGCCCGAGCTACAACGCTGACGGCGGGAAATGCAATAAGGAATTATGTTGGGTTAACAAACTATTTACAGAAGTGGGAAATAAATTGCGCAACTTTTTGCGGTGTTGGTGTTGGCGTGACGTCACTTAAATTTGGCAGTTGCTGCATAAAAAAAGCCTCCGGTTTCCCGAAGGCTTTGCATTCACGATGGTGGAGACGAGGGGGATCGAACCCCTGACCTCTTGACTGCCAGTCAAGCGCTCTCCCAGCTGAGCTACGCCCCCGTGACGAGGAAATACTATAGGGGAAGTTGGCGCGACGTGCAAGGACTTTTTTGGGTCAGAATCTAAATGCCTATTGATAAAGGTAAGCGATGGCAGTACCAGCGTGGACTTGGATCGTGGCTGTTGACCTGACTATGTTGCTGATGCCCGTGTCGGCCAACAAGCCCAGGGGGCTGCGATCTAGTTCCCACTCTAGACCGTGTTCGCTTACCTCGGTGTTGGGAGCTATGGCGATGATGGAGAACGTCTTGCCCTCGGCGCCCTCGATGGTCCACGACTCACCCGCGTGAAGGATGCGGGCGACCACCTTGTTCTCGGCGATCCAGACAGGAGCGTCCTCGTAGCCTGCGAGCAGCCCCAGTACGGAAAGGGCCATGTCGGGACGGCCGCCGGTGGCGCAGGTCACAACCACTTCGGCACCCGGCCAGCGACGGCGGACGGAATCGAGCGCCAGCGCCAGATCGGTATAGTCCTTATACGGGTCGTGGCGCTCAACTTCAAAGTCGGTGGCATCATCGACCAGCGCGCGACCCGCATCGCTCACCGTGTCGGCATCTCCCACATATACGTCACAGCCCAGCCCCGCGCCCGACAGCGCATCGAGTCCGCGGTCCACGGCGACAATGTGGTCGCACTCCCCCGCCAGCTGACGTAGTAGATCCGCGCTCGCCACCACGGGCGAGCCACAGACAACCAATACCTTACAAGTCACAGCCCTCGCCTATCCCTCAAACGCAAGCACGCGGGCCAGATCCAGGTCCTCATAGCTATCGATAAAGATCTCGCAGTTGTCGCGAACCTCATCACGCTCCATACGGCCGTGCGGGTCATAGATGCCCACGCGCTTAAAGCCGGCGGTGCCAGAGCTCTTTAGGCCAAAGACGGCGTCCTCAAACACCCAGGAGCGCCCAAACTTGTGCCCATGGCGCTCCTCCAGGCGACGCAGTGCCAGCTCATACACATCGGGGAACTGCTTGGAGCGACCCGCCTCGCCCGTGGTGGTCACAAACTCCATGTAGGCATCGAGCCCTGCGCCCGCAAGCGCAGACGTAACCAGCTCGGCCGGCGTGGACGTGGCAACGCACATGGCAATACCGGCCTCCTGCGCCTGCTCCAAAAATGCAATCAGGCCCTCGCGCGGCGGCACCTTGGAGTAGCCATCGATCAGAATGTCGCTCAGCTCGCGGTAGAGCTCCTCGCCATTTGTGCCAATGCTCCAGGTGTCGTGGTAGGCCTGGCACTCATCCTCGAGCGACAAATGCTCAAACTGGGCAAAATCGTCGACCGTCACGTCAACTCCGTGGCGGTGCAATAACTCGGGCTGGGCATAGGCCCAAACGGGGGTGCTATTAACCAGCGTGCCATCGCAATCGAAAATAAAAGCAACACTCGGGGCAGCGATGTGATCCATAAACGAGCCTTTCGATGTCAAAGGGTAAACAACCTGCTAAAAACGTTTTACCAAACGTCAGCCTAACAGTTTTGAAACCCTAATTGGTAAAACTGTCAAGAGTTTTACCATGACAATTCTGCCAGTGGTATAAACATGGCGCTTACCGATTAAACACCTCCGCAAATCCGCTTTCGTTCATAAAACTAACGTACAGGTGTTATCGTAGTTTTTGCCGAAAGTTCCACCGAGCACGCGAGGTGGAACGAATCATAGAACTATCGCCGTCCCTTCGATTCGTGCAGCCTTGGACCTTTCGCATCTAGTCACCAAGGCAACACGCTGCCGCGCCATGATGGGATCAAACGTGAGCGATACAAAGCTAAAGCCAGCAACCAAAAAGCCTGCTACCCGTAAAGCCGCCCCGCACGCGCCGGAGCTCACCAAAGACGATGTCTACCTGTTTGGCATCGGCACGTGGGAGCGCAGCTGGGAAAAGATGGGCGCGCATCCCGACACGCAGAACCGTACGCGCGGCTGGCGTTTTTGCGTTTGGGCTCCCGACGTAAAGAGCGTCCATGTCATTGGTGAATTTAACGACTGGGATGAGCAAGCCAACCCACTGGTGCCCGTGCATACGAGCGCTATTTGGGAAGGCTTTATTCCTGGCGCCGAGCAGGGTCAGCTCTATAAATACCTTATCGAAACCAATGAGGGCGAAAAGCTCTACAAGGCCGATCCGTATGCCTTTAAGGCCGAGTGCCCCCCGGGAACGGCGAGCGTGCTGTGGACCATTGACGATTACAAGTGGAACGACACCGCATGGCTCAAGCGCCGTGCCAGCCATAACCACATGTCGCAACCCCTTAACATCTACGAGGTGCATATTGGCTCGTGGAAGCGCCACGGCGACGCGCCGCAGGGCGAGCCGGACGAGTACGGCAACTACCCCGGTCCCATGGATCCCTTCCCCGCGCAGCGCGGTGAGTTTTACACCTACGACGACCTGTCGGTTGAGCTCGTGGACTACGTGCGTGACATGGGCTACACGCATATCGAGGTCATGCCGCTTATGGAGCATCCCTTCGATGGCTCCTGGGGCTACCAGACGACTGGCTATTACGCCGCCACGTCGCGCTACGGCAATCCGCAGCAGCTCATGCATTTTATCGATGCGTGCCACGAGGCAGGCATCGGCGTAATCATGGACTGGGTGCCCGGCGGTTTTTGCGCCGACTCCCACGGCCTTGCCACCTTTAACGGCCACATGCTGTTTGAGCACGAGATTCACCCCAACTGGGGCACGCACAAGTTTGACTTCGCCCGCGGCGAGGTTCGCTCCTTCCTGGTCTCCAACGTACTGTACTGGCTCGAGAACTTCCACGTGGACGGCATTCGCATGGACGGCGTGTCTAGCATGCTGTACCTCAACTTTGGCATCGACGATCCTGGACAAAAGAAGTTCAACAAGTACGGTACCGAGGAGGACTTGGACGCCAGCGCATTTATCCGTCAGGTCAACTGCGCCGTTGAGGCACACTACCCCGACGTGATGATGATGGCCGAGGAGTCCACCGCGTGGCCGCTCGTCACCTATCCGCCGCAGGATGGCGGCCTGGGCTTCCACTACAAGTGGGACATGGGCTGGATGAACGACACCCTGCACTACATGCAGACCGATTTTCCGTGGCGCCCCGGCAACCACGGCTTGCTCACGTTCTCCATCATGTACGCCTTTACCGAGAACTTCATCTGCCCGCTCAGCCACGACGAGGTCGTACATGGCAAGTGCTCTCTCATCGGCCGCATGCCGGGCGACTGGTGGCGCCAGTTTGCCGGCCTGCGCACGCTGGCCTTCTACCAGATGACGCACCCCGGTGCCAAGCTCAACTTTATGGGCAACGAGATCGGCCAGTTTATTGAGTGGCGCTACTACGAGTCCATTCAGTGGTTCCTGACCGAGGAGTACGAGACCCACCGTCATCATCAGGCGTTTATCAAGGCGCTCAACCACCTGTACACCGCCGAGCCCGCCCTGTACGAGCGCGGCTACACCGACGACGGCTTTACCTGGATCGACGCGGATAACTCCAAGCAGTCCATCGTGAGCTTTGTGCGTCAGGGCGAGAACGTCGATGACGATTTGGTGATCCTGATCAACTTTGACCCGGCGAGCTACGAGAGCTTCCGCGTGGGCGTGCCGCGCGAAGGTGACTGGGAGGTCATCTTCGATTCCGACCGTCCTGAGTTTGGCGGCAGCGGATACGCCGGCAAGGAGCCCTACACCTGCTCGAGCGAGCCCTATCCCTGGAACGGGCAGATGGACTCCATCGAGATTAAGGTGCCCGGCCTGGCAGGTGTGGTGCTTAAGCGCCGCGGTCCCAGCAGCTATAAGCCGCCCGTGGTCGAGGCTCCCAAGAAGGCGACGCGTAAGCGTACGTCCTCAGTGAAGCCCAAGCCCGCGGCTGCCAAGAAGGCTCCGGCCAAGGCGAAGACTGCCAAGGCTACGGCTAAGCCCAAGGCCAAGAAGGCAACCAATAAAAAGGCTGCTCCCAAGGCTAAGGCAGGCGTTGTTAAAGCATCTGGCAAGGAAGCGTAACAAAAGAGTTACCACTGCAATTACCCGCCCCGTGGGGGCGTAGGATACAAGTCATAACCGTTCCGGGAGAAACATCCCCGGGGGAAAGGAACGTATGAATAAGATCTTCGACAACAAGCAGGAGTTTACCGAGCTCTATCGCGAAGCCGTCATGAGCATCAGCGGCAAGAGCGTGGAGGCCGCCAGCGACCTCGACCGCTTTAACGCCCTGGCCAAGCTCGTGGCCGAGAAGGCGCGCACCGTTGCCACCACCAGCGACGCTCGTGTGGCCGCCGAGGGCAAGAAGCGCGTGTACTACTTCTCGATCGAGTTTTTGATCGGCCGCCTGCTCGACAACTACCTGCTCAACTTTGGCGTGCGCGACATGGTCGCGGAGGCGCTCGACGACATGGGCTTCGACCTTTCCGTCATCGAGAACCAGGAGCCCGATCCGGCACTGGGCAACGGTGGCCTGGGCCGTCTGGCCGCGTGCTTCCTGGATTCCATGGCAGCCGAGGGCATTGCCGGTTACGGCAACGGCATGCGCTACCGCTACGGCCTGTTTAAGCAGGAAATCGTTAACGGCAGCCAGGTCGAGGCCACCGACGAGTGGCTCACCCACGGCTATCCCTGGGAGGTCCGTCGTCAGGACAAGGCCGTGACCATTAAGTTTGGTGGCCACGTCGAGGGCTTTGAGGAGAACGGCCGCACGTTCTATCGCACGGTGGACACGCAGGATATCCTGGCCGTCCCCTACGACATCCCCGTGGTGGGCTATGCCGGCGAGACCGTCAACAAGCTGCGCGTCTGGGCCGCCGAGCCGGTCGAGGAGCACTTCGATCTGGAGGCCTTCAACCGTGGCGACTACGCCCTGGCCGACGCCGAGCGCGCCGAGGCCGAGGCCATCAGCGCCATCCTCTACCCCAACGACGCCGGCGAGCACGGTCGCCTGCTGCGCCTGAAGCAGGAGTACCTGTTTGTATCGGCCGGCATCTACAGCCTGCTCGACACCTTTGAGAAGGAGCACGGCGAGAACTGGGAGCTGCTGCCGCAGTTTGTGGCCATCCACACCAACGACACGCACCCCGCCATGTGCGGTCCTGAGCTCATGCGCATCCTCATCGACGAGAAGAAGCTCGAGTGGGATGACGCCTGGAACATCGTGACGCAGGTCGTGAGCTATACCAACCACACCATCCTGCCCGAGGCCCTGGAGAAGTGGCCCATCGGCACGTTCTCCAAGCTCCTCCCCCGCGTGTACCAGATCATCGACGAGATCAGCCGTCGTTGGCACGAGTCGTTCGACACCACGCAGGAGGGCTGGCAGGAGCGTCTGCGCCAGACCGCCATTCTGTGGGACGGCGAGATTCGCATGGCCAACCTGTCTGTGATCTGCAGCCATAGCGTCAACGGCGTGGCCAAGATCCACTCCGACATCATCAAGAACATCGTGCTCAAGGACTTCTATGCCCTGACGCCCGAGAAGTTCAACAACAAGACCAACGGCATCTCGCACCGTCGCTTCTTTGCCGAGGCCAACCCCACCTATGCCAAGCTCGTGACCGAGGCCATTGGCGATGGCTGGCTCAAGGACGCCTTTGAGCTGGAAAAGCTCAAAGAGTTCCAGAACGACACCGAGTTCCTGAAGGCCGTGGGTGCCTCCAAGCGCGCCAACAAGGAGCGCCTGGCCGCCTACGTTAAGGCCGAGACCGGTCTGGTCATCGACCCCAACACCGTCTTCGATGTCCAGGTGAAGCGCTTCCACGCCTACAAGCGCCAGCTCATGAACATCATGAAGGTGATGGACATCTACAACCGTCGCATCGCCGATCCCAACTTCCACGTGACGCCGACGACGTTCATCTTTAGCGGCAAGGCCGCCTCGAGCTACACCTTTGCCAAGGAGACCATCCGCCTCATTAACTCCGTTGCCGACGTCATCAACAACGACCCGCGCGTCAACGAGGTCATGAAGGTCTGCTTTATCCCCAACTTCCGCGTGAGCAACGCCCAGCTCATCTACCCTGCCGCCGAGATCTCGGAGCAGATCTCCACGGCCGGTAAGGAGGCCTCGGGCACGTCCAACATGAAGCTCATGATGAACGGCGCCATTACGCTGGGCACCCTCGACGGCGCCAACATCGAGATTGCCGACCTGGCCGGCCGCGAGAACGAGGCCATCTTTGGCCTAACCGCTCCCGAGGTCGAGCAGCTCTGGGCATCCAACAGCTACTTTGCGTGGGATACCCTCAACGGCGACCGCGAGCGTCTGGGCCGAGTGATGGACGAGCTCAAGGACGACACCTTCGCGGGTCTTTCGGGCAACTTCGAGAGCATCTACAACGAGCTCATGAACAACAACGATCCCGACCTGGTCATGGCCGACTTCCGCAGCTACGTCGACGCCTGGGATAAGCTCACGAACAGCTACAGCGACCAGGAGACCTGGAGCCGCAAGGCCCTGCTCAACACCGCCTCGAGCGGTTGGTTCTCGAGCGACCGCACCATTCGCGAGTACCGCGACGAGATCTGGCACGCGTAAAGGCGCGCGAGCTCCCCTATGCCAGCACGGCATTACTCGACGGGCGCGACGTTGCGCCGCGCCCGTCGCTAATGGGTTTAGGAACATCGATGACAGAAGGAGAAATCGATGAGTAAGAAAGAATGCATCGCGATGCTCCTCGCAGGAGGACAGGGCAGCCGATTGGGGGCACTCACCCAAAAGATCGCTAAGCCGGCGGTTAGCTTTGGTGGCAAGTTCCGCATTATCGACTTTTCGCTCTCCAACTGCTCTAACTCGGGCATCGACACGGTGGGCGTTCTGACGCAGTATCGCCCCTATCTGCTGCATGCCTATGTGGGCTCCGGCGAGGCGTGGGATCTGGACAGCCGCGACGGCGGCGTGTCGATCCTGCCGCCGTACGAGACGCAGACCGGCGGCGCCTGGTATGCGGGCACGGCCGACGCCATCACGCAGAACCTGGACTATATCAAGGCCAACGACCCCAAGTACGTCCTGATTCTTTCGGGCGATCACCTGTATCGCATGGACTACCGCAAGATGCTCAAAACGCACATTGAGAACAACGCCGACCTCACGGTGAGCGTTATGCCCGTGCCGTGGGAGGAGGCCAGCCGCTTTGGCATCCTGACCACCGACCCCGAGGACGGCCGCATCACCAAGTTCACCGAGAAGCCCGATAAGCCCGATTCGAACCTCGCCTCCATGGGCATCTACATTTTCTCGGCCGACGTGCTGATCGAGGCGCTCGAGGAGGACGCTCTGGACCAGCGCTCGAGCCACGACTTTGGCAAGGACATCATCCCCAAACTGCTCGGCGAAGGCAAGCGCCTGTACAGCTACGAGTTCCACGGCTTTTGGAAGGACGTCGGCACCATCGCCAGCTTCCACGAGACCTCGATGGACCTGCTGGGCAACAACCCCGAGTTCGATCTGTTCGACAAGCACTTCCCCATCATGTCCAACATCACCACGCGTCCGCCGCACTACATTGGCCCGGATGGTCGCCTGGACGACTGCCTGGTCTCCAACGGCTGCAAGATCTACGGCACCGCTCGCCACTCGATCCTTTCGACCGATGTCATTATCGAGGAGCGCGCCGTGGTCGAGGACTCCGTGCTGCTGCCGGGTGCGCACGTTAAGAGCGGCGCGCACATCTGCCGTGCAATTTTGGGCGAGAACTCCACGGTCGAAGAGGGCGTGAAGCTCGGCTCTGTCGATACCACCAAGGATACGGCCGTCGTTGGAAATGACGTCGTTATCGGGAAGGGGGAATGATCCGATGATCAATCGCAAGGCCATCGGTTATATCACCGCTAACTACTCTTCGACCTACGGCAGCGTGCTGCTCAAGGACCGCCCCATCGCGTCCGTTCCGTTTTTGGGCCGCTACCGCCTGATCGACTTCCCGCTGTCCAACATGATGAATGCCGGCATTAAGACCGTCGGTGTCGTCATGCCGGGCAACTACCGCTCGCTGATCGACCACGTGGGCTCGGGCAAGGACTGGGGCCTGGACCGCAAGAAGGGCGGCCTGTTCATGGTGCCCGGCAATGCGTATGGCACCACCAAGGGCGGCATGCGCTTCCTGCTGCGCGACATCATCTCCAACAAGACGCTGTTCCAGCGCTCGGACAAGCCCTACGTTGTGATGATGGGCACCAACATCATCTTTAACATGGACCTCAACACCATCATCGACGCGCACGAGAACTCCGGTGCCCAGATGACCGTGGTGTATTGCAAGGCCACCCGCAACGTCGATGACGAGACCAAGCTGCAGATCAACGAGAACGGCCGCCTGACGGGCGTGAGCGCCGGCGTCGTGTATGGCGACAACGCCTCTATGGACTGCTGCATCGTCAACCGCGAGACGCTGCTCGAGATTATCGACCACTACCAGGCCGCCGACTATCTGGACCTGCTCGAGGCACTCCAGGGCGACTTTGGCAACATCGACGTTTGCAGCTACGAGTACAAGGGCGAGGTCGTGGGCGTGTTTAGCGAGAAGTCGCTGTATCGCCGCAGCATGGACCTGCTCGACCAGACCGTGGCCGACCAGCTCTTTGACCCCGAGCGCCCGATCCTGACCAAGGCCCACGACGTACCGCCTTCGCGCTACGCGACCGGCAGCCACGCCTGTAACTCGATCATCTCGGCCGGCTGCATCATCAAGGGCACCGTGCGCAACTCGATCCTGTCGCGCGGCGTTGTGGTCGAGGAAGGCGCCTCGGTGACCAATTCGATCATCAACCAGAGCTGCATCATCAAGAGCGGCGCCCGCGTCGAGAACGCCATCCTGGACAAGAACAACGTGGTTCCCACCAACACCGAGCTTCGCGGCACGCCCGAGAACATCCTGGTGCTGGGCAAGGCTCCGTTAACTTCCGATACCACCATCGTACGTTAACGTTGGCACCGCAACATCGCTCGTAACATGTAGAATAGCCGCCCGGTTAGCGCCAGGCGGCTATTCTCGAATTGCAACATGGGAGACAATATGGCAGATTCCAGCAAAAAGATGCAGATCGTGTTTGCCTCGGCCGAGTGCGCACCGTTTGTTAAGACCGGTGGCCTGGGCGACGTGGCGGGCTCGCTGCCTGCGGCGCTTGTGCGCGCCGGCGCCGAAGTCATCGTGATGGTGCCCAAGTACGCAACCATCAAGGACGAGTACAAGGCGCAGATGGAGCACTTTGCCGACTTTTACGTGAGCCTAGGCTGGCGCAATGAGTACTGCGGACTCGAGAAGCTCGAGCGCGACGGCGTCACCTATATGTTCATCGACAACGAGCGCTACTTTGCGCGTGACTATCCGTATGGCTTCTTTGACGACGGCGAGCGTTTTGCATTCTTCTCCAAGGCCATCACCGAGAGCCTGCAGCACCTGCCGGCAGGCTTTGAGTGCGACATCCTGCACTGCAACGACTGGCAGACGGCACTGGCGCCCGTGTTTCTGCGCGAGTTCTACCAGGGCCTGCCGCTGTACGACCGCGTCAAGACCGTGTTCTCGATCCACAACGTGGCGTTCCAGGGCCAGTTTAGCGACACCGTGATGGAGGACATCCTGGGTGTGGCGCATATTCCCGCGGCCGCCTCGCAGCTGCGCTGCGACGCCTGCAGCATCAACTACATGCTGGGCGCGCTGCACTATGCCGATGCCATCACCACGGTGAGCCCCACCTATGCCAACGAAATCCAGACGCCCGAGTTTGGCGAGGGCCTGGACGGCGTGCTGCGCGAGCGTTCGTACGCGCTGCAGGGCATCCTCAACGGCATTGACGTGGCGGGCTTTGACCCGGCGACCGACAAGCGCATTGCCGCCAACTACACCGTGGAGGACCGTTCCGGCAAGGCCGTGTGCAAGGCCAAGCTGCAGGAAGAGCTGGGGCTCGAGGTTCGCGACGACCGCCCGCTCATGGTGATGGTCACGCGCCTGACGCGCCAAAAGGGCATGGACTTGGTCATGTACGCGCTCGACCGCATCCTGTCCGGCGGCGTTCAGGTGGCCGTGCTGGGCACCGGCGACCGCGACTACGAGGACGGCCTGCGCTACTTCCAGGACAAGTACCCCGGCACCATGGCCGCACGCATCGAATTTGACCCGGCGCTGTCGCATCGCATGTACGCCGCCGCCGATATGTTCCTGATGCCTTCGAAGTTTGAGCCTTGCGGTCTGTCGCAGATCATCGCCATGCGCTACGGCACCCTGCCCATCGTGCGCGAGACCGGTGGCCTGAAGGACACGGTGATCCCGTATAACGAGTTTACCGGCGAGGGCACGGGCTTCTCATTTAGTAACTTTAACGGCGACGAGATGGGCGACGCGGTCTTCCGCGCGGCGCGCCTCTTCTGGGATAACCGTGAGGCATGGAACAAGCTGGTCACGCAGGCCATGAGCCAGGACTTTAGCTGGACGCGCTCGGCCGATAAGTATCTGGACCTGTACTTCTTTATGCATCCGGAGATTGAGAGGCCGGCGGCAGTTGTCGACGAGCCTAAAGCTGTTGCTGAGCCGGAGTCCAAGGCCGAGGAGAAGCCGGTTGAAGCTGAGCCCGCAAAGGCCGAGCCTGAGGTGAAGGCTGAGGTTGCTCCTGAGGCAAAGGCTGAGGTCAAGCCCGCTGCAAAGCCCGCAGCTAAGAAGACCACGACCCGCAAGACGACCACTAAGAAGGTTACGACGACCAAGTCTGTCGCGACTAAAACAACGGCTGCCAAGGCAACGACCACGCGCAAGCGCACGACCGCCGCTGCCAAGAAGGCCGCCGAAGCCGAGGCTGCTCCCGAGGTAAAGGCCGAGGTCGCTAAGGCCAAGCCGGCCACCAAGGCTCCGGCAAAGACTGCTGCCAAGAAGACAACGGCAACGAAGTTGACGACCACGAAGGCCGCCACGACCAAGTCAGCCGCAAAGCCGGCAGCCAAGGTCGAGGAGACGCCTGCAGAGTCCAAGGCGGAGGTAACCGTCGAGACCAAGCCCGCCGCCAAGACCACCACGCGAAAGCGCACGACGACGGCCAAGAAGACCACGGCAAAGACCACGACTCCCAAGGCAGAGACTAAGCCAGCTGCTGCCAAAGAGGAGCCCAAGGCCGAGGTAAAGACTAAGCCGGCGCCGAAGGCCGCTGAGGTCAAGGCCGCACCGAAGGCAGAGACTAAGCCCGAGCCTGCCAAGGAGACCCCGGTCTCCCCCGCCGCTCCGGCAGAGAAAAAGGCCCCGTCCAAGAAGACGTCCGTCCGCAAGGCAACGGCCACCCGCAAGCGCCGCTAGCCCACAGACGATCCAAAACCTAATCAAACCCTATGCAAGGGGCGCTCCAACCGGGCGCCCCTTCTCTGTAGGTAGTTGGTAAAACGATTTTCTAGGACAACCGTTCGCCGATGGTAAACGGATGTTGTTTATACAGCCTGTGTACAACAGATATACTTACATCCTGTGCGTAAAGCCCATGGCCAGCAGGCCATGATTCTATTGAACTGGACCGTACTATGAGATTGATACACAACAGCCGTCTGCCGCAGTTTCGCACTCCGTTTGGCGCTGTGACCACAGGAACTACCCTTTCGCTCTCCGTGATTCTGGAGGATGCCGATCCCGCGCAGGCAACGCTTACGCTGCGCACCTGGGTCGATGAGATCGGTGAGTCTCGGTATCCCATGACGCACGAGGGCGACGGCATATTTACCGTAGAGCTTGAGTGCACCGAGCCCTGTCTTATCTGGTACAGCTTTATCTGCAATATCGAGGGCCAGCCCGAGGTCCGCTTGGGTGCACCGCAGGGCCGCACCGGCGGCGAGGGCGTAACCTACGACTACGCCGAGGTGCCGTCATTCCAGGTCACTGTCTACAACCACCGTGAGGTTCGTCCCGAGTGGTACGAGCGCGGAATGGTCTACCAGATCTTCCCCGACCGCTATGCCCGCGACGAGCATTGGCGCGAGCGTACGCTGGCCGAGATCGAAAAACCGCGCAACGGAATCCAGCGCCGCATGGTCGAGGACTGGAACGAGCCGCCCAAGTACGAGCGTGCCGAAGACGGCTCCATCAAGACCTGGGATTTTTACGGCGGCTCGCTCAAGGGTATCCAAAATGACCTGCCCCGCATTGCCGAGCTAGGCTTTACGGCCATCTACCTCAACCCCATCTTTGAGGCCGCGAGCAACCACCGCTACGACACGGCCGATTACACCAAGATCGACCCGATTCTGGGCACCGAGCAGGACTTTACGGAGCTGTGCAAGGCGGCCGAGAAGCTCGGCATTTCTATCATCCTGGACGGCGTCTTCAACCACACGGGCGACGATTCGATCTACTTTAACCGCTACGGCAATTATCCCGGCGTCGGTGCTTGGCAAAGCGAGGACTCGCCGTGGCGCGATGCGTTTTACTTCCATGAAGACGGTTCGTATGACTGCTGGTGGGGCGTGGGCAACATGCCCGCCATCAACGAGAGCTCCGAGCTGGTACGCGAGCGGCTCCTGGGCAAGGACGGCGTGATCCGCAAATGGCTGCGCGCCGGTGCCCATGGTTGGCGCCTGGACGTGGCCGACGAGCTTTCCGATGACTTCCTGGCCGAGATCAAAAAGGCCGTGCTCGCCGAAAAGCCTGACGCGCTATTACTCGGCGAAGTCTGGGAAGACGCCTCCAACAAGATAAGCTATGGCCATCTGCGTCGCTATCTGCAGGGATCCGAGCTCGACTCGGCCATGGATTACCCCTTCCGCGACATGGTCATCGGCTTTTTGATGGGCTACAAAAACGCCTACCAAGCTGCCGAGGATATCGAGACCCTGCGCGAGAACTACCCGCGCGAGGCATTATCCTGCGCGCTCAATCTGCTGTCGAGCCACGACCGCCCGCGCATTATCTCGGTGCTCGGCGGTGGCCCCGACGAGTCGCAGCTGCCCGAGAGTGAGCGCAGCAAATGGCGCCTGGACGAGAACTCCATGGGCCTGGCCAAGAGCCGCTTTTGGCTGGCGACGCTCATGCAGATGACGTTCCCGGGCGTTCCCTCAATCTATTACGGTGACGAGTACGGCTTGGAGGGACTAACCGATCCGGGTAATCGCCGCACCATGCCGACCAAGGAAGACCTGCACGACTTCGATACGTTCGCGATCGTCAAGAACGCATCTGCTGTGCGCCGCGCGCTGCCGTTTATGATCGACGGTGAAATCAAGGCCTTCGCGCTCAATGACGAGGTGCTGGCCTACAACCGTACCGGTAAAGACGGCGAGTCCGCGACCGTCATCATCAACCGCAGCCTGCGCAATTCGCATCGCGTGACGATCCCGGCGCTCGGCGAATGCGCGAGTGACGTGATCAGCGGTCACGAGTGTGAGATCCATAACGGTACGGTCACGCTCGATCTGTATCCGCTGGGCTCGTCGATCATCTATCACCATGCCGAGCAGCGCCTGCAGGAGCCGCTCGATCACGGTGCGGGTGTTGTGTGCCATATCACATCGGTGCCGACCGACGACGGCAAGCCCGGTACGATCGGTGCGCCCACGCGTCGCTTTATCGACCATCTGGCCGCCATGGGCATGCGCTACTGGCAGGTTCTCCCCGTCAACCCCACGGACTTCTTCCGCTCCCCATACGCCGGTCCTTCGGCCTTTGCAGGCAATATCGACCTGCTACCCGAGAGCCACGAGGAGCTGGCCGCCGACTTTGAGACCTGGAAGGCCCGCGGCGGCGAGGATGCCGACCCGCTGTACACAGCGTTTAAACATCGCAATGCCGATTGGCTCGAGAAATACTGCGTCTATATGGCCGTCAAAAAGTACTTTGAGGGCGAGTCGCGCCACAATTGGCCGGCAGATGTCGCTCGCTACAACGAGCATCTAATCGACGACAAGCGCTTCCACAACGAGGCCGAGCTTCAGGCGTACATGCAGTACCGCTTTGACCTGGCCTGGTGCGAGCTCATGAACTACGCGCACAAGAAGGGTATCGAGGTTATCGGCGACATTCCTATGTACGTGTCCGACGATTCGGCAGACGCGTGGAGCGAACCCGAGAACTTCTGGCTGTCCGATACCGGCAAAGCAATCGAGATTTCCGGCGCGCCGCCCGACAACTTTGCGCCCGAGGGTCAGGTATGGGGCAACCCGACGTTCCGCTGGGACCACATGAAGCAGAACGGCTATAGCTGGTGGATGGATCGCCTGCGCCGCGCGTTCTCGCTCTACGACCGCGTGCGTCTGGATCACTTTCTGGGGTTCCACAGCTACTTTAGCATCCCCGCCGGCAAGGCCTGCGCCGACGGTCGCTGGCTGGCGGGACCGGGCAAAGACCTGTTCCAGACTGCCTACGACGAGCTGGGTCCGCTCAACTTTATCGCCGAGGACCTGGGTTATTTGACGCCCGGTGTTCGCGCCATGGCTTCGACCTGCGGTTTCCCCGGCATGGACGTGCTGGAGTTTAGCGATTACGACGTCCGTTGCGGCGTGCACCCCACGCCAGGAAAGATCCTGTACACCTCAACGCACGATACGTCGACGCTGGCCGGCTGGTGTACGCGTTCCTTTGCGGGCGGCGATGAACCGAGCGGTGTTGAGGTGGCGGCCAAGCTGATGAGCGACGCGCTGGCAAGCGACGCTCCCCTGGTGATGATGCCGCTGCAGGATGTCCTAGGGCTTGGCGACGACGCGCGCATGAACGTTCCGGGCGTGGCCACGGGCAACTGGACCTGGCAGGCTAACGAGGCGAACATTGCAGCCGCCGAGGGCAAAACCGCACAGCTCCTGCGCAACAACCATAGATTCTGGGGCGAAGCGTGATAAAACCCCCGATATAGGGTACAGTTACAGACGTTTGAATTTTTGCGGGCAGAGTAATCTGCCCGCTTTGTGCTGAAAAGGAAGTATTATGGCGCGCTACGATTACAAGTGCTCGAGCTGCGGCAACGTGTTTGAGGTTGAGCATCCCATGTCCGAGACTCCCGAGGTCGTGTGCCCCAGCTGCGGTGCCCCGGCGGCCAAGACGTTCTCGGCCAGCGGCATTAAATTTGAGGGCAGCGGTTTCTACAACACCGACCAGCGAAGCGGCGGCTCCAGCACCAGCGCCACCAGCGGCTGCTGCACCAACTGCCCGCATAGCCACTAGAAACCAAACAGCCCCGCGACCGACATCGATCGCGGGGCTAATTCTTTGCGCTAAGGGTAGCTAATTTGGGACGGGGCTTTTTTAACTACCCGGCCTGCAGGGTAGTTAAAAAAGCCCCGTCCCAAATTAGCTACCCTTGGGCCCGTATTACTTGCGGACTAGCCTGGCGCAGAAGTGGCCGTCGTAGGAGTCGGCGTTTACTGGCACGCTTTGGAAGAGGCCTCGATCGTTCTGGCGTACGGATACGAGCTTCTTGGCCTGATCGAACTCGGGGAGTTGCAGAATCTGTGCCTCGGAAAGCGGTGCCACGCTAAAGCCGGCACCCTCGGGAGAAGCAAGGAACGCGTCCACGACCTGCGTGTGCTCCTCGTCGAAGACCGAGCACGTCGCATAGATCAGCTCGCCGCCGGCAGCCACGCGCGCGGCGGCTTCCTTAAGCATCGTCAGTTGCAGTTTGGGCAGCTCAACCGCTACATCCTTTTCGGTCAGGCGCCAGGGGATCTCAGGATGACGGCGCATGGTGCCGGTGCCCGAGCACGGCGCATCGATAAAGACCGTGTCGAACTTAACCGGCTTGCCAAGCATGGCATCAAACGACGTCAGTACTTCATCAAGCTCGCAGGCATCACCCGAAACCGTACGAACGCCCTGAATACCGGCCTTGTGCAGGCGAGCGAGATTCAGATCGCACTTGCGATCATGCAGATCGAGCGCCGTATGCTGACGCTCATAGCCCGCACGCTTGGCCTGGCACATCATCACATAGGTCTTGGTACCACGACCGGCACCAATCTCAAGGCAGCTACCAGGGCGCGTGGCAGCTGTGGCGATAAGCTGCGCGTTGAGATCAGATGCCACCGCGGCAGCACGCTCAAACACACCCGAAGCAACGGTAACCTGGGCATCAACCGGGGCATGGCAGCCCGGGAAGACAGGCGCGACGAGCTGCGAGATATACGGATCGGGCTTGGTCGCAAAGGCGTTCTCATGCAGGGCCAGCGGCGCAGGTGCCAAGTTGCCGGCAAAGTTAAGCGCACCCTCTGGCGTGTCAAACGACGCCATGATACGAGCGCACAGCCAACGCGGCAGACCCATCAAGCGCGACAGACGAACCAAGCGTCGCTCAGACTCATTCACATCGGACGCCGTGGCAAAGTCCTCAACGTTGTCCGCGACCTTATGCAGCACGGCGTTGGCCAAACCGGCGGCAGACTTAGCTCCGCTGCGCACCAGCTCAACACCCTGACTTACGGCAACGCGGCCAGGCGTATGCAGATAGAGCATCTCGAAGGCCGAGATGCGAAGCGCCATGCGAACACGCGGCGCAACCTTTTTAGGCTTATCGAGAAACTGATCGAGCAGCTCGTCCAAAATACCCTGCGTGGCGGCCACACCCAGTGCCAAGCGGGCGGCAAAAGCGGAATCGCGCTGGTCAATAGCCTTGGCCGATGCGCGAGAGGACAGCACGTCACGCGCATACATGCCGCGGCGATCGGCCTCCATTAGCACATCGAGCGCAAGTTTGCGCGCGGGAGAAAGCTTGCTCATGACAAAACACCCCAGATAAGATCGGCGCCTTGCAGCCCAGCAGCCCAAGCAGAAGCGGCCATGGCACGCTTGCCATCGGGCTTAACCTCGAGCAGTTCAACCGCACCATCGGAAAGACCAAGGTAAACACGCTTGGCCTTAATGAGAACCTGACCCTCGCCAAGCGACACATCAGCTGGCGCAGCATCGAGCACGCGAACCGACTTGCCGGCAATCACGCAACGAGCGGGAGCGGTGTCGGACGAGGCAAGCACATGACGCACGCAATCAAGCGCCGCCATGTGCGGATCCAGACGCATCTCCTGCTTGGAAATCTTGGCAGCATGCGTGACGAGAGATTCATCCTGCTCGGTCCACACGGCGGTGCCGTCGGCAAGGGAAGGAAGCGTATCGGCAAGCAGTTTGCCGCCCAGCTCGCCAAGCTCCATAGTCAGTGCCTCAGCATGCTTACCGGCAACCGACGTGGAAGCCTGAGCACAATAAGCACCAGTATCCACGCCATGCACGATGCGCATGATAGAAACGCCAGCAACCTCATCACCAGCAAGAATGGCACGCTGAATAGGAGCAGCCCCCCGCCAACGAGGCAGCAAGGACGCATGAACATTCACAATGCCGAGCGGAGCCATGTGAAGAACCTCATCGGGCAAAATGCAACCATAAGCAGCCACACAGAAAATATCGGCATCCGCAGCTTGGAGCGCCTCAACAACCTCGGCCGTCATACGATTTGTCTCAACAACCGGCAACCCCAGCTCAAGCGCCTTGGCCTTAACAGGAGAAGGCTCAAGCTTCTTACCACGCCCACGAACAGCATCAGGACGAGTAATAACAAGCGCAATCTCATTCCCAGCCTCAACAAGCGAAACCAGCGAAGGCACAGAAAAATCAGGCGTACCCATAAACACAATACGCATAAAAGTTAGTCTCCTCTCAATAACGAGCCGAGACGGCTACAAAAGAAGCGCTCCAGGTCGCGAACGCACCCAGCCGCAAGAACAATTCAACAAAGACAAATATACCCAAAAACAAAGAAAGGGCCGCATAAAAGCAGCCCTCCCAACAAAGCCCCTATCAGCGAAGACGCCCCTCCCTGGCCAACGGCACCCGGGCAAACCGGGCCAGAACAACGCAGTCCCCGGTGCTGAGCGCCCACATATCGTCCCGCGCGCGGTTTCGCAGCAAAGCGAGAAAGTTTGAGCACGGGATGATATGTGGGCGCTCAGCACCGGGGACGGTGGGACCTACTCCGTCTCGCCCGGTCGAGCGCCGCGGGCCAGGGCGTCCTGGTACTCCTTGACGGCCTTGATCCTCTGCATGGGCTTGAGTCGCTCAAACATGGTATTGCCGTGCAGATGATCGATCTCGTGCTGCAGGCACACGCAGAACAGGTCGCCCGAGGCCTCGTAGCGAATCAGGTTGGCATCCAGGTCGTACGCCTCGACGACGACATGGTCGGGACGCTCGATCTCGCAGCTAATACCAGGAATGGAAAGGCAGCCCTCGCTAAACGGCACCAGATGGTCGCTCTGCTCCACGATCACGGGATTAATGAGCACGTACGGATCGTAGTCGCTCTTGTCGCTGTAGTCGCAGTCGATGGTGACCAGCTGAATGAGCTCGCCGATCTGCGGGGCAGCCAGGCCGCAGCCGCCGTTCTCGAACATCATCTTCTTCATCTTCTCGGCAAGTGCCTCGATCGCCGGGGTGATCTCCTCGATGACGGCGCACTCCTGGCGCAGACGAGGGTCAGGCGACAGTACGATTCCGTTGGCTTCCATGGCCATCCTTTCGGGTTGTTACATCAAATCATAGGCGTCGACGTCAACGCTCACGCTCACGCCGCGCACGGAGCCCACCTCTTTGAGGCAGGCGTCGATATCATCAGAGACATGG
This sequence comes from Collinsella aerofaciens, assembly GCA_048194085.1. Lineage (GTDB taxonomy): Bacteria > Actinomycetota > Coriobacteriia > Coriobacteriales > Coriobacteriaceae > Collinsella > Collinsella aerofaciens_CO. The sequence continues at coordinate 31,929 of DBFABM010000007.1, forward strand.
TACCCCACGGGCGACTTCACAAGCAGATGGAAGCGGTAACGGTCCTTGGCTCTCTCGATTACACACGAAGCCGGGCCCAGCACCTGCGGCACGGCACTCCCCGCCCGCAAAAAGTCGGGCGCGGCGGCATGCCAGCGGCGCTTAAGAAGCTTTGCGATACGTCCGATGTAGTTCTGCGCGTCGTCTCGGTTCGCCGACCACACCAAGATGTTGACCAGGCGAACAAACGGCGGGTACAGCGCGTCGCGGCGCTGATCCAGGTCGTAGTCGGTAAAGATCGAACGATCGTGCTCAGCGACGGCGCGAATGACCGGATCCTCGGGCAGGTAGGTCTGGATGATAACCTCGCCGGGGCGATCGCCGCGGCCGGCACGGCCTGCAACCTGCTCCAGCAGATCGTAGGCGCGCTCCCCCGCTCTAAAATCGGGCAGCTTTAGCGCAAAGTCGGCATTGACCACGCCCACCAGCGTGACCTCGGGAAAGTCAAGGCCCTTTGCAATCATCTGGGTGCCCAGCAGCACCGCGCAATCGGCGGCATCGAACTGCTCGAGCAGCTTTTTGTGCGCGTCCTTGCCGCGCGTGGAATCGGCATCCATGCGAATGATGGCGACGTCGTCGGGCAGCATCTGGTGCAGTGCGTCCTCGATCTGCTGAGTGCCCAGGCCCATTTTTGCCAGGTAGCGACTGCCACATTTGGGGCAACGGCTCGTGGCCGCCGGATAGGGCTGCACGCGCCAAGACGAACCGCATGTGTGACACTGCAGCGTGTGTGTGCGCTCGTGATACGTAAGCGCGGTGGAGCAGTGGTTGCAGGTGGGGACGCAGCCGCACTCGCGGCACATCAGGAACGGCGCAAAGCCACGGCGGTTATGCAGCAGCACGGCCTTCTCGCGGCGCTCGACCACACGCTCAAGGCCTTCTATAAGCGGTTTTGAGAACATGGAGCGGCTACCGTGCGAGAACTCGCGACGCAGATCGGCAATGCGAACCGTGGGCAACACGGCGTGTCCCGGGCGCTCGGGCATCTCGACGCGCGTCCAGGTGGCACCGTTATACGTGCCACGGCGGCAGCGGTCGAGGGACTCGGCAGATGGCGTGGCGGAGCCCAACACGAGCGGGCAGCGGTAGCGCCGCGCCATCTCGGCTGCCACCTCGCGCACGTGGTAGCGCGGACTGGAGCCCTGCTTATAGCTAGTCTCGTGCTCCTCGTCGATGATGATGAGACCAAGGTCGCTGAGCGGGCAAAAGAGCGCCGAGCGGGCGCCGACGACCACGCGGGCCGCACCGCTGGCGACCATATCCCACTGGTCCAGGCGCTCGCCGGCCGAAAGGCGCGAATGGAACACGGCGACCGTCTCGCCAAAGCGCGAACGGAAGCGGCCGACGGTCTGGGCCGTCAGCGAGATCTCGGGCACCAGCACGCAAGCCGAACGGCCGGCCGCCAGCACGCGCTCGATGGCGGAGAGGTACACCTCGGTTTTGCCGGAGCCGGTGACGCCGTCGACCAGCACCACGTCGCCATGAGCGTCCAGACGGGCGCGCTCAATCTGCGCGAGTGCCTGCTTCTGGCCGTTGGTAAGGGAGACCGGCGCCTTGCCGCTTGCCGAGGACAGCGTGGTCTGCTCGCTGCAGCCACGCCACGCACGACGCTCCTCCACCACGACGACGCCGCGTTTTTCGAGCGCCTTGATGGTCGCCGACATGCTGTTATAGAGAAGGTTGAGGTCGCGCGTCGTGACCGGGCCGCACTGGAGCGCCTCGATGAGCTGACGCTGGCGGACCGCGGTCTTGGGCGGCGTATAGTCGAAGCCCTCGGGCGTGAGCATGACCCAGCGGTTTTGGATGGGTTTGACGGCGGGGCGCTCAACGGCCCACACGCCGTCGTCACCTTTGACCACGCGCGGGCTTCCACCCGGGGGCAAGAACAAACGCAGGCACTCGGAAAGCGTTGCGACGTACTCGCGGCTCATCCAGCGTGCGATACGGGCAGCCTCGGCGGTAAAGAGCGGTTTGCTGAGGATAGCCTCGATGGCTTTAATGCGGGCTGGGTCGAGGGCGTTGATGCCTTGCAGGTCACCCAGCTCAGGCGCAATGTCGACGATATAGCCCGCGGCGGCACGGTTACCAAAGTGGACCAGGACCGTGGATCCGATTTGCGCCTCGTTGGCAAGGGACCGGGGAATGCCATAAGCAAACAGCTCGGACAGCGCACGGGTGGGAATGTCGAGGACTACGCTCGCATAGGCGGCGACGGGTTCAGGCGCGAACTCAGGCTTGGCCGGAGTCTCCTCCGGTTCCGGCGAACCAAACAGCGACAGTTGCTCGGCCATGGCCCCTATACCTCCCATCCCATGCGTCTTCAGAAACAAGAGCCCCGCTCGGGTGAACGGGGCTCGGATACATGCGTTTACGCGGCTGCTACAGCGCCATCGTGCGGGCGCGGTCGATACGCGCCAGGCAGTCGTCGCGGCCGACGAGCGCCATGGTCTCGCCCAGCGGGGGGCTCACCATGTTGCCGCAGACGGCGACGCGCACGGCCTGGAACACCACGCGCTTCTTAAGGTCCATCTGCTCGGGCAGCGGCTCAAGCGCGGCGTCGATGTTGGCAGCCGTCCACTCGTTCACGCCCTCGAGAGCGGCCTTGGCGGCATCCAGAATGGCACCCATGCCCTCCTTGGCCAGGCCCTTGTTGACGGACTTCTCGTCATACTCGAGCGTCTCGGCCGTAGCGAAGATGGGAGCGGCGACGGTCACGGCGTCGGCCGGCATCTTGGTGCGCGGCTTGACGATGGCGGCAAGCGCGTCGATCCAATCCTCGCCGTACTCGACATTGCCCTCGATGAGACCCGCCTCGTGCAGCTCGGGGACCATGATCTCGTCGGCAAACTGAGCATCGGACATGCCGTTGATGTACTCGGCATTGACCCAATCGAGCTTCTTGGGATCGAAGGTCGCCGGGTTCTTGGAGATGCGGTCGAGTGAGAACTTGTTGGCCAGGACATCGCGCGGGATGATCGTGGTCTCGCCGTCGAGCGACCAGCCGAGCAGCGCCAGGTAGTTGACGAAGGCGTCGGACAGGTAACCGGCGTCGCGGTACTCCTCCACCGAGGTGGCGCCGTGGCGCTTGGAGAGCTTCTTGCCGTCGGCGCCCAGGATCATGGAGATGTGAGCGAACGTGGGCACGGGAGCGCCGAGGGCCTCGTAGACCATGACCTGACGCGGGGTGTTGGACAGGTGGTCGTCGCCGCGGATGACATGGGTGATCTTCATCATGGCGTCGTCGACGACGGTCGCGAAGTTATACGTGGGCGTGCCATCGGAGCGGAAGATGACAAAGTCGTCGAGCTCCTTGGCGTCGAAGGTCACCTCGCCGTGGACGGCGTCGTGGATGACGACGTCGCCGCGGTCCTCGGGCACCTTAATACGCAGGACGTAGGACTCGCCGGCCTCGATGCGACGGCGGGCCTCCTCGGGATCAAGATCGCGGCAACGGCGCTGATAGCCCTGGAAGGGGTCCTTGCGCTCCTGCGCGGCCTTGCGGTCGGCGTCGAGCTGCTCCTTGGTGCAGAAGCAGGGATAGGCCTTGCCCTCGTCCCAAAGCTTCTGGGCGGCCTGCTTGTACAGGTCCAAGCGCTCAGTCTGGGCGTAGGGGCCAAAGTCGCCGCCTACCTCGGGGCCCTCATCCCAGTCCAGGCCAAGCCAACGCATGGCGCGCAGGATGATCTGCGTGTTCTCATCGGTGGAGCGGGTGGGGTCGGTGTCGTCGATGCGCAGGATGAACGTGCCGCCGTTTGCGCGGGCGAAAGCCCAGTTATAGATAGCGGTGCGAGCGCCGCCGATGTGCAGCTTGCCCGTCGGTGAGGGTGCAAAGCGGACGCGAACGTCTGATGCCATGGATATCTCCTCGATTGCAGGATGGATGTCTAACCGCACCAGTATAAAGCATCAAAGCAACCTCCGCACAAAGGGCACCGACCTACTCATTGGGGACAGACTTAAATGGCCAGTCGTTGGAGACGTTCTTAGTTTAAGGCTGGTCATTTATGTCTGTCCCCAATGAGTAGGTGCGGAAAGGGTGTGAATGTTTGTTTTACGCGCTATGATGTGCCCTTGCATAGAGAGCCCGGCGGAATGGTAACGGTCGCCGGGACACGTTTTTGAAAGGACAATCATGTCAGAAGAACTTCGTTCCATCCCGCCCCAACACGGGTCCTTTGTTTTTACGTCGGAGTCGGTGACCGAAGGTCATCCCGATAAGATCGCTGACCAGATCAGCGACGCCGTCCTCGACGCAATCCTCGCCAAAGAAATAGAGCTCCAGGAGCAGGGCTACATCGCCCCCAACGGCGTGCCTGCCAACGTGGAGAACGTCCGCTGCGCCTGCGAGACCCTCGTGACCACCGGCACCGTCATCGTCGCCGGCGAGATTCGCACCCAGGCCTACGTAGACGTTCAGGAAATCGCCCGTGGCGTTATCCGCCGCATTGGCTACAACCGTGCCAAGTTCGGTTTTGACTGCGACACCTGCGGCGTCATGAGCCTCATCCACGAGCAGTCGCCCGATATCGCCCAAGGCGTTGACGAGTCCTTCGAGACCCAGACCGGCGCTACCACCGACCCGATCGACCTGATCGGTGCCGGCGACCAGGGCATGATGTTCGGATATGCCTCCAACGAGACCAAGACCCTCATGCCCATGCCGCACTACCTGGCAAGCCGCCTGGCCGAGCGCCTGGCCGCCGTGCGTCACGACGGTACCCTCGCCTATCTGCGTCCCGACGGCAAGACCCAGGTCACCGTGCGCTACGAGGAAGGCAAGCCCGTCGAGGTCACGACCATCGTCATCTCCACGCAGCACGCCGCCGAGATCGAGGACATGGGCAAGATCAAGGCCGACCTCATCGAGCACGTCATCACCCCGGTCATGGCCGCCGAGAACATGCCGTGGGACAACGCGGACATCTACGTGAACCCCACCGGTCGCTTTGTCGTGGGCGGCCCCATGGGCGACACGGGCCTCACCGGCCGCAAGATCATTGTCGACACCTACGGCGGCTACGGCCGTCACGGCGGCGGTGCCTTTAGCGGCAAGGACTGCACCAAGGTCGACCGCTCCGCCGCGTATGCCGCGCGCTGGGTCGCCAAGAACGTGGTCGCCGCCGGCCTGGCCGATCGCTGCGAAGTCGAGCTTGCTTACGCCATCGGCGTTTCCAAGCCCCTCTCAATCATGGTCGACACCTTCGGTACCGCGCATGTTGCCGAGGACAAGATCGTTGAAGCCGTAGAGAAGACCTTCGACCTGCGCCCGGGCGCAATCATCCGCGACCTAGACCTGCGTCGCCCCATCTACGAGAAAACAGCAGCCTACGGTCACTTTGGCCGAGAAGACGCCGACTTCACCTGGGAGAAGACCGACCGAGTCGAAGAACTCAAAGCAGCCTGCGGCCTGTAATTAAGAGCCGCTAAGGTCACAACACGCATGCGCTTTCAAAAGAAGCACCGCCCCCAAGCGGTGCTTCTTTTTTATTAATCCGGTGGTGAAGATGCTTCGATATGAGCCTACGCTGCGTCACCAGCTAATGAATTTTGCAGCACACGCGCCTCTACCATGTATCCTTAGTTCCGAGGGCTTTGGTATTTGGTCGGTCGCGAGTTCCGCACGAGCCGGAGGCCACTTAATGTGGCCTCCGTGCGAGCCAGGACTGTAGAGCAGGCGACCAAATACCAAAGTCCTCGGAACGACGGGATAGAACAGGAGCACCCATGGCAGGCAAGCCGCAAACACTAGCTACGACCTCTGCATTCGAGATCTTGGGGCCCGTCATGGTCGGCCCCAGCTCATCGCACACCGCCGGCGCCCTGCGCTGCGCCCAAGTTGCCGCCAGCCTGCTGGAAGGCCGCATCACCAAAGTCACCTTTGGGCTGTGGAACTCCTTCGCCCACACCTACCGCGGCCACGGCACCGACCGTGCGCTCGTCGCGGGCATCCTGGGCCTCGACACCGATGACGAGAACATCAAGCAGGCCTTCGACCTCGCACGCGAGCAGGGCCTCGAATATCACTTTGACATCAAGGGCGACGACGCCTCTATTCACCCCAATACCGTCGACATCGACATGGTCGACGACACGGGCGCCACGGCACAGGTTCGCGGCGAGAGCCTGGGCGGTGGCAAGATGCGCATCAGCCGCATTAACGGCGTCGGCGTCGACATCTCGGGTATGTATTCCACGCTCTTCGTGGCGCACAAGGACGTTCCCGGCGTGCTCGCCGCGCTCACGAACCTGCTCGCCTACGCCCATGTAAACATCGCGTTTTGCCGTACCTACCGCACCGAGGTGGGCGGCCAGGCCTACTCCGTCTTTGAGACCGACGGCGCGCCCGACGACACCGTCGTCCCCATGCTACGCAAGCTCGACAATGTCGATTACGCAACGTTTATCGAGCTCCCCGGTTCTGCCTCGTCGCTCTCTCCCGGCGTCTCGGCCAAGGAGATCTTCGACGACGGTGAGCAGCTGCTCGATGCGTGCGAGGAACTGGGGCTCAGCATCGGCGCCGTTATGGCCGTGCGCGAGGCGCGCCTGACCGGCGAGGCGCACGCCGTCGCCGCCATGCGCCGCGTGCTCGACGTCATGCGCGAGGAGACCACGGCCCCCATCGCCAATCCGCAGCGTTCGCTCGGCGGGCTTATCGGCGGCGAGGCCAAGCTCGTCGAAGCCACCGGCCGCAACGATTTGAGTGCAAACCTGATGGGCCCCGTTCAGACCGAAGCTGTGGCCCGCGCGATGGCCGTGCTCGAACGCTCCGCCACCATGGGCGTAATCGTCGCAGCTCCGACGGCAGGATCCGCGGGTGTTGTGCCCGGCTGCGTGCTGGCGCTCGCCGATCACCTTCAGCTCGACGACGAGCAAGTCATGGACGCGCTCTACTGCGCAGCCGCCATCGGCCTCAACCTCACCACAAGCGCCTGCGTTGCCGGCGCCGAGGGCGGCTGCCAAGCCGAGGTCGGAAGCGCCGCCGCCATGGCAGCCGCCGCGCTGGTGCAGATGCTCGGCGGCACGCCCGAGCAGGCGCTTGACGCCAGTTCCATCGCGCTGAGTAACCTACTGGGCCTCGTTTGTGACCCCGTCGGTGGCCTCGTGGAGGTGCCCTGCCAAAACCGCAACGCCATCGGCGTGGCAGCGGCCTTTAGCTCGGCACAACTCGCCCTCGCAGGCATTAAGAGCCTGGTGCCGTTTGACCAGATGGCACATGTCATGCTCTCGGTGGGTCACGCGTTGCCGGCCACGCTGCGCGAGACGGCAAAGGGCGGCATCGCGCAGGCTCCGGCCGCACTTTCGGCCTGTGCAAAATGCGGTGTGTGCGGATAGCGGCAAAGAACGACTCAAAGGTGGGACAAATGTCCCACCTCTTTTGAATGCCACCGTTTCCGTACCACAAACAGCAGGGCAATCGCTATAATGCAAGCCCAGTAAAAACACGATGAACCGCAAGGCGAAAATCGAAGGATATGCATACGATGTCGCAAAACGATCGAACTCAACTGATTCCCGATCCGCAGCAGCCGAGCAGGCACACCGGCAGCGTTCAGTCGCCGCGTCCTATCGCGCCGAGCCACGGTCAGCAGCGTAGTGCAGCAAACGCTTCCCAACACCCGAACCAACAGCGACAGCAGCGTCAACAACGTCAGCAGCGCCGGGCAAACGGCAATGCGCCCAAGCAGCCCCCCACGCACGCTCGAGGCGATCGCGGGCCCGCGCGCAAGTCCGCCGGCAACAATAAGTCGGGCAAAAAGACGACGCTCTTTGTCGTCCTGGGTCTAATCGTCATTGTCTATATCGTAGGCGTCGTAGCATTTTCGCAGGTAGCCTACCCCAACACCACCATCGCCGGCGTCGACGTCTCGTTCTCCAACGCTTCGTCTGCCGCCACCAAGGTCAATTCGGCATGGAAGCACTATAAGCTCGCCGTGACAGGCGATGACTTTAGCTGGACCTATCAGCCCGAGTCCGATGAGCCCATCGTCGACGGCGAAGCTGCCGCAAAAGAAATCATCAGCCACAACGAAGCCTTTGTATGGCCGGTCCGCCTTGTGGAATCCTTAAGCGGCAAGACCAAAGCAACCGCCACCTCCAACGAAGTCGATCTTGATCAAGACGTCGACCTGTCCATGCTCTCCGACACCTTTAACCAAAAGCAGTTTGAGAAGGATCTGGGCGCCGCCATCGACGAGTTTAACGAGGGCCGTTCGGGCACGTTCGAGGCCAATAGCTCCTATGACGAACAGGCCGGCAAGTTTACCGTCGAGAAGGCGCGCTCCAACGAAAAACTCAACCGCGAGCATGTCATTAAATATGCCGAGCTCGAGCTTGCCTCGCTGGCCGAAACCGTAGATCTTTCCAAGCTCGGCAACGATGCCTATGAGCCGCTCAATGGAACGCTGACCGATGATCAGATTCAGGCTGCATGTGATGCCGCCAACAACTTCCTGGGCGTCAACGTGACCCTTAAGCTCAACGGCGAGGATGCCGGAAAGGTTGATGGCAGCTCCGTGTTGCAGTGGATCAGCTTTGCCGATCCGGCCAACCCCACGCTCGATACGTCGCTGATCAGTAGCTGGGCAGCCGAGCTCGCCAACGGCTTTAATACCGTGGGCTCCACTCGCTGGTGGATGCGCGCCGATGGCAAGCAGTGCGCCGTCGAAGGCGGTGACTTTGGTTGGTCCATCGACAGCAGCTCGCTCGCCAAGCAGGTCGAAGACGCTATTAACAACAAGCAGACCGGCGAGATCGAGATCAAGTACTCCCAGAAGGCCGACACCTTTACCGCAAAGGGAGAGCCCGACTGGAAGGCATACATCGACGTCGACCTGTCCGAGCAGCACGCGCGCTACTATGACGAGAACGGTAATATCGTTTGGGAGGCCAACTTTATTTCCGGCAAACCGGGCGAAGACGCCACCCCCGAGGGCGTGTGGCAGATCAACAGCAACGACGGCGGCAGCACCCTGATCGGAGCCAAGGACCCCGAGACCGGTAAGCCCAAATACGAGAGTCCGGTAAGCTACTGGATGCCGTTCGAGGGCAACATGATCGGCTTCCACGATGCCACCTGGCAAAACGACAAGAGCTTCGATAACGCCGAGTCGTACAAGTGGTGCGGCAGCCACGGTTGCATCAACCTGCGCCTGGCCGACGCCAAGGCACTTCACGACTGCATCAAAGTCGGCCTGTGCGTGGTTGTCCACTCGTAGGAAAACACGCCTTCACACAACGGGAAACTGACGCTCCAATCTAACAGTTCCGAAAGAATCCGCCATATGCGCCCGTCTCACGCGACGGGCGCATATACTTATTGAGGAACTTTCTATAAAGGAGACGCCATGTCGAATGTCCCCACGACCACCCCGGGCCCGGATGATACCGAGCGCACGCCCGAAGGTGCCACCGAAACGATTCCTCTGATTACAAACGTACATGCCGATAAGCAGAACGGGCGCGCGAACGATGCGGCCGAGATTTCCGATGAAGAGGCATACGCCAAGCTCAAGGCAAAACGTGCCGAACGTCGGCGCAAAAAGATGATTCGACGCGGTATTGCCGCCGGCGTCGTGGGTGCCATCGCGCTCATTGCCATTGTCGCAACCCTTGTTATCAATGCGCAGCCACAGGGCGATAGCGGTCCTGTGACCGATATGGTGACCGAGGGCACGTTTACCACAACGGTCGAGGCGAAAGGCCAGCTCAAACCCATTTCGTCCTCAGTGGTCTCCCCTTCTGTCGACGGCACGGTCGATTCGATCAACGTGCAGGCAGGCCAATCCGTCAACGAGGGCGACATGCTTATGACCATTAAAAACGACGAGCTCGATCGCAACGTTGCCGAGGCGCAGCGTGCAGTTGCAGCCGCTCAGGAAGACCTCGCCAACGCGCAGAAAGCCGCAGCTGCCGCGCAGGCCACCCCAACGACGGACGTCGAGGGAGCTTCCGCAGCGGCTGGCGTCTCTGACGCATCAGCGGACACGAACGCCGTATCGGCCGCGCAGCGCAGCCTCGCTTCGGCCCAGGCAAACCTAGACCAGGCGAACGCCAAGGCCGCCAGTCGCACGGTCACGGCCCCGAGCTCGGGTAGCATCGTGGAGCTTAACGCCAAGGTGGGCGCAACGGTAACAGGCGGCATGATCATGGGCGAAAGCGATACGAGCGGCGGCAAGCAGTGCATGCAGATCGCCGACCTATCCAAGATGAAGGTGACCGTGCAGGTGGGCGAAAAGGACATCGCCAAGATCGCCGTTGGGCAGAGCGCCAACGTCACGTATCCCGCGTTTCCCGATATCGTGAGCCAGGGAACCGTCACGGCTATCGCGTCGGTGGCAAACTCCGACGCCGCCAACGGCGGCGGCAGCGTGACCTTTAACGTCGACATCCTCATCGAGGCGCCCGACGCGCGCCTGAAGCCGGGCATGACGGCCGAGGTCTCGGTGGTGACCGAGCAGCTCGACGACGTGGTGATGGTGCCGACGATGGCGCTCATGACCGAAGACGGCGAACACTATTACGTCAACGTGGCAACCGATGACGAGGGCAAGAAAACCCGCCGCGTCAAGGTGACCGTCGTGACGCAAAACGACAACGAAACCGTAGTCGGCAAGACACAGGTCAAGCGCGACGACCAGGGCAACGAGATCAACCCCAACGTGCCGGTTACCAAGCTGCGCGATGGTGACACCCTCGTCATGGACACCGGAGCGGACGCAACGGCTGACGGCGGCTACAGCGCGGATTCGGGCAGTATGTCTGCCGATGAGGACATGTAATGCGTCCCGTTATCGACATCCGCAACGTGCACCGCATCTTTGAGAGCGAGGCAGGTTGCGCCCACATCCTGCACAACGTGAGCCTGGCGGTAAATCCCGGCGAATTCGTCGCTATCACTGGCCCCTCGGGCTCGGGCAAATCAACGCTCATGAACATCCTAGGCTGCCTGGATAAGCCAACGGCAGGCGACTACTACCTGCAAGGGGTCAACGTGGCCGAGCTCGATGATGACGAGCTCACCGAAGTTCGCGCCCTGAGCATTGGCTTTGTCTTTCAGAGCTTCAACCTGCTGCCGCGCCTGTCGGTTATCGAAAACGTCATGCTGCCGCTGGCCTACACCAATGTGCCCCGTAGCCAGCGCGAAATGCGCGCCGTGCACGCGCTGCAGGCCGTCACGCTGCCCGTCGACCACTGGGACCACCGCATATCCGAGCTCTCGGGCGGCCAGATGCAGCGTGTCGCCATCGCACGCGCCCTCGTCAATGACCCGCCCATCATTCTGGCCGACGAGCCGACGGGAAACCTTGACTCCGCCACCGGAGCGCTTGTGATGGAGACCTTCCATAGACTTCAGGAGCGCGGCAAAACCATCGTGCTTATCACACATGACCCCGGCATCGCCGCCGAGGCCGACCGTGCCGCGACCATCCGCGACGGTCGCATTCACGACGGCGCGTATATTCCACATGCACCGCGGACCCTACGCAGCGCTGTAGATAGCCTGCCCATGATTTCCGCCTCCGCCAACCCGCCGAAAGGAGTGGTGGCATGAGCGCCCGCGATCTCATCCAGGAAGCCCTTCACTCGCTCGAAGCCAACAAGGGGCGCAGCCTGCTCACCATCCTGGGCATTGTCATCGGCATCGCCTCGGTTATCGCCATGACTTCGCTCATCGGCGGTATCCAAAACAGCCTGGTCAACAGTCTGGGCCTCAATGCGGCACGCATGGTGCAAATCTATTCGTCGCAAGAACTCACCGAGTCGGACATCGAGAAGCTTCAAAAACTGGTGCCGCAGATAGAGCAGATCGGCATTGTCGACAGCGCGTATACCGAGTATAAGACCGGCGATAAAAGCTATACCGTCATGGCACAAGGTGTCGATAGCGACATGCTCGACGCCGTGGGGGCCAACAAGCTCGTTGCGGGGCGCACCTATTCCCAGGCCGAGTCCCAATCAGGCTCGCGCGTGGCGCTCATCAGCCGCAACGGCGCCGATCAGCTTTACGGCAACGAACAGGACGCGGTGGGCAAGACTATTAAGGTGTCCAACGGCGAGGTGCAGATTGTAGGCGTGATTGATGGCGGCAGCGACTCCATGGGCTCGCTCACGCTGTATATGCCACGCGAAACCATCTCCGGGCTGTTTGGCGACGAGAATCCTTCATTCCCCAGCGTAACGGCACTTGCCGCCGAGGGCACGGACATGGATGAGCTTTGTAAGACCATCGAGTCCAAGGTACGCGCGATGAAGGGCATCGCGGAGGATGATGAGTACGACAGTGTATCGGCGACCTCCATGAAAAGCGCCATCGATGCACTCAACTCCTTTATGGGAGCGTTCTCGCTCATCATGAGTGCTGTCGCCAGCATCTCGCTGCTTGTCGGCGGTATCGGCATTATGAATATGATGCTTACCAACGTAACGGAGCGCATTCGCGAGATCGGCATTCGCCGCGCACTGGGCGCCAGTCGTCGCGATATCACCGCGCAGTTTTTGGCCGAGTCCTCGGCGCTGTGCGTCACCGGCGGACTGCTGGGTGTCCTGATTGGCTATCTACTGGCCTGGGCTCTTGCGATGTTTGCCGCAGGATCAGGGGTTCTCGACGAGCTCGGTGCCAGCGGGCAAATCACACCGAGCTTTTCAATCGCCACGGCATTGCTGGCCTTCGCCGTCTCCGTCGGCATCGGCGTAATCTTTGGCTTCTATCCCGCTCGCCGCGCGGCAAAGCTCGACCCGGTGGAGTGCCTACGCTACCAGTAAGCCACCACCAACAAGTTGCGGTGAATTAGGGACTGAATATGCTATTTAGCAGCAAAAACAGACGCTATTTCACCGCAACTTATTGAAGGGCTGCTTGCGCCAGTCCCGTGCGTCGTCCTCGAGCGATTGGCGGATGACAGGCTTGTACGGGTCGAGCTTGCTCGGGGCGCTCCTCCTCGCGGGCGGGAGGGCGCGCAGGCGCGGCGAGCGCCTAGCGCGCGAACTCGCGTAAAAGTGCGTCTTCCACTTCCCGAAGCGAAAGGGCCCCGCCTCCCTCGGCGGGACGGGTGACCACGATGCAGCGCGCTCCAGCGTCGCGCGCTGCGGCGAGCTTCTCAGCCGTGCCGCCTACGGTTCCCGAGTCCTTGGTCACAAGCCACTGGGCGCCCACCTGCCGAAGCATCGCCTCGTTGAGCTCGCGGGTGAAGGGCCCCTGCATGCCGATGACGTGCGACGGCGAAAACCCCGCGTCGATGCACTTCGTTATAGCACCGGGCAGCGGGAGCACACGCACGAAGAAGCGCTCCGCGAAATCGGCGACGCGCGTGTAGGGAGCAAGTTCCTTGCTCCCCGTCGTGAGAAGCGCGCGACCCGGGTTCTCGGAGAGAAAGCGCGCCGCGCAGGCGATCGACGCGACCGGCACGACGCCTTTGGGCAGCGCCTCGGCCGGGCGCGCAAGGCGCAGGCATCGTGCACCCACGGCGAGCGAAGCGGCCCGGATGTTGCCGCTTGCGAGCGTGGCGAAGGGGTGCGTGGCATCGACGACGATGCACGTGCCGGAAAGCTCGCGCTCCATGTCGGCCTCGTCGAGCCTGCCCGCATGCACCTCGATGCCCGGAAGCTGGCCCAAAAGCTCGCCTCCGTACTCGGTTGCCGCGTAGGCACGGGCGGGGATGCCCGCCCCGCTCGCCCATTCGCACAGAAGGCGGCCCTCGGTGGTGCCGGCGAAGATGCGAAGCGCCGGCGCGGATGCGGGCGCCGTCACTTCGGGCCGCCTGGGCGCGTGATCTGGTAGAGCAGCGCGTTCATAATGGCGGCCGCCACGGTCGAACCGCCCTTGCGACCCCTCGCGACGATGGCCGGCACGCGTCGCGCGAGTAGCTCCTCTTTCGCCTCGACCACGTTCACAAACCCGACCGGCACCCCAACGACGAGCGCGGGCGCGATCTTCCCCGCGTCCATGAGCTCGGCGAGGCGCAGAAGTGCCGTGGGGGCGTTACCGACGGCCACGATGAGCGGACCCTCGATGCCGCAAGCTTTGTCCATGCTCGCAACGGCGCGAGTCGTGCCCGCGTCGCGCGCAGCCGCGGCGACATCAGGGTCGGCCATGTAGCACACGGCCTTGCAGCCGAGCTTTGCGAGCGCGGGCTTGCTTATGCCTGCGAGCGCCATGTTCGTGTCGGTGAGCACCGTGGCCCCTGCGCGCAGTGCGTCGAGCGCACAGTGCACGGCGTCATGAGTGAAAACGAGGGAATCGGCGTACGAGAAGTCGGCAGTGGTGTGGATGACGCGCTTCACGACGGGCTCTTCGAGCGGCGGGAACGTGCGGCCGCCGAGCTCTTCGGTAATGATCTCGAAGCTGCGCCGCTCGATGTCGCCGGGCGCCATCTCCTTGGAATCCATCTAGTACTCCACTCCTTCCCTTGCACATATCCCCTGCTCGTAGGGGTGTTTCTCGCACCGCATCTCGGTTATGTAGTCGGCCTTCTTCACGATCTTGCGGGAAGGCGCGCGCCCGGTGAGCGCTACTTCGACGCCGCGCGCGGACATATCGAGCGCGCGGTCCACGAGCGCCTCGTCGACAAGCCCCTTCGAAAGCGCATCGAGCGCCTCGTCGAGCACGAGCAGCCCCTCCTGCGCGCCCTCGAGCTCGGCAAGCGCGGAAGCGAGGTTCCCATCGTGCAGCTCGCACGTAGCGGCAAGTTCTTCCGACGACATCGACCAGGTAAACTTGTCCGACACCTTCCCCGCGAACACGGGCACGCCGAAATGCTCGGCGAGCAGGCGCGCCTCCCCGCTTTCGCCGTCTTTCAGGAACTGCACGACGACGACGCGGCGGCCTGCGGCGAGCATGCGAAGGGCGAGGCCCATCGCCGCCGTGGTCTTGCCTTTGCCGTCGCCATGATACACGTGGATCATACGCCCTCCTCGATAATGCGGTAGACATACTCCATGTCGAGCGCTCCGCGCACGACGTCGGCCAGGCGGTCGAACTCGCGCGCACGGTGATCGGCCGCGGACGCCGCGCCCGCAGCACCCACGACGCTCTCGGGCAGGCCGCGCATGCGCGCGAGCGAGCGCGCGAGGGCGAGCGCCACCCCCGGTTCGTCGAACAGGCCGTGGAGATAGGTTCCGAACACGTTTCCGCAGGCCGCGCCTTCTGGTTTGCCGCCAATCGTGCCCGCATGGGCGCAGGAAACGGTCGTTTCGCCGTCGTGAATCTCGTACCCGCGCGCCGTCATGCCGTTCCACACCGAGAACGCGCCTTGGGCGCCCGTGATGCGCAGCTCCGACTGGGCGAGGCGCTTTTCCTCCTTGAACACCGTACTTGCAGGGATGAGCCCGAGCCCGCGCGCGGTGCCAGCGCCTTCCCTGCCGTGCGGGTCCGAAAGCTCGTCTCCCAAAAGCTGGTAGCCTCCGCATATGCCGAGCACCGGCGTGCCCGCGCCCGAAAGCGCGCGTACACAGGCTCCGATGCCGCTAGCCGCAAGCCAGCGCGCGTCGTCGAGCGTGGTCTTCGAGCCGGGGAGCACCACCAGGTCGGGTCGGCCCAGATCGGTCGTCGAGGATACGTAGCGCACGCCCATGCCGGGCACGCGCGAAAGCGGGTCGAAGTCGGTGAAGTTCGACAGATGCGGAAGGCGCACGACGGCGACGTCGATGACGCCGCGCGCCTCGCGGGCAGATAGGCGCGGCGCGAGCGAGTCCTCGTCGTCCAGGTCGAGCGTAAGAAACGGCACGACCCCCACGACGGGAACCCCGCACATCTTCTCGAGCGGGGCCAAACCCGGGCGCAGGATTTTTACATCGCCGCGGAACTTGTTCACCACAAGCCCCCGCAAAAGCGCGCGATCCTCGGGCGCAAAGAGCGCGACCGTACCGTAGAGCTGGGCAAACACCCCGCCTGGGTCGATGTCGCCCGCGAGCAGCACGGGAGAGGACACGGCGCGCGCGAGCCCCATGTTGACGATGTCGTTTTCGGCAAGGTTGATTTCGACGGGGCTGCCGGCGCCCTCGATGACGATGACGTCGTTTTCCTCCGCGAGCGAATCGAACGCTTCCAAAATCTGCGGCATGAGCGCCTTCTTTCGCGCGAAGTAGTCCCTCGCAGCGAAGGCTCCCTGCGCCTTGCCGGCCACGATGAGCTGGCTTCGGTGGTCGCTTTCGGGCTTGAGCAGGATGGGGTTCATGCGCACGTCGGGCGCGATGCCGCACGCCTCGGCCTGCATGATCTGGGCGCGCCCCATCTCGAGCCCGTCGGCCGTGACACCGCTGTTGAGCGCCATGTTCTGGCTCTTGAAGGGAGCCACGCGCAGGCCGTCCTGCGAAAGCACGCGGCACAGCCCCGCCGCAAGCAGGCTCTTCCCCGCGTTCGACATGGTGCCCTGGATCATGATGGGCTTCGCCCTACCCACGGGTATCGACCTCCTTCGCCGAGCCTCGGCCATCCGCGCCCGCCATAGCGCCGCTGCAAGAAGCGCCGCCCCGTTCGACGGGTTCGCCTTCGCCCGATGCGCCTTCCGCCCGAAGCGCGCGGCTGAACGCCATCGCAAGCCGGGCATTCTCCTTGCGCGTGCGCACCGCGACGCGGCACCAGAAACGGGACAGTACCGAAAACGAGTCGCACGTGCGGACCAAAACCCCCTGTTTATACAGGCGCTCGGGGATGTCTTTCGCCGGCGTGCGGACTAAAAGGAAGTTCGCATCCGACGGCACGACAGAAAGCCCGAGCGAGGAGAGCTCGTGGGAAAGCCACGCTCGCTCGCCCGCCAATACATCGCGCGTGCGCGAGACGTATTCGACGTCTTCCAGAGCGGCGATGCCCGCGGCCTCGGCGACCGAGGAGACGGGCCACGCCTGCCCCGCACGGCGAATCCCCTCGATGAGTTGGGTGTTTCCGCTGATCAGATATCCCAACCGCAACCCCGCCATTCCGTAGAGCTTGGTGAACGCGGAGAGCACGGCCACATGGCGCGAACACGCGGCGCGTGCGGCCACGCTCCTTTCACGGGCGTCGGGCGCAAATCCGAGGAAGCACTCGTCCACGACGAGTAGCGCGCCCACCTGCTCGCAGCGGCAAGCCGCGGCATCGATCACGCTGGGGTCGACGAGGCGCCCCGTCGGGTTGTTCGGATTGCAGAGGTACGCCACGTCTCCCGGCCCCTCGATCGCGCGGGCAAAGGAGGCGGGAACGTCGAAGTCGTCCGCTTCGGAGAGCGGGAACTCCTGCACGCATGCGCCGTAATACGATGCCGCCTCCGCATATTCAGAGAACGTCGGCGCGCACACGACGAGGCGTTTCGGGCGCACCGCCGCGGCGAGCCGCCAGATGATGTCGGACGCGCCCGCGCCGCAGACGATAGTATCTTCGGGAATGCCCTGGGCGCGCGCTAGGGCGCGAACGAGGGCAAGACTTTCCCTATCGGGGTAGGCGTCGATTCGAGAAAGCGCCTTGCAAGCTGCGGCGACGGCGCGCGGCGAAGGGCCTGCCGGATTCACGTTCACCGAGAAGTCAATGAGGTCGGAGGCGCCCCCTTCGCAACCGATGCCGAGCGATTGCGCGCTGCCCCCATGCGTACGGGCGCGCAGGATTCCCCCGGCAGCCCGGGACGCAGCGTGGTCTTCCCTCATGCCATCGCCCCCACGGCGAGCACGACCGCCGCGCGCGCGGCGCCGAACAAGACGAGCGCGCATACGGACGCGGCGAGCATGAGCCTTGTCGCCCGGGCGATGTCGCCCCACTCGATTTCGCGGGACGCGTCGCCTATCGTCGGTTTCTCAACGAGCTTGCCGAAATACACCGCGGGTCCCGCCAGGCGCAGCCCGAGCGCGCCCGCGCACGCTGACTCGGTCTGCGCCGAGTTGGGGCTCGCATGGCGACGCCTGTCGCGGCGCCAGATGCGCGCCGCCCCGCGCGCGTCGAGCCCGACAATCGGGCACACGGCGATCATAAGCAGGGCCGATAAGCGCGAGGGAATCCAGTTCACCGCATCGTCGAGGCGCGCCGAGGCGCAGCCGAAGTCGATGTAGCGCGCGTTTTTGTAGCCCACCATGCTGTCGAGCGTGTTCACAGCCTTGTACGCCATGCCCAAGGGCGCACCCCCGATCATAAGGTAGAAAAGCGGCGCGATGACGCCGTCGCTCGCGTTCTCCGCCACCGTTTCCACGGCGGCGCGCGCAACGCCCTGCTCGTCGAGAACAGACGTGTCGCGTCCCACGATGAGCCCGACTGTTTCGCGCGCCGCGACAAGGCCGCCCTTCGAGAACGCGCGGGCCACGGCCAGGCTCTGGCGGCGCAGCTCGCATGCCGCAAGAATCTGATAGCTCGCCCATGCCTCGGCCACGAAGCGCAAGCCGGGGTGAACCATGCCGCAAAGATGCAGGATTCCCCAGGTCAAAAGCCCACACGCAAGCGGAAGCGCCACGGCGAGCACAAGTCCTGCGGCGCGCGTGCCCGCGGACGTTTGCGGGAATGCGCCTCGAAGGCGGCCTTCGGCCCACGTGATCGCGCGCCCCATGGCGACGACGGGATGGGGAAGCCAGCGCGGGTCGCCGAAGGCAAGGTCGGCCGCGAACCCGGCGGCGACGGCAAGAATCGTCATCACCGGGCATCGCCCCCCGAAGCGGGGCGAACGTCGCGAAGGCAGCGCCCATCCCAGGTGGCGGCCCATGCGCCGCCCGGCTCGGTATGCACGTCGAAATATCCCATTTTCGGGACAGCTAGGTCGGAGAGTAGCGCTTTCACGGTACCCGCGTGAACGACGAAGACGGCGCGCCCACTCCCCTGGGCGCGCTCCGATTCGCACGCCTCCCGAAACGCCGCGACGACGCGGCGGGTGAAATCGCTCTTGCCCTCGCCATGCGGGCAGCGCGTCTCGCACCAGGAGTCTACCCAGGCGTGGTAGCGCACATCCTCTTTAAGCTCGGCGGCGCTTCGCCCCTCGAAGTCACCGAAATCCATCTCGCGCAGACCGGGGCACGCCATAAGCTCCGCGTTCGGGAAGAGGATGCGCGCCGTCTGGTCGGTGCGGGCCATGCCGCTCGTGATAACACGGAACACGTCACGATCGCACGCGAGGTCGCGCAAAGCGCGCTCGCCCGCACTCGACAGGGGCTCGTCGGTGCCCGCCCCGCTGTAGCGATGGTCTTCCGTGCCCGCCGTGGCACCGTGGCGCACGAAGACGACTTCCAAAGGCGCGCCCGCGCCCTGCGTCCCTCGAGGCGCATCGGCAAGGTTTCCTTTGATGACCTGGGGAATCCCGCACGTCATGCGCACGACGACGTCGGCGCGCGCAGCGAGCGCGCATCCCAGGCGCCCCGCGCGCTCGCGCCATTGGGCGTCTTCCGCACGCATGGGAACGACCCCCGAGCCGACCAAGGGCAGAATCACTGCGTCGAAGCCGATCAGCCGCTCGAGCGCCCGGTCAGCGTCGAGCGCGCGTACGAGTTCCTCAGCACGGTACGCGACACGGCCGGCAAAAGCCGCGGGCACGCCGCCCTCCGCAAGCTGCGCCGCGTCGACGAAATCGTCCGCCGCGAACCCGAGCCTTTCGCGCACGAAGGTCCTCTTCCCCGAATGCGCGCCACCTACCACGAGAATCATAGGAGCATGCCCCCCGCCACCAGCATGGCAAGCATCGCGAGCTCGGCCCATTGCAGAAACCATCCGGCCAAATCACCCGTCACCCCGCCGAAGCGGGACAGGGCAACATGGCGGTACCACGCGAGCGCCAAAAGCCCCGCCACCGCCATAAGGGCGCCGACGGCCTGTGCGCACGCGACCATCCCTGCAGCCGAAGCCGCAGCGAAAGCGCAAAGCGGCACGACGATCGCCGCGCGCTTCTTCGCAGGCGAGAGCCCCACGGCCATGCCGTCCGCCCGCGCGGCAGGCCAGCATTCTACGGCGAGCCCCGAAAGCGCGCGGGAGAACACGAGCGAGCACAGAAGCGCGAGGAACGCCCCCGCCGTAAGCGGCAGCGCGGTGAACAGGGAAAACTGCAGAATAAGGTACACGACAACACCGATGACCCCGAAGGCGCCCGCCCGCGGGTCGTGCATGATCTCGAGCTTTCGCTCGCGCGGGGCCCAACTTGCAAGCGCATCGGAGGTGTCGCAGAGCCCGTCTAGGTGGATGCCTCCCGTCACCGCCACAGGCAACGCCACGAGCACGGCCGCGACGATGGTCGCGGACACGCCGAGCAGGTTCGCCACGTGCCCCCACGCCGTCATGAGGAAGCCTTCCGCAAGGCCCACCAGGGGAAACGCGGCAAGCGCATGGGTTGACCCGAAATCGGTCCAGGCCGATTTCGGGACGGGGATGCGCGAGAACGTTCCGAACGCCGCGCCGATTGCCTCTGCTATCTTCACCTTGTAGGTCCTTCGCCTTTCATCCACACGGGAATCCCGCATACCACTTCGACTGCGCGGTCGGCCAGCGCCGCCACGCCCGCGTTCACGCGCGCGAGCGCGCGCCTCCATGCCTCGGTCCCCTCATCGTAGCGCATCCCATCGGCGAACACGTCGACGGTGACCACCACCGTATATGCAGCGGCCTGAGCGAGCCGTTCGATGCCTCCGAGCACCTCGCGCGCCGCAGCGTCGGGGTCACGTGGGGACAAGCCGCCTTCCGCGAAGAGCTCGTTCGCAACCAGGTTGCCCACGTCCTCCAAAAGAAGCGTGCAGCCGCACGGAAGCCCGGACGCTGCGGCGCCCACGTCACGCGTGCGCTCGAGGGTGGAAAACCCCTTGCCCTCGCGCAGCGCCCGATGGCGCGCGATGCGGCGGGCGCCCTCTTCCCCGAAGGGCTCCATCGTTGCCAGGTACACGCGGGGGCCGTCGTGCCCGAGGCACAGGGACTCGGCATAGGCGCTCTTGCCGCTCGCGGCGGCGCCGATGACGAGTGTCACCGTCATTTCCCAGCCTCGAAATGCTCGTAAGCAGCCATGCCAGTCGCCGTGAACGTCTTCCCATCCCGGTACACGCGCAGCGCCGAATCCAGAAGGGGCAGATACGCCATGGCGCCCGCGCCCTCGCCCAAGTGCATGCCTGCGACGAGGGGTGCCTTTATGCCGAGCTCGCGAAGGAGCTCCTGGCTTGCGGGTTCGCTCGATGCGTGGGTGCCCACGAGGTAGCCCAAGGCGTTGGGGCAAAGGCGCACCGCGCACAGGGCCGCCGTGCAGGATATGACCCCGTCGAGGAGCGCCGGCGCCTTCGAGGCCGCGGCCCCCAGGTAGAAGCCGCATATCGCCGCGATGTCGAATCCGCCCACCTTCGAGAGCACGTCGATCGGGTCGGCGGGATCGGGCGAGTTCGCGTCGATAGCGCGCTCGACCACGTCGCGCTTGCGCGCGAGCGAGGCGTCCGAGAGCCCCGCGCCGCGGCCGACGAGGCTCCGCGCGTCCGCCCGGATGAGCACTGCGGCCACCGCCGCCGAGGTGGTCGTGTTGCCGATGCCCATCTCGCCCGCGGCGAGAAGGCGCACGCCGGCGCGAGCAAGCCCGCACGCGACGGCGATTCCGACCTCGATCGCGCGCACAGCCCCATCGCGAGACATAGCGGGGCCGTGCGCGATGTTGCCGCTCCCCCGCCGCACGTTCGCGCGTACCATGCGCGCGTCTTCTATGCCCCGGGCCATACCCACGTCGACGGGCACGACCTCGGCACCCGCGAACGCCGCCATGCGGCAGGCGCTCGTGGCTCCCTCGCACATGTTGCGCGCGACGGCTCGCGTCACGTCTTGTCCGCTTTGCGACACGCCTTCGGCAACGACCCCGTTGTCGGAGAAGAATACTGCGAGCGCACGGGGAAACTCGGCCACCTCGGCGCTCCCCTGAGCTGCGGCGATACGCGCGACGGCATCTTCAAAGTCGCCCAATCCCCCCAAGGGGTGCGCGATGGAGTCCCACGCGGCGTACGCGGCGGCGCGGGCGCACTCGTCTGCGGGCGCGATCCGGGAGAGCGCGGCTTCGAGCACGGCGCCCGGCGCCGACGAGAACGCGCGCTCGACTTCCTCGCGGATGCAGGCAAGCGCGGTTTCGGTTGCTTCAGCCATGCCGTCTCCTCTCTGCGAACGACGCTGCGGCAGACGCGAACGCGCGCGCAACGTCGGGGTTCGCAGGATAGTACACATGCGGGAAGCCCGCAACCAGGGACGGGGTAGTCGTCATGCACGGCCAGCCCTTGTCGCGCCGGGGCTTTTGCGCCCAAAAGTCGCCGCCCGGGCAGGTGGACTGCCAGTAGTGGAACTCGTGCGCGCGGATGCGTGTGCCGCGCGGCCCGTAGAGCCCGTCGCGTTGGGAAGTGAGCTCCACGTACCCGAAATGGGACAGCCTTCCCCCGTTCTCGCTTGCGCCCTCAAGGGCGCCCACAACAGGCCAGCGCCGCCCCTCGCTATCGGAGATTTCGCGCTGCAGGTACAGAAACCCACCGCATTCGGCAACCGTCGGCATGCCGGATTCCACCGCACGCCGCACCGCCTCGCGCATCGGCGCGTTCTCGGAGAGCTGCCGCACATGGAGCTCAGGGTAGCCGCCTCCCAGATAGAGGGCGCTTGTCCCCCGCGGCAACTCGCTATCACACAGGGGGCTGAAAAAGGCCAGCTCGCAACCCAGGTCCTCGAGCGCGCGCAGGTTCTCCTCGTAGTAGAACGAGAACGCCTCGTCACGCGCAACGGCGACGATGGGCCGCGCTCCCGCGATCGGCTCCAACCGGTAAGGTTCCTCGCAGACATCGGGTGCCGTCGCCGCTATTTCGAGCAAGCGGTCGACGTCGACGCTCTTTTCCACCAGCTCGGCCATCTTGTCGATGCGCGCGGAGAGCTGCTCGACCTCGTCGGCGGTCACAAGCCCCAGATGCCGGCTTTCGAGCGAGAACGCCTCGTCGGCGGGAATATTACCCAAAACCGCGACGCCCGTGTGCTTCTCGATCGCAGGCGCCGCGTAGGCGCAGGCAGCGGCGCTCGTCTTGTTCAGCACGACGCCGCGCACGTTCGCACAAGGCAGGAACTCGGCGATGCCGCGAATTACGGCGGCGAGCGATAAAGACGCCCCGCGCCCGTTCACCACTAAAACGACCGGCGTTTCCGTGTCGCGCGCAACCTGGTAGCTGCTCGCGTCGGCCACGCCGGGCGCCATGCCGTCGTAGAAGCCCATGACCCCCTCGAGCACCGCGACATCCGCGCCCGCGGCGCCGCGTGCGAGCAGGGCGCGCAGCGTCGGGGCGTCGGTGAAGAAGCCGTCTAAGTTGCCCGAGCGCGCGCCCACGACGCGACGATGAAAGAGCGGATCAATGTAGTCGGGGCCGCATTTGAAGGCCGCGCATGCAAGGCCGCGGCGCGCGAGCGCGCGCAGGAGCGCGCACGTAACGACCGTCTTGCCGCTCCCGCTCGAGGGCGCAGCGACCATGAAGCGCGGGATGGTCGTGCTCACCGGGCGCCGCCTTCCCCACCTGCACCACGCGCGCTGACGAGGAACACGGGGTTTTGCGCCTTCATAAGATGGTGCGAGCCTACAGCTTCGGCGCGGGCGGCCGACACCTGGCAAGCCTCGAACCCCTTAAAGCGCGAACTCGAGAGGAGCGCGCACGCCTCGGTGAGCGTCTCAACGGTGACGCATGGCACGCACAGGCGAACCTGCGAGTTCTTCTCGAGCGCCACCTCCACGATGGAGGGAAGCTCGCCCGCGCTCCCGCCGACGAACACGGCGTCGGGGACGGGCAGTATCGCGAGCGCTTCGGGGGCGACACCGGGGACCGCATGCACGTTGCCGCACCCGAATGCATCCGCGTTCTCTCGGATGAGCCGCACGCCGGTCGCGTTGCGCTCGACCGCCCATACCGACCCCGCTCGCGCGACGAGCGCCGCCTCGATCGACACGCTCCCCGTGCCGGCGCCGACGTCCCACACGGTGTCGGTCGCGGTAAGGCGCAGCTTCGCGAGCGCGACGGCGCGAACCTCCTGCTTGGTCATGGGAACGTCGCCGCGGATGAAGAGCTCGTCGGGAATGCCCGAGGAAGCGTACGGCCAGCGGGAACTCGCGGCGCGGGATGCGCCCGCAGAGTCCGCCGCGGAAGAAGCCGCCGCGGGCGCAGACGCGCCGGCCGGCACCTCGGAGGCTGCGCTAGAGCCCGCAGGCGACCCTGCGCCGCCTGCGAAATCGATAAGCATCACGTTCAAGTCGTCGAACGTCTGACCTGTGATTTCACTTGCGGTCGCGCAGGTGATGCGCTCGTCGGGGTACGACAGGCGCTCGGCCACCGTCACGCACGCGTCCCCGAAGCCCGCCTGCACAAGCTCGCCCGAAAGCCGCGAGGGATCTTCCCCGCCCGACGTGACGAGGAAGAGCTCACCTGCGCGCTCGGCCTCGGCCACGATGTCGCACGCCACGCCGTGAGCGCTCGCGAAGCGCCAATCCTGTCATGGACGCGCGAGGCGCGCGGCGAGATACGACGCTGAGCTTATGCCGGGAATGACGCGCACGTCCACCTGCGCGTCGCCGGAGAGCGCCTCCACCAGGCGGCGCGCGCCGCTGAACAGCCCCACATCGCCCGTCATCACGACCACGGCGCGCTGCCACGACGCCGCATCGGTGAGCGCGGCGACGATGTCCGCCGTCTTCACGAGCTCGCATCTCACCACGTCGGGCGGCACGTCGATGCCGGCAAGCGCGCGATGAGCGCCGATGACCACGTCGGCGATGTCGATCGCGTCGAGCGCCGCGCGCGAGAGCAAGTCGGGGTTTCCGGGCCCCGCCCCGATGATCGTTACCTTTCGCATGGAATCTCCCGATACCCGCGCGGCGTGACCATACGGCCGCCTACGAGCTTCGTGTCCGCGTTGCCGACGAACACGGTGGTGAACATGTCGGCGTCGAACTCCCCCAGCTCGGAGAGCCTGCACATGCCCGACTGCTGCCCCTCGCGCCCGATGTTGCGCACCCAGCCGCAGAGCGTGTCGGGGGCCTTCCATTCGAGCATAATCTTCGCCGCGCGTGAGAGCCTGTCGGCGCGCTTTCTGCTGCGCGGGTTGTACAAACAGATGCAGAAGTCGGCGCTCGCCACGGCGGCGAGCCTGCGCTCGATGACCTCCCATGGCGTGAGCAGGTCGGAGAGCGACACGACCGCGAAGTCGTGGGCAAGCGGGGCGCCGAGCACCGCCGACCCGCTCTGAGCCGCGGTGGCCCCGGCGATAACTTCCACGTCTACATCGGGGTAGTCCTCCGCAAGCTCCAGCACGGGGCTCGCCATGCCGTACACGCCCGCGTCGCCGCTGCACACGAGCGCCACGGCTTCTCCACTCTGCGCGCGCGAAAGCGCAAGGCGGCACCGTTCGACCTCGTGCATCATCGGCGTCGCGAGATGCGCCGCGTCGGGCACGGCGGCGAGCGCGAGCTCCACGTATTTCGTGTAACCCACAACGACGTCGGACGCCTCGAGCGCACGCCGAGCCGCAATCGTCATGCCGTCGGGGCCGCCCGGGCCGATTCCCACCACGAAGAGCTTTCCCATCACCGCTCCTTAAACGAAAGTTTAATAGTTACCTTGGAAAACGCGACGGTCACGCCGCCGTGAGCGAGCTTCGGGAAGACAAGTTTGCCCCCCTCCGCGAGCGCTGCCCGCTCGCACACGTTGTCGACCCCCACCGTCGCGCGCACGAAATCAGATGGCGAAACGCTGCCTTCGACCTGCGACAACTCCTCTGCGGAATACGTCGCAAGCGGGATATTGCGCGCGCAGCAGAAGGCGAGCAGACCCTCCTCGTGCGCCTTCACGTCGATCGTCGCCGCCTCGCGCACGGCCGAAGGCGAGATACCCACCTGCCCGCACGCGAGAAGAAACGCCTCCTCGATCGCTTCGGCGCACGCACCGCGACGGCATCCTATGCCCGCAACGATGCAGGGCACGACAAGGCGAAGCGGCTCGGGCGCAGGCGCCTGCGCCCGCACGCCCGCCGGCTTCCCCGTCTCACCGGCGGGCACGACCTCGCCCGTTGTCTCCGCCGCACGAACGGACGCACCTGCATTCGCGCCAGCGAACGGCGACACGACGATATCGGCCCGAGCGCGGTCGGACGCAATGTCAACCCCCTCAGGCGGCTGTCCCGAAATCGGCATGTCGGAATAGAGCGCCACGCGCCCGCCCGAAAGCAGCCGCGCCGACACTCGCTTGATGGCCTCGGGATTCGAAACGGCGAGCCCCGCACAGCGCGCCCACGTATCCACCGCCCACACGCCGCGGACGTCGGTCGCCGTGGTGATGACGGGGATGGCCCCTGCCGCGCGTGCCACAGTTTGCGCAAGCTCGTTCGCACCGCCCAAATGCCCCGACAAAAGCGGGACGGCAAAGCGCCCCGCCTCGTCGATCGCCACAACCGCGGGATCGTTTGCCTTCGAGGCAACATGCGGCGCGATCGCCCGCACGGCGATGCCCGCCGCGCCCACGAACAGAAGCGCGTCCGACGCTTCCCACGCGAGCGCCGTCCATGCGCGCAGGTCGGCCTTCCCCTCGCCGAACCCGCGCGAAACGGAAACGTCCCAGCCAGGGTCGTCTTCACCTGTCTGCGCGCAATCGGAAAGCGCGTGTGCGGTGCGCACCGCCAACGCATACCCCCTCTCAGTGAACGCTATGCAGGAAACCCTCATCTAGCGCACCACCATCGTCGAGAAGTAGCTGCCCCGATCGGGCACATCGTCGAGCGAACGGTACACGCGCTCGCCCGGAAGCCCACAGTCCTCTACGAGCTCGGCACCGTCGAAGGCGCCCTCCTCGCGAAGGATGCGCTTCGTGTCCGCAAGCGAGCGGCGCGCCTTCATGACCACTTTCGTCCCCGGCCAGCCGATTGCGCGGCGCACCCCGTACAGCACGCCTTTACTCATACGTCGCCCCCAATTTCCCGATAACTGCATCGGCGCACGACGTGCGGAAAAGCTCGCGGCGCTCGGCGTCGAACACGACCGCGGCGATGTCGCATGCGCCCGCCGCGCGACGGCGCAACCTGTCCTCGATTGCCGCAGCGAGCGAAGCGCGCGCAGCGTCCCCCACGCCGGCGGCCTCGATTACCTCGAGCGCCGCCGCGGTCGTGACCGACGACATGATCTCGCGCACGGTCTTCGCGCCCGCGCCGGCCAAGGCCGCGTGGGCGGCCAGAATCTCCGCGCGGCAGTCGGCGGTACGCGAATGGGTGTCCATGATGCCGCCAGCGACCTTCACCAGCTTGCCGATGTGTCCCACAAGAAGGACATTGGTGAATCCCTCGCGAACGCAGCAATCAATCGCATCGCCCACAAAGTTGGAGATGAAGACCACCGGCGCACCGTTTAGGTGGAAATGCCCCGAGATGAACTGCCCGCCGTAGTTGCCGGGCGTGAGCACGACTCCGCGCCGCCCCATAGCCGCATGCTGCCGAATCTCGAGCTCGATGCTGTCACGCAAGGCAGCGAGGCTGCGCGGCTCGACGATGCCCGTCGTTCCCAGGATGGAGATGCCGTCCTCTATCCCCAGGTGCGGGTTGAAGGTCTTTTCGGCAAGGGCCACACCCTCGGGTACCGAAATCGTCACAGCAATGTTTCCAGAAAAGCCGTGCGCGGCGCACACCTCACGCACCGCCGAAGTAATCATCGCGCGCGGCGTCGCGTTGATGGCGGCCGCCCCCACCGGCTGCTCGAGCCCGGGCAATGTCACGCGCCCCACGCCCACGCCGCCATCGACGGAAACTTCCGATTCGCGCGCGGGCACGTCCTTGCTGCCCGCAGCACCCGTGCCCGACCCCGCATGTTCCACGTGCGCGTACACGAGTACGCCGTCAGTCACATCGGCATCGTCGCCTGCGTCCTTTCGCACGGCGCACTGGGCGCACCCCTCGCCGATGCATGCGTCGACCACGTTCGCCTCGACGGGCAGCCCGCCGGGGGTGACGATCGACACGAGGCCGACGGGCTTTCGTGACAAGAGCATCTCGCAGGCCGCCTTCGCCGCGAGCGCGGCGCAGCTCCCCGTGGTGTAGCCGCAGCGCAGGCGGGTCGTCCCGGTATATATGTAGTGCTCGAAGGCCACGCTAGCTGCTCGCCTTCCGATACCCCGTGGAAAACGAAGGGTCGTAAAGCTTGCTGCGCTCGTACGACTCCGCTTGCGCGCCGTTGTGTGCAAGCCTGCCGCGAGCTCCGAGCACGCGGCCCACCACCACGAGCGCCGTGCGGTCGATGCCCTCTCGCGCGCCCGCATCGGCGAGCGTGCCCACTGTGCATCGCACCACGCGCTCCTCAGGCCAGGTCGCCTTGTACACGAGCGCCGCCGGCTCGTCGGAGCTGCGGCCCGCAGCCAAAAGCTCGGCGGAAAGCTCGGCGAGCATACCCGAGCTCAGGAAGATGACCATAGTCGAGCCGCTTTCCGCCATGGTGCGCATGCCCTCGCCCGCGGGCATGGGGGTGCGCCCGGAAAGCCGCGTGATCACGACCGACTGGCTGATTCCCGGCAGCGTGTATTCCTGGCGAAGCGCCGCCGCGGCACCGCAAAAGCTCGACACGCCGGGCACCACCTCGTAGTCCACGCCGCGCGCGTCGAGTGCGTCCATCTGCTCCTGGATGGCGCCGTACAGGCACGGGTCGCCCGTGTGCAGGCGCACCACTTCCTCGCCCCGCGCATCCGCCGCGCACATCACGTCGAGCACTTCCTCCAAGGTCATGTGCGCGCTGTCGTAGACGACGCAGGATTCCTTGCACTCGGCGAGCAGCTCGGGGTTCACAAGGCTCCCCGCCCAAACGACCACGTCGGCCGCGCGCAGAAGACGCGCCCCGCGAAGCGTGATAAGGTCGGCGGCGCCCGAACCTGCGCCAACGATATGAATCATCCGAGCCTTCCCTTCCCGTTTCTCATCGCAACCGTTTACGCCGCCATTCGCGCAGCAGGCAAAACACGGCGCCTGCGGCGACAATCGGCGCAAATACGCAGGCAGAAGGCGCAATGCCGCCCGCCCTGGCTTTGACACGTTCACAAGTGCCCACTATCATAGTAAAAGATTCGGCAACGAGCATATGACAATCGGATAAAAGGAAATGACCGGCGCGGCGCCCGCACAGCCCGCGCTGGCTTGCGGAGGGAACCAGGTGGGAATCCTGGGCAAGGGACATTACTGTATAGGACGCGCGGGCGAACCGCCTCACGCCCCAAGCCAGACTGCTTCGCCTTTTCCTCACGGCATCGCCGTGGCGTTAGCTCCTTGTGAACCCCGAGGGGTGCGCTTTTCTTTCGCTTGTGCCAACAAGCAACTGTCGCCGGGGGACCGGCAAACCGAGGAAAGGAAAAACCATGTCCGAACAGATGTCACGCCGCGGCTTCATGAGCGCCGCGGCAACCGGAGCCGTCGCGCTCGCCGGAGTCGCGCTCGCGGGCTGCTCCAACACCTCCGCGAGTTCCGAGAAATCGAGCGAAAAGGAGAAGGCCGTGAAGCCGGTCATCCTCGTCACGAGCTTCGGCACGAGCTACAACGACTCGCGCCACATCACCATCGGCGCCATCGAAGACGCTATCCGTGAGAAGTACTGGCAGGACTACGACATCCGCCGCGCCTTCACCGCGCAGATCATCATCGACAAGCTGAAGAAGCGCGACGGCATCACGATCGACAACATGACCGAGGCGCTCGACCGCTGCGTGGAAGACGGCGTGAAGGAAATCGTCGTGCAGCCGACGCATCTCATGGCTGGCCTGGAATACGCCGACGTGAAAGACGAGCTCGACAAGTACGCTGACAAGTTCGACAAGATCTCGCTCGGCGACCCGCTGCTCACCTCCGACGACGACTACAAGAAGGTGGCCGCAGCCATTAAGGAGAACATGGCGTCCTTCGACGACGGCAAGACGGCGCTGTGCCTCATGGGCCACGGCACCGAAGCCGATTCCAACGCCGACTATGCCAAGATGCAGGAAGTGTTTAAGAACGAGGGCTTGACGCAGTTCTTCGTCGGCACCGTCGAGGCTGAACCGACCTGCGAGGATGTTATCGCCGCCGCGAGCGCCGCAGGCTACAAGAAGGCCGTGCTCGCGCCGTTCATGGTGGTCGCGGGCGACCACGCGAACAACGACATGGCAGACGAGACCGACCCCGACAGCTGGGCTGCGAAGTTCGTGGCCGCCGGCTTCGAAGTGACGTGCCTGCTCCAGGGTCTGGGACAGAACGTCGCGGTCGACGACATCTACGTCGCGCACGTGGACGACGCCATCGCCAAGCTGTAAACTCGCCGCGCACGGGGGCGCCGGTCGCGTCCCCGTGCAACGGGCATGCGCCTTCCCCGACCGACGGCGCATGCCCGTTGCATTCGCATCCCGCCCGCCCACCGCACGGCGCGGACGGTCGAACCGATTGGAAGGAACCCCTCCATGTTGAAGAAAACCCTCGCCTTCGGCCTGTCAGCGGCGCTTTTCGCGTTCTCGCTCGCCGGCTGCGGCGGAAATTCAATCGACAGCGCAAAGGCAAGCGATGCCGATTCCCAGGAAAAGACCGAACAGGCGGCCGATGCGCCCGAGGGCGCAAGCGCTGCCCCCATCACCGCCGACAAGGTGGCCGACGGCACCTATCCGATCACCGTAGATTCCAGCTCGAACATGTTCAGGATTGTGGACGCCCAGCTCATCGTGGAAAACGGCTCCATGCACTGCGTGATGACGCTTTCCGGCACGGGCTACGGCAAGCTCTTCATGGGCACGGGCGACGAGGCTGCCGCCGCGAGCGAGGCCGACTTCATCCCCTATGTGGAAAACGCGGAAGGCAAGTACACCTACGACGTGCCCGTTGAAGCGCTCGACGAGGACACCGCCTGCGCCGCGTGGAGTATTAGAAAAGAGCAGTGGTACGACCGCACGCTCGTGTTCGAATCCGCCGGCGTCGATCTGCGCGCCGACGCACTGAAGTAACGCCATGCGGTCGATTCTTCCCAAGGGGGAAAGCAGGAAGCGTCGCAGCATCGCGGTGCGCGCGATCGCCTGCGTTCTCGTCGCCCTGTTCGCGCTTCCCTTCGCGGGGTGCAGTGCGAGCCCGAACGCGACCGGTGGCACGGCAGGCTCTCAGGAATACACTGTGAGCGTCTCGCTTTCCGGCGGGTCAGGGCGCGCAAGCATCGCCTCGCCCACCACAATTGTGAAGGATGGCGACACCTACACCGCGACCATCACCTGGTCGAGTTCGAACTACGACAAGATGACCGTCGACGGCGTGGACTACGCGCCCGTAAACGACGGCGGCAACTCCACGTTCGAGATACCCGTCACGCTCGACGAGGACATCGCCGTGTCGGCCGAGACCGTCGCCATGTCGACGCCGCACACCATCGACTACACGCTCCACTTCGACTCATCCACCATGAAGGAGAAATCGGGCGACGATGCAAGCGGCGGCTCCCCTGCGGGAACGGCTTCAAGCGCCGCGGCCGACTTCCACAACGCTGATTTGGGCTGCGGCTGGGAGCCGACGGGGGCGCTTCAGCTTGAATACGCCAAGCACTTCACTGTCGAAGAGTTCGAAGGCGGCTTGCGGCTTATCTGCATTTCGAACGGGGAACGCTTCCTCGTGGTGCCGCAAGATGCGAAGGTACCTGACGGGTTGAGCTCCGACATCGCGGTCATAAGACGCCCCGCCGACAAGGTGTACCTCGTGTCGTCGGCGACGATGTGCCTGGTCGACGCGCTCGATGCGAACGACAATATCTTAATGTCGGGCACGAAGGCCGACGATTGCTCGGTCGCGGGCTTCAAAAGCGCGCTCGAAAGTGGGGCGATCGCCTACGGCGGCAAGTACAGCGCGCCCGACTACGAGCGAATATCGGCCTCGGGCTGCACGCTCGCCATCGAGAACACCATGATCAACCACACGCCCGATGTGAAGGAAAAGCTGCAGAAGCTCGGGCTCGTCGTGCTCACCGAACAGTCGTCGAGCGAGCCCGAAGCACTCGGGCGCGTCGAGTGGATTAAGCTTTTCGGCGTCCTGTTCGACAAGGAAGACGAGGCCGCGCACCTGTTCAACGAGCAGAAGGCCCGCGTCGAGCAAACGTCGAGGCTCGCGTCGTCAGGTAAAACCGTGGCGTATTTCTACATTAACTCGAACGGGGCCGCCGTCACGCGGCGGGCGGGCGACTACGTGGCGCAGATGATCGAGCTTGCAGGCGGCAGCTACGCGCTCGATGACGCGCAGACGGCGTCGACGTCAGGTTCGTCAGTAACGCTCGAAATGGAGCGCTTCTACGCGACGGCGGAGGATGCCGACATCATCGTCTACAACGGCACCATCGACGAATCGGTTGCCACCTTGAAAGACTTCGTAGGCAAAAACGCGCTATTGTCGCAGTTCAAAGCTGTAAAGAACGGCAACGTCTGGGTCACAAGCGCCGACATGTACCAGCAGATGACTTCTACCGCCGACATTATCGACGAGATGCACGGGGCGTTCACCGGCGATGACGCGAGCGACTTCCATTATCTGAGGAAGCTTGGCTAGCGTCATGAGAAGCCGGCTTTCCATGACATACGACGAATCACGACGCGCCGCGCGGTGTCGCGTCGTGACGGCGCTGCTCGCTGTTGTCCTCATCGTGCTCGTCGGGGCCAACCTGTGCATCGGGAGCGTGCTCGTGCCCGCAGACCACATCCCCGGCATCCTTTCGGGCGGCGCGGCCAATTCCATGGAAAGCCAAGTCATCTGGGAGATTCGCCTGCCGCGCGTGCTTTCAGCCGTGCTTCTCGGCGGGGCACTTTCGCTCTCCGGGTTCCTGCTGCAGACGTTTTTCAACAACCCCATCGCCGACCCGTTCATCTTGGGCGTCTCCTCGGGCGCAAAGTTCGTCGTCGCGCTTACGATGATCGTGCTTCTGGGCGCTAACCAGGCCATGTCCTCGCCGGCCATGGTGGCCGCAGCGTTTCTGGGATCGCTTATCACCATCGGCTTCGTGCTCCTCATCGCACGGCGCATAAGTTCCATGGCCATGCTCATCGTGGCGGGCGTCATGGTGGGATACATCTGCTCGGCGGCGACGAACTTTCTCATCGCCTTCGCCGACGACCAGTCCATCGTGAACCTGCACAACTGGTCTTTGGGTAGCTTCTCGGGTTCGAGCTGGGACGACATCGCGGTCATCGTGGTCGTGGTGATCACCGTGAGCGCATGCGTATTCGCGATATCGAAGCCCCTTTCCGCCTTCCAGCTGGGAGAAGCCTACGCGAAAAGCGTCGGCGTGAACGTCGCACGCTTCCGCGTGGTGCTCGTCCTTCTAGCGAGCATGCTCTCCGCCTGCGTGACCGCGTTCGCTGGTCCGGTGTCGTTCGTAGGCATCGCGGTTCCGCATCTCGTGAAGTCGGCGCTGAAGTCGTCGAAGCCCATCCGCGTGATTCCTGCGTGCTTCTTGGGAGGCGCCATCTTCTGCGCGGGTTGCGATTTGATCGCGCGCACGCTGTTCTCTCCCGTCGAGCTTTCCATCAGCGCCGTCACTGCCATCTTCGGCGCGCCGGTGGTTATCGCGCTCATGCTGAAGAAGCGGGTGAGGTAGATGGGGGAATTCGTGCCGCGGCCCAAAACGCTCCGAGCGGAGTCGAACCTCGAAACCCAGGTCGCAACGCAGGCTGACGGAGCGCCGCTTTTCCGCATAAGCGACCTGTCGGCGGGCTACGACAAGAAGGTCGTAGTCGAAGGCGTCGATCTGGAGGTTCGCGCGGGCGACGTCGTGGCACTCATCGGGCCGAACGGCTCGGGCAAGTCGACCATCTTGAAAACCATCACACGCCATCTGGCACCGCTTGCCGGCGCGGTCGAGCTCGACGGGCGGGAGATTTCCAGATGGAAGACGGCGGAGTTCGCAAGGAACCTTGCCGTTATGCTGACAGATCGCCCCCGGACCGAGCTCCTCACCTGCCGCGATATCGTAGGGGCGGGAAGGCATCCCTACACCGGGCGAATGGGTACACTCTCGCCCGACGACCATAGTCGGGTCGACGAGGCCATGAAAACCGCACATGTGGAAGAGCTCGCCGAGCGCGACTTCATGCAGATAAGCGACGGGCAACGCCAGCGCGTCATGCTCGCACGCGCCATCGCGCAGGATCCGCGTGTGCTCGTGCTCGACGAGCCCACGTCGTATCTCGATATCCGCTACCAGATCGACCTGCTGCGAATACTTCGCCACCTTGCGAAATCGCGGAATGTGGCTATCATCATGTCCATCCACGAACTCGAGCTCGCGCAGAAAAGCGCCGACAAGGCGATTTGCGTGAAGGACGGCCGGGTCTTCCGCGCCGGCGCACCCGAGGACATATTCACGCGCGAGACGATTGGCGAGCTCTACGGCCTTAAACATGGCACCTTCAACGAGCGCTTCGGCAGCGTGGAAATTGGGCGCCCACACGGCGATGCGCACACGTTCGTCATCGCTGGCGCAGGTACGGGGTCGGCTGTGTTTCGCCAGCTCATCCGACAGGGCAAGGCGTTCTACGCGGGCGTTCTGCACGAAGGGGACATCGACTGCGAGCTCGCGCGCGACCTGGCGACGGAATGCGTGGCCGAGCGCGCCTTCGAGCCGATCGGGGATAAAACCATAGCCCGCGCCAAAGAGCTCCTCGTCCACTGCGCGCGCCTTATCGTGTGCCCCTCCGCCTTCTGCACCATAAACGCCCGCAACGCAGAGCTCGTCGAGTTCGCACGCTCGCATGGTATCGAGGTCATGCGAGTATACGAAGGCGCATCGGAGGATTCCCATTTGGAGTGGGAAGAATAAACTGGACTTTCTTTTAAGGATCCTCAGGCTACAGCTCCTACACCGGCGAGGTCTCCAAGGCGCCGGAGAACCTCGTGAACAGGGATTTCCACGCCGACGAGCCCAACTAGGCCTAATCCAAGCGAGATTCCAGACTCGACAGACCATTGAGAGTCAGATCGTTGGCGACCTCAGAGACGCGCTCGATAGGAACCGAGCCGTCAGACAGTGCCCACGTGCGATAGATACCGATAATACCCGACAGCAAAAACGCCAGATAGTAGTCGAACATCTCGTCCTTGAGACCTTGGGGCAGCAGATCGCGCTCGGCAATCTCATGTTCGAGCGGCGCACGAAGACGAGCCATGAAATCATCGAGCGGAGTATTCTCGATCAGCTGACGATTGAGCACTAAGTTGTTGCACAGTGCCTCATTAACGGTTTTAAAGAAGGTCGCCGCCGCGCCAAGAGCGCGCTCGCTGGTGTCACCGTCCATAGAAGCAAGCGTTTTCTCGACCGAGTCGACAATCATCTCCACCACATCGACGGCAATGGCATCGAGCAGGCCGTCAACCGTACCAAAGTGAACGTAAAAGGTCTTGCGGTCGACATTGGCCTCGCGCGCGATGGCACTCACCGTAATGTCTGCCAGCGGCTTTTCCATGAGCAGGCGCTCGAAAGCCGAAAGGATGGCATTACGGCTGCGAATGATGCGACGATCAAGACGCGGTTTGCTGGTTGCCATGGGCGTGTCCCTTCGATATGCAAGCATTCATCAACAGATGAGAGATAATCTACGTAAGAGGATTATCCCCCATACAGCACAAATATGCCCAGCATCATGAAGAACGCACGACTGCCCTACTGCGACTTGGGATGCTTCTTCTTATTGAGTGCCGACGGAGATACGCGAATACCATCGCCTGTCTGGCGCACATAGGCTTTATGAGCCGGCTTAGCGGTCCCAGAAGCCTTCTGAGCGCGCTTCTTGGGATCAACGGTAACAGCATTCGTGGGGTGCGGCATAGTGGGCGCAGAGGGCGTCTGAGGCGTGCGGCCGAGCTTGCGCATCACACGATCCCAGCGCGCATGGATGCTCTCGTTGTGGGCGCTCTTAAGTCCCAGCAGGGGCGCAGCCAAAATGGTCGGCGCAATAAACGTAATGAGGCGCCACAGCAGATAGCCGGCGGTCGAAGCCGACCCAAAGAAATGACCCAAGAACAATGCAAAGCCGCCCTCAGCGCCACCAGTTCCACCGGGCAGGGGGACCGCAGAGCTCAGCAGCTGGACAAAGGCGCTCGCGGCCATGACCGAGAAAAAGTCGACCTCGTGGCGGCCAAAGGCAAGCATCAGGAAATACGGCACCAGATAGAAAAACGCGAGTTGCAGCATGGTGATGACCACCGTGAGCAGCATGGAAGAAAAATGTCCGGCTGAAAGCTTGAACTTCTCGGAGAAGGAGTAGATCTCGCCATCGACAAACGTGCGCCATCCCTCGATCTTAGTGGCCGAGACACCAATGCGCTCAAGCCAATTGATGATGCAATGGGCGACGCGCGTGACGGTCTTAGGCATGAGCGCGACGGCGAAGATGCCCAGCAAGATGCAGCAGTGCCCACCAAAGCTAAAGACGCACAGCAACGTCATGTCGCCATAGCGCTCGGCAAAAAACGGCATGCGAGCAAGCAGTAGGATAGCGCCCCAGGCAACGAGGCCAAACTGGTACACGATAAAACGCGTGAATTGCGTGGCGCCGGCCTCGCCCACGTTTTGGCCGGCCTTGGTCAGGCGATAGATTTGAGCCGGGGTGGAGCCCATCATCATGGGCGTCAGGTTACCAAAGAAGATGCCACTCGCCTCGACCGAGATCAGGTCGCGGATGCCGACGGGCGAATTGGGATCGAGCCAGACGGCGATCGCATAGGCCACAATGCCAAAGAACAGGTACATGAACATGCAAAGACACGCGACAACGAGCCATGACGCCTGGACGCTCGACATAGCGGCCCAGAACTGCCCCATCTGCCCGGTTACCACCAGATAGACGATATAACCTACCAGCACGACGCCGATAAAGATGGCGCCGCGGCGTGCGCTCTTATTGTCATCTCCGCCCGAGGCCTCAACCTCGACCTGGGGCTTAGACGTATGCTGAGAGGACTCCGTCATGAGACTCCTTCTAACAGTCAAAATATCTTGGATATTGTACCCGTAAGGGCCATAGGCAGAACGCAAAGCTCTGGTTCAAACGGGAATTGCAGACGGTTGTTTAAAAATAAAAAACCCGGCCTTCCATAGGAAGTCCGGGTATCAGATGCGTGGTAGCCCGTACCAGATTCGAACTGGTGATCTCCGCCTTGAGAGGGCGGCGTCCTAAACCGCTAGACGAACGGGCCACATGACATCTGCACTGCCGTGCTGCGAGGTAATATATTACGGGACAAAAAACGTCAGCGCAAGAAGAAATTCCAAATTGCCGAAAAATTGTCGGCAGGTTATGGAATACGCAGGTAAACTTGGTAGCTAATTCAAGTTGAGATG
>DBFABM010000009.1:0-38710 GCA_048194085.1 Collinsella aerofaciens
GCCCAGGTTTTAAGTTTGCTGCTCTACAGTCCTGCGCAAGACGGAAAGCACATTAAGTGCTTTCCTTTGCGTGCGGAACTCGCGACAAACTTAAACAGCGGGCGGCCCGTTCCGGGAATCCGACGTGCTCGTCGGGGCAACGTTCCTCATCAAAAAAGACCCGCTCCCCTGTTGGGAAGCGGGTCTTTGGAAGGACGGTTAACGCACTAGGAAATTACTCCTCGTCGTTGTCCTTGGCCTCTTCGGCGTCGTCGGTGTCCACGAGCTGGTTGAGCAGCTCATCGAGAGAAGCCATGTCCTCGTTGATGACACCGTTGGCGGGAGCCTTCTTGTCGTCGATCGGGGCGCCCAGGAGCTCCTCGTCGGCGTCGGCGTGATGCGTCGGAGCGGAGGTACCCAGCAGGATATCGTCCGGACCGTCGGGGCTAAAGACCATCTGCAGCAGCTGCGAGAGGTCTTCCTCGTCGGCAACGTCGTCGTTGTTCTCGAGGATGTAGAGCAGGTCGTGGGCCTCCAGGCCGTCACGGAGCTCCTCGATCGCCTTGGCACCGATGCCATCGATGCGCAGCAGATCCTCCTCGGACTTGCCGACCAGGTCGCCGACCGTCTCGATGCCGACCTCGCTGAACTTGTTGGTCCAGCGCTGCGACACGCCCAGGTCGTCGAACAGGTACAGACGAGCCTTCTCGGCGGAGATGGTGTGGCCGTTGCGGGTGAACGAACCGTCAGCACCACCGAACTCGTCGTAGCCGGCCCAGTCGAGCTGCTGCGGGAGCTGCTCGTCCAGGTCCTTGAGCTCAACCGGAGCCCACTCGGGCAGCGACTTGGCGTTGGGCGAAGCCGGGCCGTCGATGTCCACGTAGCCGTCGGCCGTACGATACGTCAGCTTGGCGTTGGCGTACGGCTTGAGGCCGGTACCGGCCGGGATCTTCTTACCGACGATGACGTTGGACTTAAGGTCGAGCAGGTGATCGACCTTACCCTCAATGGCAGCCTCGGTAAGGACGCCAGCGGTACGGATAAACGAAGCACTCGACAGCCAGGAGTCGATGTTAGACGCGACCTTGAGCGTACCCAGGATGACGGGCTCGGCCACGGGGGCCTGACCGCCCAGACGGGCAACGCGCTCGACCTCGTCGGCGAACTCGTAGCGGTCGACGTACTGACCAAGCAGGTACTTGGAATCGCCGGGGTTGGTGATCTGAACGCGACGCAGCATCTGACGTGCGAGCACCTCGATGTGCTTGTCGTTCAGGTCGACGCCCTGGCTGGTGTAGACGTCCTTGACGCTCTCGACGAAGGTGTGCATCGTCGACTCGATGTCGGTCAGCTTGCGCAGGTTGCGGAAGTTGACAAAGCCCTTGGTGATCTGGTCGCCGGCGCGAACCTCGCAGCCGTCCTCGATCTCGGGCATAAAGCGCACCGAAGCGGGGACGCGACGCTCGTCGAGGACACGGGTGTGGTCCTCGGAGTCGGTGAGCGTCAGCACGTACTCGGACTTCTCGGGCTTAATCGAGAGGTGACCGGAGTACGGAGCCAGCTCGGCCTCGCGACCCAGGATCTTCTCGTTGACGTTGCCGACGATATCGAACATACGGCTGACCGTAGGCAGACCCTGCGTAATATCGTCGACGCCAGCGACGCCGCCGGAGTGAATGGTACGCATCGTAAGCTGCGTACCGGGCTCGCCGATGGACTGGGCGGCAATAATGCCGACGGCAGTACCGATGGCGACCGGACGACGAGTGGAAAGATCCCAGCCGTAGCACTTCTGGCACACGCCGTACTTGGAGCGGCAGGTGAGCAGCGCGCGAAGCTTGACCTTCTTAAGGCCCGCATCGACCATCTTCTGGATGTCGGCGACCTTCTCGATGTAGCCGTCCTGCTCAAAGAGCACGGTGCCATCGGGAGCCACGACGTCCTCGATGAAGCAACGGCCGACGAGGTCGGTGTTGAGGTCGGTGGTGCCGGGGATGATGAGGTTGTAGGTAACGCCCTCGTGCGTACCGCAGTCCTCCTCGCGGACGATGACGTCCTGGGCCACGTCAACCAGACGACGGGTCAGGTAACCAGAGTCCGAGGTGTGGGATGCGGTATCGACCAGGCCCTTACGGGCGCCGTAGGTCGAAATGAAGTACTCGAGCGGCAGCAGGCCCTCGCGGAAGTTCGCCTTAATGGGAAGGTCGATCGTCTCGCCGGACATGTCCGCCATCAGGCCACGCATGCCGCCGAGCTGACGCAGCTGGGTCTTAGAACCACGGGCGCCGGAGTCGGCCATCATGTAGAGCGGGTTCTCCTCGTCGAACATGTCGAGCATGAGCGCTGCAACCTTATCGGTACAAGCGGTCCACTCGTTAACGACTTCGATGTGGCGCTCCGTCTCGTTGATGAAGCCCTCCTCGAAGTACTCGTTGATCTGGTCGACGTTGGCCTGGGCGCGGTCGAGCAGCTCCTGCTTCTCGGCAGGGATGAGAGCGTCCCACACCGAGATGGTGAGGCCGGCGCGGGTAGCGTAGTGGAAGCCGGAGTACTTGATGGCGTCGAGGATCGGGCCGACCTTGGCCTCGGGGTAACGATCGCAGCAGTCCGCAACCAGCTTGGCCACGTCGCCCTTGACCATCTTGTAGTTCATGAACTCGTAGTCTTCGGGCAGGCACTGGCGGTTGAAGATGATGCGGCCGATAGAGGTCTCGAAGCGCGCGGTCTTGTTGCCGGTGACGTCGTAGTCGACAAACTCGTTCTTGCCGTTCTTGACGCGGAAGATACGGGTGCCGTCCTCGTTGATGACGTTGGCATCGGCAGCGGACACGCGGACCTGGATCTTGGCCTGCATGTCGACCTCGGAGCGGCAGTCATAGGCGTGCAGTGCGTCGTCGAAGCTCGAGAACACGTGGTTCTCGCCCGGCAGACCCTCGCGAACCTGGGTGAGGTAGTACACACCGATGATCATGTCCTGCGAAGGGATGTTGACCGGCTTGCCGGATGCCGGCGAGCGCAGGTTGTTCGCAGAGAGCATGAGCACGCGGGCCTCGGCCTGAGCCTGGCTGGACAGCGGCACGTGGACAGACATCTGGTCGCCGTCGAAGTCGGCGTTGAAGGGCGAGCAGACCAGCGGGTGCAGGTGGATAGCCTTGCCCTCGACCAGCACCGGCTCAAAGGCCTGGATGGACAGACGGTGCAGGGTCGGTGCACGGTTGAGCAGCACGACGCGGCCGTCGATGACCTCTTCGAGGATATCCCACACAAAGGTGGCACCGCGGTCGATAGCGCGCTTGGCGCCCTTGATGTTCTCGACCTTGCCAAGCTCGACCAGGCGCTTCATGACGAAGGGCTTGAAGAGCTCCAGCGCCATGGTCTTGGGCAGACCGCACTGGTGCAGCAGCAGCTTGGGGTCGGTAACGATAACCGAACGGCCGGAGTAGTCGACACGCTTGCCCAGCAGGTTCTGACGGAAGCGACCCTGCTTGCCCTTGAGGGCCTCGGCGAGCGACTTGAGCGGGCGACCGCCACGGCCAGAGACCGGGCGACCACGACGGCCGTTGTCGAACAGGGCGTCCACGGACTCCTGGAGCATGCGCTTCTCGTTGTTCACGATGATCGCAGGGGCGTCCAGGTCGAGCAGGCGCTTGAGTCGGTTGTTACGGTTGATCACGCGACGGTACAGGTCGTTGAGGTCGGATGCGGCGAAGCGGCCGCCGTCGAGCTGGACCATCGGGCGCAGATCAGGCGGAATGACCGGGATGACATCCAGGATCATGTTCGCGGGGCTGTTGCCGCCCTTCAGAAAGGCGTCAACGACCTCGAGGCGCTTGACGGCCTTCTCGCGCTTCTGCTTCTGGGAGTCCTCGTCGGCGATGATGGCCTTGAGCTTCTCGGCCTCGGAAGGAAGGTCGATGGCAGCGAGCAGGTCGCGGACGGCCTCAGCACCCATGCCACCCTTGAAGTACATGGAGTAGTAGCGGGTCATCTCGCGGAACAGCGGCTCATCGGAAATGAGGTCGCGCTCGCTGAGCTTCATGAAGGCGTTGAAGGCGTCCGTGCGGAGCTGC
Source organism: Collinsella aerofaciens (assembly GCA_048194085.1). Taxonomy (GTDB): domain Bacteria; phylum Actinomycetota; class Coriobacteriia; order Coriobacteriales; family Coriobacteriaceae; genus Collinsella; species Collinsella aerofaciens_CO. The sequence goes on from DBFABM010000009.1 coordinate 4,050, forward strand.
TTCTCGTCCTTGCACTCTTCCTCGATGTCGACGATGCCAGAGGCGATCTCCTCGGGGGTCAGCGGCTCCTCGTCGGAGAACTCGTCAAAGTTCTCGGGGTTGCCCTGCTCCTTGAGGGACTCGATCTGGCGGGCGCACTCGGCATCGATCTCTTCCAGATCGGCGGCGAGCTCCTCGCGCAGGTCGTCAGCGTCGGCCTCGCGAGCCTCGTAGTCGACCTCGGTGATGATGTAGCTGGCAAAGTACAGAACCTTCTCGAGGTCCTTGGACTTGATGTCGAGCATACGGCTCATCGGGAAGCTCGTGGGGCTCTTGAAGTACCAGATGTGGGACACGGGAGCGGCGAGCTCGATGTGGCCCATGCGGTCGCGACGCACCTTGGCCGAGGTGACCTCGACGCCGCAGCGCTCGCAGACGATGCCCTTAAAGCGGATGCCCTTGTACTTGCCGCAGGAGCACTCCCAGTCCTTGGCGGGACCGAAGATCTTCTCGCAGAACAGGCCGTCCTTCTCGGGCTTGAGGGTACGGTAATTGATGGTCTCCGGCTTCTTGACCTCACCGTGCGACCAGGAACGGATCTGGTCGGCGGAGGCAAGGGAGATCTTTACCGAGTCAAAATCAGTAGCTTCGAAATCTGCCACAGTCAACTACTCCTTATCAGTGGTCGTGGCGGCGACAGCCTCGGGCGCCTCGGCGGTCTCGGCATCCTCGGCCTCGACGTCGGCGTCAACGCCGGCGAGCGCAGCCAGGTCGTCGAGAGCGGAGGTCTCCTCGGCGGTCACAGGGGCGGAGGCGTCCTCGTCGGCATCGTGCATGGGCTCGATGTCCAGTGCGAGGGAGCGAATCTCCTTGACGAGAACCTTGAAGGACTCGGGGATACCCGGGACAGGAACGTTCTCGCCCTTGACGATGGACTCGTAGGTCTTGACGCGGCCCACGGTATCGTCGGACTTGACGGTCAGGATCTCCTGCAGGACGTTGGAAGCACCGTAAGCGTACAGTGCCCAAACTTCCATCTCGCCGAAGCGCTGGCCGCCGAACTGAGCCTTGCCGCCCAGAGGCTGCTGGGTAACCAGGCTGTAAGGGCCGGTCGAACGGGCGTGGATCTTGTCGTCGACCATGTGGCCGAGCTTGAGGATGTAGGACGTACCCACGGTAATGGGCTCGCGGAACTCCTCGCCGGTGCGGCCGTCGAACAGGCGGGTCTTGCCGCGCTCGTCAAGCTGGGTGACGAACTCGGGGCGCATGTGATCGCCAAAGGCAGCGGTGGCCTTGTTGAGCATGTTCTTGTTGGCACGACGGATGACCTCGGCGATCTCGTCCTCCTTGGCGCCGTCGAAGACGGGCGTCGCGGTGAAGAACGGACCGGGGACGTACTTGTCGGAGTCGGCCTGCTCGGTATCCCAACCGCAGGCAGCAGCCCAGCCAAGGTGGCACTCGAGCAGCTGGCCGACGTTCATACGCGAAGGAACGCCCAGCGGGTTGAGGATAACGTCGATCGGGGTACCGTCAGCCATGTAGGGCATGTCCTCGACCGGCAGAACGTTACAGATAACACCCTTGTTGCCGTGGCGGCCGGCGATCTTATCGCCCTGCTGGATCTTACGACGCTGGGCGACGTAGACGCGCACCTGCTCGTTGACGCCGGGGGCCAGATCGTCGCCGTTCTCGCGGCTAAAGCGGACAACGTCGATGACGCGGCCGTAAGCGCCGTGAGGCATCTTAAGGGAGGTGTCGCGGACGTCGTGGGCCTTTGCACCGAAGATGGCGCGCAGCAGGCGCTCCTCGGCGGTCAGAGCACTCTCGCCCTTAGGCGTGACCTTGCCGACCAGGATGTCGCCAGGGCCGACCTCGGCGCCGATGCGGATGATGCCGTCCTCGTCGAGGTTGGCAAGCATGTCCTCGGAGAGGTTCGGGATCTCGCGGGTGATCTCCTCGGGGCCGAGCTTGGTGTCGCGGGCATCGATCTCGTGACGGGTGATGTTGATGGTCGTCAGCAGGTCCTCGGCCACCAGGCGCTCGGACACGACGATACCGTCCTCGTAGTTGAAGCCTTCCCACGGCATGTATGCCACGGTGAGGTTCTGACCCAGTGCAAGCTCGCCATGATCGGTCGAAGGACCGTCAGCCAGGGGCTCGCCCTGCTCAACAGTGTCACCGACGCGCACGAGCGGACGGTGGTTGATGCAGGTGGACTGGTTGGAGCGCTGGTACTTGGCCAGGTGATACTCGTCCATGCCGCCGGCATGCTTGACGATGATCTTGGCGGCGTCGGCAAAGATGACCTCGCCGGCGTTCTTGGCCAGGGTGACCTCGCCGGAGTCCAGAGCGGCGCGACGCTCCATGCCGGTACCGACATAGGGAGCGGCAGGGTGAACCAGCGGCACGGCCTGGCGCTGCATGTTAGCGCCCATCAGCGTACGCTTGGCGTCGTCGTGCTCGAGGAACGGGATCAGCGTGGCTGCGACGGAGAGCATCTGACGCGGCGAGACGTCCATGTAGTCGACGTCCTCGACAGGCACGTCGGCGGGAGCGCCGAAGGAGCCGTCGAAGTCGCGGGTACGGGCGATCACGGTGTGCGGGCGGACAAGCTTGCCCTCGGCATCGGTCGTGATGAACTCGTTGGTCTTGGGATCGAGCGGCGTGTTGGCCGGCGCGATGACGTGCTTCTCTTCCTCGTCAGCGGTCATCCAGTCGATCTGGTCGGTGGCAACGCCGTTCTCGACGCGGCGGAACGGAGCCTCGATGAAGCCGTACTCGTTGACGCGGGCGTAGAGGGCGAGCGAGCCGATCAGGCCGATGTTGGGGCCTTCGGGGGTCTCGATCGGGCACATGCGGCTGTAGTGCGAGTTGTGAACGTCGCGGACGGCCGTCGGCACGTTGGTGCGGCGGCTGGAGCCGGACTTGTGGCCGGCAAGACCGCCAGGGCCGAGTGCGGACAGACGGCGCTTGTGGGTCAGACCGGTCAGGGGGTTCGCCTGGTCCATGAACTGCGAGAGCTGCGAGGAACCGAAGAACTCCTTGATGGAGGCCACGATCGGGCGGATGTTGATGAGCGACTGCGGGGTGATCTCGTCGATGTCCTGGGAGCTCATGCGCTCACGGACAACGCGCTCCATACGGCTCATGCCGATACGGAACTGGTTGGCGACGAGCTCGCCGACGGTGCGGATGCGGCGGTTGCCAAAGTGGTCGATGTCGTCGACCTTGAAGCCCTGCTCGCCGGCGGCGAGGGACAGCAGGTAGCGCAGCGTAGCGACGATATCCTCGTCGGTGAGCACCGTGACCTCTTCCTCGGTGGTGAGGTTGAGCTTCTTGTTGACCTTGTAACGACCGACGCGGGCCAGATCGTAGCGCTGCGGGTTAAAGAGCAGGCCCTCGAGCAGGCTGCGGGAAGCGTCCACGGTGGGAGGCTCGCCCGGGCGCAAGCGACGGTAGATCTCGATAAGGGCGTCCTCGCGAGTGAGAGCGGTGTCGCGCTCCAGGGTGCGCTTAATCACATCGGAGTTGCCGAGCAGCTCGATGATGTCGTCGTTGGTGACGGCGATGCCAAGGGCGCGCAGGAACATCGTGGCGCTCTGCTTACGCTTACGGTCGATGGAGACCATGAGCTGGTCGCGCTTGTCGACCTCAAACTCAAGCCAGGCACCGCGGGACGGGATGATCTGGGCCTTGTAGATCTGCTTGCCCGAATCCATCTCGGAGCTGTAGTACACACCCGGGGAACGGACGAGCTGCGAGACGACGATACGCTCGGTACCGTTGATGATGAAGGTGCCCTGATCGGTCATCATGGGGAAGTCGCCCATAAAGACGAGCTGCTCCTTGATCTCGCCGGTCTCCTTGTTGGTGAGACGGACGTCGGTCAGGAGCGGGGCCTGATAGGTCATGTCCTTCTCGCGGCACTCCTCGACGGTGTGCGCAGGGTCGCCGAACTGATGCTCGCCGAAGGTAACCTCGAGAACATGGTTCTGGCTCTGGATGGGGCTGGATTCCTTGAACGCCTCACGAAGGCCCTCGTCCTTAAAACGCTCAAAGGATTCCCTTTGAACAGAGATAAGGTTGGGGAGCTCCATGGCCTCCGGGATTTTCCCGAAGCTGACGCGCTTGCGCTCAGTGGCAGTGTATGCGTAGGTCACCAGGTTTTTCCTCCTTCACGGAAATGCTCGGTGGGTTGGCGAGGCATAGCTTCGCCAGTTATCGCAACCTAATAGTTTATCAGGTACCGACCGTTGGGCAAGAAAAGCCTTGACGCGATTGAGTTTTTGGAGTAGCAAAGTTTTTCGACAGAAAACACGCAGGTAGATGTATCTGTATCGAACATCTGTTCATATGTTTTCTGTGAACAGAGAGCCGGCAATCGCAGCTCTTATAAAAAACGGGCGCGAACCGAGGTCCGCGCCCGTAAATGTCGATGCCCGAAGGCTTACTTGCGCATCAATCCGCCGCGCTCGTCGATGGCGTCCCAGAAGGCGCTGGCAAAGCGAGGATCGCTTGCGGCCATGAGGGCGTTGGTGGCCATCCAGCCAGACGGGGTGCCGGTGTCGTAGCCCGACAGCGGGTCGATAACGACAGCGTACATAGCCTCGCGATCGAGCGAGCGGGCCATGGCGTCGGTGAGCTGAATCTCGCCGCCCTTGCCGGCCTGCTGATCAGCGAGCAGGTCCATGACCAGCGGGCTCAGCAGATAACGGCCGACAATGTACAGGTTGGACGGAGCCGCCTCGGGAGCGGGCTTCTCGACCAGACCGCCGATACGCCAGACAGCGCCCGGCTCTGCATCGGCAACGTCCTCGGCGCCCTCGAGCGAACCGACGCGCTCACCGGCGATAACGCCGTAGCGGCTGACTTCCTCGGGCGAGCAAGCAGCGACGGCGATAACCGAAGCGCCACCGTGCTCCTTGGAAACGGCGAGCATCTTGTCGCAGATGTCGCGGTTAGGCACAACGTAGTCACCCAGAAGAACCAGGAAGTTCTCCCCTGCCACGGCGTCGGCAGCAGAGCGGATAGCATGGCCGAGGCCCTTGGGCTCGTACTGATAGCGGAAGTCGACCGGCATACCGCCAGCGTGGGCGACGGCATCGGCATAGGCGTTCTTGCCGCGCTCGCGCAGCAGGTTCTCGAGCGAGCGATCGGGCTGGAAGTAGTTCAGCAGCTCGGGCTTGCCGGGAGAAGTAACGATGATGGCGTCGTCGACTTCCTCGGGGTCGAGCGCCTCCTCGACGACGTACTGAATGACGGGCTTGTCGAGCACCGGCAGCATCTCTTTGGGCGTGCACTTGGTGCCAGGCAGAAAACGCGTGCCAAGACCGGCGGCGGGGATGATTGCCTTCATGTTATTCAAAGATCCTTTCGCAGGCGCAAAAGCGCCCCATGCGTGCGGCACACAGCCGCAGACCAAATTGCGATACCCAAGCATCTTACCGCTGGAACTATATGTCGCTACAAGGCAGAGACAATTCTTCAGCAGGTCAACGCAAATTATTGCTCGAATGGTGCATTTTTATTGCCCAACGGCAGGGCGCCCGATACGACGCAAATCACAGAACATGGCAGTTTGAGCTACCGATGTCGAGGGACCGAAAAACAAAAAAGACGGGGCTCGCAATGCGAACCCCGTCTGCAAAGAAATCTGGCGAGAAAGCCTGATTACTTGAGGGTGACAGCAGCGCCAGCAGCCTCGAGCTTCTCCTTGGCAGCCTCGGCGTCCTCCTTCTTGGCACCCTCGAGAACAGCCTTGGGAGCGCCCTCGACGACCTCCTTGGCCTCCTTCAGGCCAAGGTTGGTGAGCTCACGGACGGCCTTGATGACCTGGATCTTGTTGTCGCCGAAGCCCTCGAGCACGACGTCAAACTCGGTCTTCTCCTCGGCCTCAGCGGCGCCAGCAGCGGGAGCGGCGACAACAGCGGCAGGAGCAGCGGCGGAAACGCCGAAGGTGTCCTCGATAGCCTTGACGAGCTCGGAAGCCTCGAGAAGGGTCATTTCCTTAAGAGCATCGATGATCTCATCGGTGGTAAGCTTAGCCATTTCTAAGTCCTTTCGGTTTCCGTGTCTGTGCACGGAGATCAGTTAAAACACGGCGCGAATGCGCCAGGGGTGCGGCGTAGCCGCCGCGGGTGAAAACAGCGACTAGGCTGCCTTCTGCTCGGAGACCTGCTGAATCGAACGAGCGAGACCAGAGGAAACGCCGTTGACGCAGACAGCGATGTCGCGAGCGAAACCGGAGATGAGACCGGCGATCTGGCCGAGAAGCTGATCCTTGGTGGGCAGCTCGGCGATAGCCTTAACATCATCAGCGGAAACGGCCTTGCCGTCGGAGATACCGCCCTTGATCTCAAGGACGCCCTTGGACTTAGCGGAGAAGTCCTTAAGGGCCTTAGCGGCCTCGACCGGCTCGGACTCGTAGAACACATAAGCGACGGGGCCGGCGAGAATCTCGTCGAGCTCGGGCTGCTCCTGGTTCTTGAGAGCGATCTTAACCAGGTTGTTCTTGTAGACCTTCATCTCGGCGCCGCACTCGCGAAGCTGATGACGCAGCTCCTGAGCCTGCTTAACCGTCAGACCGTTGTAGTTGACGACGAACAGACCGGCGTTCTCGGCGATACGGGACTCGATCTCTGCAACCTTGTCGATTTTGTACTGCTGGGGCATGAATTACACCTCCTCGAATTCTTTCCGGGCACGGTCCGCCACAAGGACGTGACGGGGGCATGTCCAAAAAGAAAGCCCCCGCGCTGCATGAGCGACGGGGGCGAGAAGACATATCTACTCGACCACCTCGGCTGGCGGGAAGTCCCATTAAGCTCGCGGGCGATGCCCGTTTGCGCCGGCTGTCTCTGGCAGCGGATTCGTGCGTGAACCGAAAGTATTATGGCGGGGACCCCGGCGTCGGTCAACGGGCGCGAGGATTCGTACACAAACCCTGCATACGCTCCGACCGGGAGGGGCAGGGCGAGTTTTCCGCTCGGTCAAGTCCTGGGCTCGCACGAAGGCCACATTAAGTGGCCTTCGGCTCGTGCGGAATCTACGGAAAACTCGCCCTGCCCCTCCCGGCCGGAGCTACGTTGCCTTTGCTGCGAATCCTCGTGTCCGTTGAGCGACGCGCCCCACTCATAATGCTTGGGTCGGTGGGCTGATGTGTTGCATCCCTGAGGGCTACAAGGTTGAAATGAAGGTGGACAGGCGGCGGAGACCTTCGTCCAGGTCTTTGTCGGAAACGCAGTAGCTGAGGCGGATGTGGCCTTCGGTTCCGAAGCAGTCTCCCGGGACTAGGGCTACGTTTGCTTCTTTGATGGCTTTGATGCAGAAGTCTTCGCTGGTTAGGCCGAACTTTTTGATGCTCGGGAAAGTATAGAAGGCTCCTGCGGGCTCTACTACGTCGAGGCCCATGGCGTTTAAGGCTTCGAGTACGCGCTCGCGGCGGGCTCGGTAGACTTTTAGCATGGGGGTTGGGTCGACGGTGAGGGCTCGGGCTGCGGCGTCCATTTCGAAGGAGACAGCACTCGATACTAAGTATTGGTGGGCCTTTGCGATCTCGGCGATGACGGGGGTTGCCGCTGCGAGCCAGCCCAGGCGCCAGCCGGTCATAGCCCAGGGCTTGGAGAAGCTCTCGATGACTACCGTCTGCTCACGAAGCTCCGGGTGGCGCTGGGCAAAGCGCTCGTAGCCGTCCACGTAGACCAGGCGGTTGTATACGTCGTCGCAGATCACGTAGATGCCCGTCTGCTCCGCCACGTGCGCCACGGCGTCAAGCGAAGCCGCGTTGAGGATACAGCCCGTAGGATTGTTGGGCGAGCAGATGACGATGGCCTTGGTCGCCGGCGTCACGCAAGCACGAAGCGCATCCTCGTCAATCTGAAATTGCGCAGGCTCCGTATCCAAAAAGACTGCTTTGGCGTGGTTGGCCACGACGATGCTCTCGTACAGGCCAAAGGCCGGCGTGGGGATAATGACCTCGTCGCCGGGGTTGAGCATAGCCATGAATGTTGCCGACAGTGCCTCGGTCGCACCGTCGGTCAGGATGACCTCATCGGCGGAAAACGCCAGGCCCGCGTCATCCATATATTTGGACAGTGCATCACGCAGGGCGGGGCGACCGTTGTTGGGCGGATAGTGCGTGTCACCGCGGTCCAGTGCGGCGGTCACCTCGGCACTAATCACATCGGGCGTGGGAAAATCGGGCTCGCCAAGCGCAAGCGCGATGCACCCCGGGTGCTGGGCGGCGAGCGCGTTGATCCGGCGGATACCGGAGGGCTTGAGCGTGGCAAGCGAGGTATTCATGGGCAGTCGCATGGCGTTCCTTTCGTAAGGGTTGCACTAGGATAGCGCGGCGGGGCGCCGCCAGACGGTGTAACCTAAACGGAAACGAGCCGGAAAGGAGATGGCATGGAGACAATCACGCGTGGCGACGTACCAAAAACACTGCACACCATTGCGTATATCAGTATTCCCAATAGCGCCGATCTTGATTTTTTGCTCTGGGACCTGCAGGATGCCATCGCCGCCTATGCTCAACTTTCCGGCACCGCACTCCCCCGCCCGGTCGACTTGAAGGCAAATGACGCCGGCAACGTTGCCGATGGCATCGTGCTGGCCATTGAAGATGTGGCTGACGATGAGACGTTGACAGCCATCGAGCAGGCGCTTGAGCGCTTTGGCGGTACGGGAACGCGCGTCTATGCCGCGATTCGAGCCGCACAAGAGGGCACTGAGCAGGCGCGTGGGACCGCTGTTCGCCTGCACAAGGCATGTGAGCGCCATGACCAATTGTGGTGTGGCGGCATTGCCATCTGCGCCGGCAGCGGCATCGCAGCGCTTCGTCGCTCCCCGCGCATGGGACTCTTGCGGCGACCGTTTTCGGAGGCCATGGACAAGCTCGTGGGCGCCGTTCGCATGGGGTGTTCCGTCGAACACGCGCAGAAGCTCGGTGGCGCCGCAACGGGTGGCGTCGACACCGACGGCATGGTGCGCGCCACGTCTGCGCTGCCCACACCGATCTGGCACGCCGTTATGAGGCATCTTGCCGAGCACTCAAACTGCTAAATCGAAAAAGCCTGCCAATCAACGGCTTCACTCCAGCGCTCGACAAGGCGTTCCAGACGCCACGCCGCATTGGCGGGACTTGTCGACGGCAGAACGATGGCCGGCAGCCCGGTGCGCTCTTGTAGATAGCGCTTGTAGAGCCGGCCAGCTGTACCACCGTTGCATATCACCTGCTCAATGGGAGCTGCGCCGGTAATGCGCTCGATATGTGCCGGCACAACGTTACGAATGCTCGCATCGCTCGAGCCCTTAATGTCGCAGCTCTCGATCACGTCCCACAGGGCCACGCCGCCGTTCAGCAGCATAGCCCGCTTGGCGGCAATCGAGGCGTCAAGCGTCACGGGCTCGCCGCTCGCCAAAGAGTCTCCCTCGTTGGGCGGCACGGGCGCACCAAGGCACGCGGCCATCACGCGCCAAAAGCGGTTCTGCGGATTGCCATAGTAGAAGGCATTGGCACGCGAGAGCACCGAGGGAAACGACCCCAGCACCAAAACGCGCGAGCGCTCGTCAAACACGGGCTCAAACCCATGCTCAATATGCTGATAGCCCTCGTCCGGCGCAGTCATGAATTAGGCCCTCAGCAGATAACGCACCTCATAGGGCGCAAGTTCAAGGGAGCCTGTCAGCTCGACCGTGGGCGCATCGTCGGCAAGCAGGTCGACGAAGGAGCCGTTGAGTTCGCCGGCTCCAAAGGTATAGGGCTCGTTCACGGCATTGACCGCCACGAGCACCGTCGCGTCGTCGCAGGCGCGCTCGAACAGCAGCTGCTTGTTCTGGATCACCACGTTGCGATAGGCACCGTAGTTGAGGGCACGGGCCGCCGCGTCGTTTGCCGAGCGCAGGTGCGCGAGCTGCTTGATGAAGGCCGTCAGCTCGTTGGGCGCAGGCTCATCGAGCGCAGGTCGCAGCGCCCAGTCGCCATCGGGGCCGCCCTTTTCGCCGGCAATTCCCCACTCGCTGCCGTAGTAGACGCACGGGATGCCCGGCATGCCAAAGAGCATGCCGTAGGCGGGACGCAGGCAGAACTTGTCGGTAAGGATGCTTGCCAGGCGCGGCACGTCGTGGTTGTCGACAAACGACAGCAGGTGCTTGCCACGGTAGATGCACCAGGGGTCGCCGCCAAACTGACGGTGCAGCGAGTGCGCGATCTCGAACATGTTGACCGAGTTAAAGCTAGAGTACAGGCCCTTGTAGCACTCGTAGTTGGTGCAGGAGTCGAGCATCTCGTCGTTGACGATCTGGTTGTAGTCGCCGTGGAGCGTCTCGCCGATCAGCACAAAGTCGGGCTTGAGCTCACGGGCGAAGCTATGCAGACGACGCATGAAGTCGCGGTCGAGCATATAGGCAACGTCCAGGCGCAGGCCGTCGACGCCAAAGACCTCGGCCCAGCGGTGCACGGACTCTAGCAGGTAATCGACCACGGCAGGGTTTTGCAAGTTGAGCTTCACGAGCTCAAAATGGCCTTCCCAACCCTCGTACCAAAAGTCGTCGCCGTAGCAGGAGTCGCCATCAAAGCTAATGTGGAACCAGTCCTTGTACGGCGAGTCCCACTTACGCTCCTGCACATCGCGGAAGGCCCAAAAGCCGCGGCCGACGTGGTTGAAGACGGCGTCGAGCACCACGCGGATGCCGTGAGCATGCAGTGTGTCGCACACGGCGGCAAAGTCGGCGTCCCCACCCAGGCGACGGTCGATATGGCGCAGGCTGCGTGTATCGTAGCCGTGACTATCGGACTCGAGCGGCGGGTTGATGAGCACAGCGCCAACGCCGAGTTTTTGCAGGTAGTCGGCCCATTGGGCAATCTTCATGATAGGAGCATCGGGGTTGGGTTCGACATCGGCGGCCTGGGCGAGCTCATCCTCGGCAACGGGGGCGGCGTTTTCGCGCGGAGCTCCGCAAAAGCCCAGCGGATAGACCTGATAGAACGTCGTCTCGTATGCCCACATAGCAACCTCCCGGTAAGCTCAACACAACGACATCCATTGTATGCCCAGCTTGTATCCCCTCCCCCAAAATAAGTTGCGGTGCAATAGTTCCTGTCTGGGCCTTCAGAAGCCTTAAACAGGAACTATTCCACCGCAACTGATGAGGGGACGTGATTAGGCGACGGGCTTGGCGCGGCGGATGGCCGGAAACAGCACGGTGATGGCGAGGATGACGCCCACGACGGCAATCGCCCCGCCCGCGAAGCCGATCCAAGCGATACCGGGACCAGAAACCACGGCGCCGCCGATTGCGGTGCCCGTGCCAATACCGAGGTTAAACAGGCCCGAGAAGATCGACATGGCGACGGCTGACGAATCTGCCGGCGTGTGCTTGATGAGCTCGGCCTGGAACGCCACATTGAAGGCCGTGGCGCAGCAGCCCCACAGTGCGCAGACGGCAAGCACTGTCACGAGCGACGATGCGGCCGGCCCCATGAGCAGCAGGGCCACCGGCACGCCGGAGAGCGTGATAGCAAGGAACGGAAAACGGTGCCCGTCGAACAGGCGGCTGAACAGCCAGCTGCCCACCAAGCCGGAACAGCCAAACGCCGTCAGCGTCATGGTGATAGCGCCCGCATCGACGTGCGCGACCTGCGCCAGGAAGGGCTCGATATAGCTGTAGCTTGCGTAATAGCCGGTCGCCATGAAGACCGTGACTGCGTAGAGCGCGATGAGGAGCGGGTTCTTGAGCAGCTCGGGCAGCTGTTTGACGGTAAAGCGCTCACCCGCCGGCATGGCCGGGAACACCGCTGCCTGGTAGACGACCGCGATGGCTGAGAGGCCCCCGACCACGGCAAACGTCATGCGCCAGCCCACGGCCAAGCCAATGGCGCGACCGAGAGGCAGGCCAAAGATCTGCGCGATGGACGAGCCCGTGGCGATCATGCTGATGGCGAGCGCGCCGTGGCGAGTGTCGACCAGGCGCGAGGCCATAATCGAGGCGACTGACCAGAACACGGCATGTGCGCAAGCGACCACCAGGCGCGCGCAGACCAGGATGGGATAGGTCGGCGCCACAGCGGACAGGAACTGACCGAGCGAGAACACGGCCAGCACGCCCAGCAGCATCCGCTTGAACTCGAAGCGCGAGGCAAACACCATGAGCGGCAACGACAGCAGCATGACGCCCCAGGCATAGACCGAGATCATGATGCCAGCTTGGGCCTCGGTGAGCGAAAACGATGCAGCGATGTCGGTCAGCAGGCCGATGGGCATGAACTCCGACGTGTTGAACACGAACGCGCAGCAGGTGAGCCCGATGAGCGGGAGCCACTGCCTGAGCGTGATGCCGTCTTGCTTTGTTTGAGCCATATAGGAAAACCTCTCCGATTATCTTGAGCGGTGGGCGATTATAGCAATGAGAAGTCTATAAAATGAGCAACAAAAGAATTCTTGGAAAACGATTGTTAACAAACGGCGCGCCAATTCTGCTTAGAAAGCAAGGTACGCAGGAACTCAATGTCGAAAACGCGGCTTCATCTTCTGGCTATCGATCCTGCTCGGATACGCACAAGGACACCCCCATGAGCACGTCAATTTCGAGCCAACTCGCAACCGCACAATGAACTAGCAAAAGCAGCATATAAGCAAACGCCCCATAATAAAGTCCCTCATGCACAAGCGCCGTCACTGAAAGTGCCGACGGCAGCGCCGCACTCGAAACTACCCATCCAACAAGAACCTGGATAGCGCAACTTGCAACCAGGTTCCATGCCACCAGCAGCGTTGCGGGACGCGCGATTTCTCTCCAGGAGGAACGAAGCACCGTGACCGAACGCATGATGTAGCGTGGTGCAAACCGAATGCCTCGTAGTCCCCTCTGCTCCACGTCCGCATCTTCAATTAACACGAATACGAACGACGCGGAAAGAAGCGTCACGATTACTGCCACCACAAGCGAGCACAACACCCCGAGCTGACTGCTCGCAAGCGAGGCAAAGACTACAATTGCCGATAAAATCAAGTGAACCAAATAAATTAGCAGCGCCCCAGAAATCTGGAGGGGAACCGTCGAGGCCAAGAGATAAACCGGAGGGGTTCGAGCAGGTTGCACCGTCTCTTTGGACCGGTCGACGGCAAATAATGAAAAAGCCACATTCGATAGAAGCAGGTTTAAAAAGGCCGCGACCACAGTGCAAATAAGCGTAATGGACGGATTGATATAGGCGAGCTCAGTTGCAACGTTTGATACACCAATTTGAAGCGCGCTCATAACAAACAAGGGGATATATAACGCCATCGTGCAGCCACTCCGGCATTCCTTCGCCCGATCGCCCGATTCCAGAAAGACATTGAAGTTCTCTCGCAAGTTCACTCTATACCCGTTTTCTTACTAAGCAGGGCGAACGGGCGCCAATATAAACGCCGGTCCGCCCATCCATAATTTCTAGTTTTAACGTCCAGACTAGTCTGTCCAGCCGTCGATGTAGTCGCGGTTAAGCTCAAAGTACTGCGCGGCGATATCTTTCGCCAAGGAGTACGAATTAACGAGCGGGTGCATCGCGAGGCTCTCGACAATGTCGCGCTTCGATCGGTTAACGATGCCACGCGCCACGGTGCGCTCGTAGTACTTGACGCGACGAATCAATTCGAGGTTTCCCGCGGGCACAGAATCGGCTTCGACGCGATGCGGCACACAGCCATCGGTGGAGATATCGCACGTTGACTCAATGACATCTGTATCGAGAAGGCCGGGGATGGCGCCATTGTTGGGGGTGCACAGGATCATCTGCTGCGTCTTGCCAGAGCGAGCAATATCCATGAAGCGGAGCGCGACACCTGCGTATCCGCCAGCATCTTTGCCGTACACGTCAAACGTCCACGGCTTGTCGCGATGAATACCCGTCTCGGCCGCCATGTAGTTGTTTTCGCGCATTCCGTACCACTTCTCAAAGCACGCGAGGCCTTTTTCGAAGTCGTTCTCAATATCGATAGATGCAAGCTCGCTCGTCATTTCTCGATTAATTTCTTCGATTAGTTCACCGCGCGTCTGGGGCGAAGAGAGAACGTTGGCAACGGCGCGCTCGCGATAGTAGAAATAGTATAGGTACTCATTTGGCACGCATCCGCGATTTAGGACGAGGTCCTTCTCGAAGAACCTAAGATCTGTATGAGCATATGCCCCGTCGTCGTGGATCAAGTCGGACATGATGTCCTCGCCGTCAACCGTCACATTGCGGAAGAACGAGAGGTGGTTGAGTCCATAGCACTCGCCCTGAACCGATGCGGGATCAACGCCTTTATACTCGGCAAACTGATGCAACATGCCCGAGGGAGCATCGCAAATGCCATAAGTAAAATCATAGCCCATATCGCGTAGGGCCTGAGATACGACGCCAGCGGGATTAGTAAAGTTAAACACCTTGACGTCCGGCTTTGCGTACTTCTTGATTAACTCGCAATACGAAGCAAGCGCAGGGACGGAGCGCATGGCAAAAGACACGCCGGCTGCGCCAGTCGTCTCTTGGCCAAGAACCCCATGCGAAAGAGCAATGCGCTCATCGCGAACGCGCATATGGTCCCCACCGACGCGAATCGTCGTGATCACGTAATCGGCGTCCTTAACGGCCTCGACTGCATCGCCCGTCAGTGAAAAATTAAGCGTGGGGCAAAGCATGCCCGAGACATGGGCGGCAAGGCCACCGTAGATGCGCAGCTTCTCGGGATCATTGTCCATAAACACAAGTTCGTCGATTCCAAGCGATGACGCCTGCTGGGCTATGCTCTTTGCCAAAAACATGGAGCGGACGCCACCGCCACCTATGACCGTAAGTTTCATATCGAAACCCCCAATTAGCACATTCAATATTGCATGGTTCGCCTGTGTTTGGATATTGTATCCAGCATGGAGGGCCGCTTCCCGCCCCGGTTGCAAGGCGGGAAAGGAATTCCCCAAGGAGTTATTATTTACGCAACGGAAGCGGCCACACACGTCCGGCGGGAAGGAAGCACCGATGGTTGATAAAAAGCAGATTTCCAAGCTCTACTCAGCCGCAAAGCTATCCGAAACCGAGCAAAGCGTACTCGAATACCTACTCAACAATATCGACACCCTCGATGATATTGGCATAAAACCCGTCGCCATGGCATGCTTTACCAGCATGACGACAGTCATCAGGCTTTCGAAAAAGCTCGGCTACCGTGGCTACCGCGAAATGATGTACGATCTCAAGCACCTTCAGCATGTCTCCCGCGAAATGAATCAATCACTCAAAGACAGTAGCGTCCACTTCGTATGTCACACCGGAGATGTAGACGTATTCATCGCCGCACTGCATCGCAACAGAATGATCGGAGTAAACGGAGAGGGCTTCTCACGCATCGTTGCGCAGTACATGGCGACTAAGCTCGTTGGACTTGGCTTTTTGGCCGTCATACAGGACTTCCTAGAAACCGATCAGTTTGTCGAATCCAACCGAAATACGCTCAGCTGCATGATGCTCATATCCAAATCGGGCCAGACAGAAGCCATCCTGGAAACCGCAAGGGCATGCCACGACGCGGGCATTACGACCCTCGCGTTTACCGGCAACGAAGACAGCGAGCTCGCCAAGACGGCAGACGCGATCTTTACGATACATGACGATCACCCAATGGATCTTAAGAACGTTAAGCCTAACTGCTTTACCGGAAGTTGTATTCTCGCATTCGAAGAACTATTGAGTATCTGCCTTGACAATCTAAAACAAGAAGGCCTGGCCCCCTAAATCATGCGATAGGAAGCCAAGCCCTGGAATTGCGCTATGCAATTGAAAGCCACTTGCGCGTTTTACTCGTCACCGAGAACTTCGTGCACCTCAGAAGCGACTTCGCCGACACGAGGACCGTAAATGACCTGGATTGCCTTGTCGCTCAGGCGGATAACGCCCATAGCTTCAAGATTCTTGGTGAACACCTCGTCGTCTGCAACCTTAGAACCATCCTTGACAATCACGCGAAGACGTGAGATGCAGTTGTCAAGATCATCAATGTTGTCGGCTCCACCAAGCGCTTCGACAATGCCAACAGCAAGCGCGCTGTCCTTGGCCGCACGGCCCTGGACTGCCTTCTCGGGAGTGCTATCAGACTCGCCCTTTGCCTCAGCGGCCTTTGCCTCGAACTCGGCTCTGCTGTTGATCAACTCAATATCGTCACCATCGTCTCGACCGGGCGTCTTGATATCGAACTTAGTAATAAAGAACCGGAAGAGGAAGAAAGCTGCCAGGAAAAAGGCGGGGAGCAGGATAAGGTATGGAAGCAGATTAAGCTTCTCGGGGCGGAATAAGAATGGGATCAGGTCCTTGATATTTCCCTGGTACACCGAAACGCCCATTGCCTCCGAGAGAACTTCACCCAGTCCGGAAAGCGGAGCGTAAACGCCAAAGTAGAGCCAGGGGGCGGCAAACAGGAACGTAAAGAGAATAGGCTCCGTAACGCCAAAGAAAACAGTCGAAATCACTGTGGGGATTAAAAGACCAGCAACCTTCTTGCGGTTCTGGGGCTTGGCACAAGACCACATAGCAAGGGCGATGCCCGGGAACAACGCGTAATCGTTAATGCCATAGCCAGCCATGAAGGCCCTAACCAAGAGCTTGTCACTGCTGGGAGAAGCGAGCTGTGCAAGCTGAATGGCGCTATTGCCCACCACGCGCGTTCCATCGACGACCATGGAGCCGCCAAGCTCAGTCCAATACATGGGCGTCTCGAGCAACGGATGCAAGCCAAACGGCACAAGGCTCTCGAGCACCCAGCGATAGACAAACGTACCGACCAGACCGGAGCCTTTCACGAACGTCGCAATACCCGAGAAGCATCCACCGATGACGGGCCAGACGAAGTACATAATGCCGCCCAGGATGCCACCGGCGACCAGCGATACAATGGGGACCGTTCGACTGCCCGCAAAAAACGCCAGCGCCGTTGGAAGCTTGGTCTTGTAAAAGCGGCCGGTGATCCAGGCGACCAGGCAGCCCACGATAATGCCGCCAAAGACACCAGAGCTGTAGCCAAAAAAGCCGAGCGAGGTAGTGTAGAGTGCGGACTGCTCACTCGCCTGAATGGACGTAAGGCCGACCTTCTGAAGAGCTTCCACCGTTGTATTGTCGGCAGCCAAGCCAGCTGCTCCAAGCAGAATCTCAACCGTCTTGAGCATGGTGAGATAGCAGACAAGGGCAGAAAAGGCAGCCCAGCCCTTCTCTTTGCGAGACAAGGAGAAGGCGCAGCCGACAGCAAACAAAACACCGAGGTTTCCAATGATTACCTCGCCGAGACCCTTAAATACCGAGAAGAACGTAAAGAGCGGCGAAGCGGCATACCAGTCCCAATTAACGCCAAGGGACACAAGGGTCAGTTCGGCCGTAAAAACGCTACCGATACCCAAAAAGAGACCGGAAATGGCAATGAGCGTAATCGGAACGAGCATTGCCTTTCCGAACGATTGGAATTTTTCTTTCATCAATTCCCTCCTCAATGAGCCTCTACAAACGACTATTGCACCCCACGTCCCCACACAGGCGAAACGGAAGACATGCTCGGCAATAGACACAAAGTGATTGTAGAAAGGGGCACAAAAAATGTGCATCGGCATCGCGTAATGCGGTTAAATCGACCGACGATTGCAAGTATTTACGAATCCGCAAACGGCAGCAAATAGGCAGCGAACGGCAACCTGCAGCGTAGGACAGTCCCCGCAGGCCGACAATTACCGGTATTTTGGCTCATATTTGTTTAATTGTTGCTCGCCCAAAAGCGCGGAGCATCAACGCGCCCCTAAGCCAGCCCCAGCAATATGCCCGCCGAATGCACGACAAACGCCACGATCCAGGCGACCGTCACTTGAAACGCGAACACGGCAACGGCGTAGCGCGCGCCCAGCTCGCTCTTGACGGCGCCGATTGCAGCCACGCACGGCGGGTACAGCAACGTAAAGACCAGGAACACATAGGCAGTAAACGGCGAAAACATGGTCGACAGTGCCGCGGGCGAGGTCGCGCCCAAAAGTACCGTGAGGGTCGAGATGACACTCTCCTTGGCGATAAGTCCGGTGACGAGCGCCGTGGATGCACGCCAGTCGCCAAACCCAAGCGGCGCCAGCGCCGGCGCGATAATGCTACCCAGACTGGCAAGCAGACTCTGCGACTGATCGGCGACCACATTAAAGCGGATGTCGAACGTCTGAAGGAACCAGATGACCACCGTAGCGGCAAAGATAATGGTAAAGGCCTTGGTAATAAAGTCTTTGGCCTTATCCCATGCCAGCATCACTGTCGTCTTGACGCTCGGCAGGCGGTAATTGGGAAGCTCCATGATAAACGGCACGGGGTCGCCCTTAAATGCCGTGCGGTTGAGCACCAAAGCCGCGATGCAGCCGACCACGATACCGATCAGATAGAGCGAGACCATGGCGGGAACTGTCGCCTGTGGGAAAAACGCCCCGCACAGCAGGCCGTAGACCGGCAGCTTGGCCGAGCAGCTCATGAACGGCGTGAGCATGACGGTCATCTTGCGGTCGTGCTCAGATGGGAGCGTACGGGTTGACATGATAGCCGGCACGGTGCAGCCAAAACCGACGAGCATGGGCACAAAGCTACGGCCCGACAGGCCAAAGCGACGCAGCACCTTATCCATGACAAAGGCCACGCGCGCCATGTAGCCCGAGTCTTCCAGAATGGAGAGGAACAAGAAGAGCACGACGATAATCGGCAGGAAGGTCAACACACTGCCCACACCCGTAAGCACGCCGTCGACGGCCAACGAACGCACCACGTCGTTGGTTCCGAACGCCTTGAGGCCCGCATCGGCCGAGGCGATGATGACAGCGATACCGTCCTCCATGAGTCCCTGCAACGCCGCGCCGATCACGCCAAATGTCAGCCAAAAAACGAGGCCCATGATCACCAGGAACGCCGGAATGGCCGTGTAGCGACCCGTCAGGATGCGGTCGATCTTGACGGAGCGCACGTGCTCGCGGCTCTCGTGCGGTTTGACGACGCAGCGCCCACACACGTCGCCGATAAAGCTAAAGCGCATATCGGCCAGCGCGGACAGGCGGTCGGTGCCGGCCTCGCCCTCCATCTGGGTAATGATGTGCTCGATAGCGTCGAGCTCGTTGCGATCCAGGTGAAGCGCCTCGGTCACCAGCTCGTCGCCCTCAACCAGCTTGGTCGCCGCAAAACGCACCGGAATGTGCGCCGTTGTGGCGTGATCCTCAATCAGATTGGCGATGCCGTGGATGCAGCGATGCAGTGCACCGCCGTCCGAGCCATCGGGCGCACAGAAGTCCAGGCGACCGGGGCGCTCGCGGAACCGCGCCACGTGCAAGGCATGATCCACCAGCTCGCCGATACCCTCGTTGCGGGCAGCGCTAATGGGGACAACTGGCACGCCCAACAGGCTCTCGAGCAGATTGACGTCCACGGCGCCGCCGTTGGCCGTCACCTCGTCCATCATGTTGAGCGCGATGACCATGGGGCGGTCGAGCTCCATAAGCTGCAGCGTCAGGTACAGGTTACGTTCAATATTAGTAGCGTCGATGATGTCGATGATGGCGTCGGGGTTTTCGTCAAGGATGAATTGACGGCTCACGATCTCTTCGCCCGTGTACGGCGACAGCGAATAGATGCCAGGCAGGTCGGTAACGCTTGCCTCGGGGTGGTTGCGGATGGTGCCATCTTTGCGGTCGACCGTCACGCCGGGAAAGTTACCGACGTGCTGGTTGGAGCCCGTCAGCTGGTTGAATAACGTGGTCTTGCCGCAGTTTTGGTTGCCGGCGAGGGCAAAGTGCAGCGGCGCGCCCTCGGGCACGGCCGTCTTTGCCGCACGGGGCGAATACGTCCCCTCGCCCAGGGCCGGATGCTCCGTCGTGCCGATTGCGGCGTTAGCGCGCGGACCCGTATCGGTGTCGTGAATACCCACGAGCTCGATGCGAGCGGCATCGTCCTTGCGCAGTGTCAACTCGTAGCCACGCAGGCGGATCTCGAGCGGATCGCCCATGGGGGCGTACTTCATCATGGTGACTTCGGTGCCCGGCGTTAGACCCATGTCCAAAATATGCTGTCGGAGTGCCTGATCGTCCGATGCCACCGATGCGACAACGGCGTCCTTTCCAATCTCGAGTGTATCGAGCTTCACGTCCGTGTTCCTCCCCCGGCGCCCACAGGGCGTTGTATTTATGTTCACCATGGCTAACCGTTTGCCATGGCTAACCAATTGTAACCATGCATGATAGCGCGAACACGCAACGACGTTCAATCAGCAAATTGGCGCAATGGGGACAGGCAGGAGAGTTCAGGGCCATAGTTTCCCGATGAGGCCTCTCGGGGAAACTACATCCCAGAATTCCGGCTCGAAACGGGATATGGTTTCCCAAACAGGCCTCTTACGGAAAATGCATCCCGGAATCCCCGCTCGAAACGGGACGCGCTTTCCCAGTCGAGGCCCTATGGGAAACTGCGTCCCACCTTGAAAGGCAAAACTGGGGCGCAGTTTCCGGGCGGGGCATCAAAAACGAAGTTGCGGTGGAATAGTTCCTGGATGGGCTGGTTGATGCCCCAGATAGGAACTATTTCACCGCAAGTTATTGAAGGGCTTGGATGCCGGGACTCTTACAGATGGCGCTCCAGGAAGCGGAAGGCTAGGCGGATCCAGGGACGGACCGCCACCTGCTTGTCCTCGTTGTCGACCGCGGTGTTGGCGTTGCCGAGCGAAAGGCCGTGACCACCCTGGTCGAAGACGTGCATCTCGCATGCAACGCCCTCCTCGGCCATGCGCTGCGCAAACGGGTAGACCTGCGCGATCGGCGCCGTCTTGTCGTCGGACACGCCCCACACAAAGGTCGGTGGCATCTGACGCGAAACATGCGTGGTGGGGCAGATGTCGGCCAGATGCTCGTCAGTTGCCTCGCCGCCCGTCACCATCGACAGGTAGTCGTTGAGCAAATCGCGCCCCGTCTTGCCACCCGTCTTGGGCACACGCAAGTCAATGCGCGGACCGCGCGTCTGCATGTCGCGCACATAGGCAAAGTCGAGCAATGGATAGCCCAGCACCACGGCATCGGGACGAATGTCGTCCGGACGCGCCCCGGCAAGTGCCGCAAAGGGGCCGGTCTTCCACTGTGTTGCCAGCGAGGCGCAAATCATGCCGCCAGCAGAAAAGCCCACGACGCACACGCGCTTAGGATCGACATGCCACTCGTCGGCGTTGGCGCGCACCGTGGCGACCATCTTGGCAAGATCTGCCTGGGGATGCGGAAAGCTCACGTCACCCGTAGAACTCGTGACATAGTTGAGCACAAAGGCCTGGTAACCGTGATCCAAAAACGCAAACGCCACAGGATCCTGCTCATGCGGAGCGATATGCGTAAACGCACCTCCGCCACAGATAATCACCGCGGGGCGGCGGCCATTCGGTTTATCGGGCAACGGCTCGGCACCCAAATACGTAAACGTCGCCGGATAATCCTCGGTCGGCTCCTCGCCCCACAGCGCATGGTTCTCGACAATCATATGTGCTCCCTTCGCGCAAATTATGCGCCCTTGTTTTTCGCCTTCAAGCGTACCCCACTTGAACCCGTGGCGCAGAAACACTCCGGCAATAAGTTTCCCTTCAACTGATATATCACATAATCCCAGTTCAGAGGTATCGTTGAGCAGCGTAGAATAGGGGCGTTGACCAAGCCGCGAAACACATGTGAAACGTTTCCGGCAAACCAAACGCGCGATATGCGCCTATTTAAGTTGGAGGCAACTATGGGTCTGCTCGATTCGCTTAAGTCCACCTTCACCTCGACCGGCGAGGCGTCCGTTCCGCCCGCAGCAAGCTTCGCTACCCGCGAAGGCGTCATCTATGCCCCCGTCAACGGCGTGCTCGTCAACCTGAACGAGGTTCCCGACGAGACGATCGCCTCGGGCATGCTTGGCCAGGGCTATGGCATCGAGCCCATTACCGGCACCATCTATGCGCCCGCCAACGGCCGCATCGGTGCCACCACTGTCACCAACCACTCCATCGGCATGATCACCGAGGACGGTCTGCGCGTGTTCATCCATGTTGGCCTGGGCACCGTGGAAATGAACGGCAAGGGTTTTGCCCGCTTTGTCGAGATGGGCGATGTGGTCAAGGCAGGCCAGCCGCTCATCAGCTTCGACCGCGAGGCCATTAAGGCCGCTGGTCACGAGGACATCGTGACCGTCATCGTCTCCGAGCTCGATCGTCTTAAGAGCATCGACCATGTCGGCGAGTCTGGAACGCTTATCGGCGGCAACCCGCTCGTCAAGCTTGGCGACCCGCTGCTGGTTGCCAAGACCAAGTAGCCAGGCCCCACGCCACACAGCCAAAAGGCACCTCGTCAAGCGCCCACGACCATTTGGCCGCGGGCGCTTTTCGTTTGAAAAACCATCCCGCCAATGCCCTATCTGTATAGCCCAAATGAGCCGAGCTGCTAGAATATCGAACTGTATGGATAACTATCATTCAACCGTTATGGGAGGATACGTGAACCGCACCAAAATCGCGCAGCTCTATGCCGATGCCGAGCCGCTCGGCGGCCAGACCGTCACCGTCGCCGGCTGGGTCAAGTCCGTCCGCGACATGAAGAACTTTGGCTTCGTTACGCTCAACGACGGCAGCTGCTTCCGCGACCTGCAGGTCGTCATGAACCGCGAGGCACTCGACAACTACGACGAGATCGCCCATCAAAACGTCTCGGCCGCACTCATTTGCACCGGCACCGTCAAGCTGACCCCCGATGCGCCCCAGCCTTTCGAGCTTTCTGCCACCTCCATCGAGGTCGAGGGCGTCAGCGCCCCGGATTACCCGCTGCAGAAGAAGCGCGCAACCGTCGAGTTCCTGCGCACCCAGCAGCACCTGCGCCCGCGCACCAACCTGTTCCGCGCCGTGTTCCGCATCCGCTCTGTCGCGGCTGCCGCCATCCACCGCTTCTTCCAGGAGCAGGGCTTTGTCTACGTCAACACCCCCATCATCACCACGAGTGACTGCGAGGGCGCCGGCGAGATGTTCCGCGTGACCACGCTCGACCCCAAAAATCCGCCCCTCACCGAGTCCGGCGAGGTCGACTGGAGCCAGGACTTCTTTGGCAAGCATGCAAGCCTCACCGTGTCCGGCCAGCTCAATGCCGAGAACTTTGCCATGGCCTTTGGCGACGTGTACACCTTTGGCCCCACCTTCCGTGCCGAGAACTCCAACACCACGCGCCACGCCGCCGAGTTTTGGATGATCGAGCCCGAGATGGCCTTCGCCGACCTCAACGACTACATGGACAACGCCGAGGCCATGCTCAAGTACGTCCTTAAGGACGTTATGGCCACCTGCCCCGACGAGCTCAATATGCTCAACAAGTTTGTGGACAAGGGTCTGCTCGAGCGCCTGGACCATGTCGCCAACTCCGACTTTGCCCGCGTTACCTACACCGAGGCCGTCGAGATCCTGGAGCAGGCAGTCGCTGCTGGCCACCAGTTTGATTACCCCGTCAGCTGGGGCATCGACTTGCAGACCGAGCACGAGCGCTTCCTGACCGAGGAGCACTTTAAGCGCCCGACCTTCGTGACCGACTACCCGGCCGAGATCAAGGCGTTCTACATGCGCATGAACGAGGACGGCAAGACCGTCGCCGCCGCCGACTGCCTGGTTCCCGGTATCGGCGAGATCATCGGTGGCTCCCAGCGCGAGGAGCGCCTGGATCTGCTCGAGGCCCGCATCAAGGACCTGGGCATGAATCCCGAGCAGTACAAGTACTACCTTGACCTGCGCCGCTACGGTTCCTGCAAGCACGCCGGCTACGGTCTGGGCTTCGAGCGCTTGGTCATGTATCTGACCGGCGTGGGCAACATCCGCGACGTCCTGCCGCACCCGCGCACCGTGGGCAACGCCGACTTCTAATCGTCGGACGCTAGCTCGCGTCGCCACACGCCAACGCTCATCGCATAAGCGTCTCTCGACATCGGTCGAGAGACGCTTTTTTCAACAGCATCCGTCAAGCTTTTGGCAAGTTTTTGGTCAGTTGAGCAGGGCTGTTGAAAACTCGACCCGCCGTTTGCCGACGACTACCGACCGCCCAGAGCGCCCTGCGCCCCTGGGAAAGCCCCACGTCCTAGGCTCCATACCGTCGCCACCCAAAACGGAAAGGACGTGGGCACGATGACCGAAGCCGCTGTTGAAACCTACGACACCACGACGAGGGGCGCCGCCTCGATGGCAGCCTATCGCGCCGTTCGCATCCTGCAACTATTAAGCGAGAACACCGGCGAAGACAAAGCCTTGCTATCCGACGAATTGGTCCGCCGCCTCGCCCATCCCGACGACCCCGCCCGCATGCCCATCTCGGCAGCTCGGCGCAGCATCTACACCTCGATATCGGCGCTTCGTCACGCAGGATACGAAATCGAATATAAGCGTGGTGTGGGCTACAAGCTTCTTACCCGCCCCCTCACCGACGAAGAGATCATCCGGCTCCACGGTATGGTCATGCGCAACCGCTCCACGCCTATCGCTATCCGCAAGAGCATGGCGCAGCATTTAGTTGCCATGGCGAGTGCCGACGTTCGCGGCTACCTCGATACACCCGAACCCGTTCCAAGCGCAGGCAGCAAGGCTACCAAGGCAACACGCACGCCCATCAAGCGCATCGACACGTGCGAGCTCGTCGAGCAGGCCATCGACCACGGAACCACGGTGAGTTTTGATATTTCGAGCGTCACGACACGCGGCGAAACCGAAGCAGCACGGATGACACTCCGTCCCTTTGCCATCAGGCAGCGCGATGGCATCTCGTATCTGCTGGGAACGGTCTACGACGCCCGAGGCACCGACGATACGCTGCGCACCGTCGAGATCGCCCGTATGAGAAACGTCAGCACGCGCCTGCTCGACGGCAAGAAGCTCTTCGCCGCCCTCGACGAGGAGGACGACGCCTCCTCCGCCGCATAAGACCCTCCGCCGCCCATTCGACTACCCGTACCGCCCATCCGATTCTGTATTAAAAAACCCGCCAGGCTGTTGTAAAAATGGACATCAGCGCTACTATAGTTCCACTTGCACTTTGTTCCAGTGCAGTGTTTCCAGCCATTTTTATACTGGGGGTAATGATATGAAGGATATCACCATCAGTCGCAGGAGCCTTCTGGTCTCCGCCGGCCTGCTCGCGCTCGCCCCGCTCGCCGGGTGCGGCGGCAACTCTGGTTCCGGCTCTGCTGCCGCCGGTTCCGACTACACCATCGGCGTTCTGCAGCTCACCGAGCACTCCGCACTCGATGCCGCCAACGACGGCTTTGTCAAGGCCATCAAGGAGAGCGGCCTTAAGGTCAAGATCGACCAGAAGAACGCCCAGAACGACCAGTCCACGTGTAAGTCCATTGCCGACAAGTTTGTGGGCGACAACGTCAACCTGATTTATGCCATCGCCACGCCCGCCGCGCAGGCTGCCGCCGGCGCCACGGCCGATATCCCCATCGTGGGCTGTGCCATCACCGACTACGCCGCCTCCGGCCTGGTCCAGGACAACGACAAGCCCGGCACCAACGTCACGGGCGCTTCCGACCTCACCCCGGTCGCCGAGCAGCTCGAGATGATGCAGAAGGTCCTGCCCGACGTTAAAAAGGTCGGCCTGCTCTACTGCACCGCCGAGTCCAACTCCGACGTCCAGATCAAGGCCGCCAAGAAGGAGCTCGACAAGCTGGGCCTCGAGTACACTGACTTCACCGTCTCGAGCTCCAACGAGATTCAGTCCGTCGTCGAGTCTGCCGTGGGCAAGGTCGACGCGCTGTACTCCCCCACCGACAACACCATCGCCGCGGGTGCCTCGCAGGTCGGCCAGATCTGCAAGGAAAACAAGCTTCCCTTCGTGACTGGCGAGGAGGGTATGTGCATGGCCGGCGGCCTGTTCACCCTCTCCATCAATTACGAGGACCTGGGCTACGCCGCGGGCGAGATGGCCGTTAAGATCCTGAAGGGCGAGGCCAAGCCCGAAGACATGCCGATCAAGCACCTCTCGAGCAAGGACCTGGTCGTCGTCAAGAACGACGAGATGGCCGAGGCCCTGGGCATCGACCTTTCCGCTCTGGACGCGTAATGCCATACGCGGCATGCGTCTAGAGCCCGTGCTCGCGCTTTAGCCGCGTTATTCAATATCTGAGCCACAGGGGCGGGCGCTGTAGACCGGCGTCCGCCCTGCTTGTTTCAGGTAAAACAAAACGTCTGTCCGCAGCTCTTCTATGCATTGTTACCGCTATTATGGAAAATCACGTGTCCACCCTATCCTAGGAGGTATGAAGCATGCTCATTGCATTGCAGGGCGCCGTTTCGCAGGGCGTCCTCTGGGGCATTATGGTGCTTGGCGTGTTTATCACGTTCCGCCTGCTCGACATTCCCGATATGACCTGCGACGGCAGCTTTGCCCTCGGCGGCTGCGTCTGCGCTGTGCTCATCGTCAATAACAACGTCGACCCGCTGCTCGCCGTGCTGGCCGGTATGTGCGCCGGCGCCATCGCGGGTGCCGTCACGGGCATTTTGACCACCGTCTTTGAGATTCCCGCGATCCTCGCCGGAATCCTCACCCAGATCAGTCTGTGGTCAATCAACCTGCGCATCATGGGCAAGTCCAATACGCCCATTCTTGCCAAGGGCACCGTGTTCTCGGCCGTCAGCAATATGACCGGCCTGCCGCAGTCCACCGTTGCCATCATCTTGGGCATCCTGCTCGCCGTGGCTATCGTTGCCATCCTGTATTGGTTCTTTGGCACCGAGATTGGCTCGGCGCTGCGCGCCACCGGCAACAACGAGTACATGATCCGCGCCCTGGGCGTCAACACCAACTCCACCAAGATGATCGCCCTTGTGCTCTCCAACGCCCTCATCGGCCTTTCGGGCGCGCTCATCTGCCAGAGCCAAAAGTATGCCGACATTGGTATGGGCACCGGTGCCATCGTTATCGGTCTTGCCGCCATTGTTATCGGTGAGGTGCTCGGCCGTCTGCTGCCCGGCGGCCTCACGCAGTTTAGCGTCCGTCTTGCCTCCGCCGTCTTTGGCTCCGTGGTCTACTTCCTTATCCGCGCCATCGTGCTGCAAATGGGCATGGACGCCAACGACATGAAACTGCTCTCCGCCGTGATCGTCGCCGTGGCCCTGTGCGTGCCCGTGGTTTGGGAGCGCTATAAGCTCCGCAGCTCCTACACGAAGGGGGATGAGGCAGATGCTTAAGCTCTCGCACGTCAAAAAGACCTTTAACAAGGGCACCGTCACCGAGAAGCGCGCGCTCACCGGCGTCGACCTCACCCTGAATGACAGCGACTTTGTAACCGTGATTGGCGGCAACGGCGCCGGCAAGTCCACGCTGCTCAACATGATCGCCGGCGTATATCCGCTCGATTCGGGCGTTATCGAGCTCGACGGCAACGATATCTCGCGTCTGAGCGAGTCGCAGCGTGCCAAGTACCTGGGCCGCGTGTTCCAGGACCCCATGCGCGGCACCGCAGCCGACATGCAGATTGCCGAGAACCTGGCCCTCGCCAAGCGTCGCGGCCAGCGTCGCGGCCTTTCGTGGGGCGTCACCAAGGCCGAGAAAGATGAGTACGTTGAGCTGCTCAAGCGCCTGGACCTTGGTCTGGACACGCGTCTCAACGCCAAGGTCGGCCTGCTCTCGGGCGGACAGCGCCAGGCACTCACCCTGTTGATGGCCACGCTCACCAGGCCGCGCCTGCTGCTGCTCGACGAGCACACCGCGGCCCTCGACCCCAAGACGGCCTCTAAGGTGCTCAACCTGACCGAGGAGATCGTCGACGAGAACCACCTGACCACGCTCATGGTCACGCACAACATGAACGACGCCATCCGTCTGGGCAACCGTCTGATCATGATGCACGAAGGCCACGTGATCTACGACGTGGCGGGCGATGAGAAGAAGTCGCTCACCGTAGCCGACCTGCTGCAGAAATTCGAGGAGGTCTCGGGCGGCGAGCTCGCCAACGACCGCATGCTGCTAAGCTAAACCTACCAAAAAGGGACAGGTTTATTTTGGCAGGTTTTCTCTGCGCAAACGTCAAAACCGCCGCAAAGGGACAGGCGCCCTTGCGGCGGTTTTCGCATATTATGTCGATAATCCGATATTCAACCAGACATTCTGGCTAAGGACTAAGGAAACTGCCATGAAAAGACTCCCCCGCCTTGCGTTAGCCACCGCGTTGTTTGCCGGCGCGCTCGCAGGCATCCCAAGCCTCGCTTTCGCGGGGAACCTGCCCGCCGCTATTGACGGCTCCGTGGCCGTCATGCACACCAACGACATCCACGGCAGCTACAAGTACAGCTACAACGCAAGCAAGGGCACCGGCACTGTGGGCTTTGATGGGCTGGCGGTTCTCTATAGCGCCCAAAACAGCGCCCCCGATCTTTTGCTCGATGCGGGCGACACCTTCCACGGGCAGTCCTTCGCCACCATGAGCGAGGGCAAGAGCATCGCCGAGCTCATGGACACCTTCTATGTAGACGGCTACGACGCGACCACGCCGGGCAACCACGACTGGAGCTACGGCGCGAACAAACTCCGCACCATGACCGGCTACAGCACCACCGGCACGCCCTTCGCCATGCTCTGCGCGAACGCGAAGTCTACGAGCGGCGTATGGAGCTCGAGCATCACGAAGACGCTCGATCGCACCTGGGAGGATAGCGAGGATCACTCCACATTCGACTACAAAATCAAGGTCGGCGTCGTGGGTGCCATGGATGAGTCGCTGGGATCCTCGCTGCGCGCGGACCTGGTCGCGGGTACGTCGTTCTCGAGTGCCGCGAACGCCATCAATGCCGAGGCAGAGCAGCTGCGCAAGGAGGGCTGCGATGTTGTTGTGTGTATCGCGCACACGCTCGACGCCAAGACCTTTGCCGCGCGACTCCGTGGCGTCGATGCCCTTATCGCAGGCCACGAGCACATCAACCTTAACGAGAAGGTGACGGGAGCCGACGGCAAGACAATCCACGTTGTCGAGGCGGGCAGTGCCTTTGCCGAGGTGGGACTGCTTTCCATTCCGTACAAATACGACACGAATGGCACCGAGACGACCGACGACGACACGGTCACGGTCCCTGCAGACGACAGCAACGAGAAGCTCTACACCGCCAAGAACGTCAACGACCTTTTGGCAGACCCCGACAAGGGCTCCGACTACCAAAGCCGCCTTGAAGCCGTCCGCAACAAGATCAAGCCGCTCGACGAGGACTTTGAAAACGAATCGAACAAGGTGCTCGGCACATCCACCACCAACTATTTCTACGGCGAGGACGCCGCAGGCACGCATGGTTGGGAAATGGTGCGCACCACCGATTTCCGTCCCAGCAAGGAGGGCGACACCACCAAGGCCCAGACCATCGGCCACGTGATTTGCAGCTCCTATCTTGACCTGACGGGCGCGGACCTCGCTATCGAAAACGCTGGCGGCATCCGCGGCGGCATCGCGGCGGGCAACGTGACCGCCGGCAACGTCATCGCCATCTCGCCCTACGGCAACACCGTGGAGACCTGGACCATGACCGGCGCGGACTTCCTCGCAGCGCTCGAGCACTCGCTACAAATCAGCGACGATTGCAACGACAGCTACGAGCTTCAGCAGGCTTATGTGGCGGCCGGTCACACCGAGCAGGAGGCGCAAGACAAGTACAAGTGGCGCGATGACTCTGGCAGCGTTCTCTCCTTTGGCGGCATCAACGTGACGATTGATTGGACGCAGCCCGAAGGCAAGCGCATTGTGAGTGCCACACTCACCAAAGACGGCAGCACGCTCGACCCCGCCAAGACCTATACCGTCGCCACCAACAACTACATCATTACCAACACGACCGATTTTCCCACCTTTGCACACGCCACCAAGTACACCGAGTGGGGCACGTGCGAGGCGGCGCTGAGGGCACTGATCGGGCAGGACAGCTGGGAGAGCAAGATGGCCTCGCTCGCGGGCACCATCAGCTTTGGCTCCGCTGCCGTGGACCCCACGCCCACACCGGCCCCGACGCCTAAGCCCTCGCCTAAGACGGACACGACGGCCACGAAGGTCATCACCAAGAAGACGACCGGTAAGCTTGCCACAACGGGAGACCGCACGCTGGCAGTAGTTGGCGCGTGCCTTATCGGCGGCATCATCGTCATCATGCTCGGCATTATCTGGAAGCGTCGACGCTAAGCTACACCGCCGGGCCTTACAGCCCCGCCGCGTAAACCTTATATCGAGCACAGAAGCCCGTCCGAATTTGATCGGACGGGCTTCTTGGTGGGTATCATGGTTGGACGATCATTAGGAGGTTTTCCCTACATGGAATTGTTTGAGCCGATTCTTCATTTCTTTGAGCAACGGTGGGTCCACAACATCATCTGGGCCGTCATCTTGGCGATAGGCACCGCCGTCGCCGCCAAGGTCGTATCCAAGACCCTGAATCATCTGCTTAACCGAGACGATAACCCGCTTCCGGCATCGAGTATCTTCATCAACATCGCGCGCGCCGTCATTTGGATGATCGGCGGCAGCTTTATCCTCGACAACTGCTTTGGCATTAACGCAAACGCGCTCGTCGCCGCTCTTGGCGTCGGCGGCATCGCCATCTCGCTCGGCTTTCAGGACACGCTGTCAAACCTTATCGGCGGCATGCAAGTGACCTTTATGGGCATCATCAAACCCGGCGACAATATCGAGGTCGGCGGCGTATCCGGCGTGGTCCAAGACATCACTTGGCGTCATACAACGATTGAGGATGCCTGTGGACAGACCATCATTGTGCCCAACTCCAACATCTCCAAGAACACGCTCGTGCATTTGATGCCCTTTGGGCGCGTGGCCGTGCCCGTTGCCGTAAAGGACACGTCTAAGTGGGCTTCCCTTGACGTGCTGGCAGACGAGCTCACGAGCGCAACCAAAACGGCCGTCTCGCCCATCTCGGGCTTTGACAAGGAGCCCTACGTACTCTTTAGCGAAATCGGCGACTTTGGCATCAAAGGAAAGATCATCTTTATCGTCAGCGACGACAGCACTACTTTCACGGCAGCCGACGCCTGCATCCGCGCCATCGCCCCCATCATCGCCTAAACCACCGCAAAGGGGACAGGCATCTTTGTAGTGGTTTTCATTCGTGGTACCATGGTTCATATCGTTGTTTAAACGACTAAGGGAGTAGACACCATGGAAGAGGCCTATCGTCAAGCACGCAAGCGCGGCGAGCAGGGACGCCGTCGCGCCATCAGCCAAAGCGAGCATCCATACCTTACGGACCTCGATAGCTTGGTTGCTCAGCTCCCCTTAGGTCAGCGAGAGAATGTCGGCCTGCAGGATATTCCGCTCGAAATGGTCGTCGGCACGGTCACCAAAGGCCGTCAGTCCGCCTTTTCGTGTAACTTTATGCCCCTGCTTCCGTTTAGCACCGAGTTCGCCCGCAAGTGGTCCAACCTCTACGACATCCAGGTAACCGAGGGCTATCGCGACCCCATCATCGTCACCGAGTTCATGCATCGGTTCTATGTCCAGGAAGGCAACAAACGCGTCAGTGTCCTCAAATTCCTGGACGCTCCAACGGTTTCGGCCAGGGTCACCCGTCTCTACCCCAGCACATGTGATTCCGTCGAAAGCCGCCTGTACGGCGAATTCTGCGCGTTTTGGCGCGTCTGCCCCCTATACGAGATCGACTTCTCGCGTGAGGGAAGCTACGAAACGCTCGCCAAGATGCTCGGTCAGAACGTTATCGAAAAATGGCCGCAGAAAAAGGTCGACTACCTGCGCCACACCTTCCTGCTCTTTAAGCGCGCCTACCTTCGCGCAGGCGGCGACCACCTGGACATTACGCCTGCCGACGCCATGCTCGTGTACCTCAATGTGTACAACCAGGACCGCCTGCTGGATACGCCGACGGATATCGTCGTAAACCGCCTGTGCAAGATTTGGCGCGAGCTGGTCATTGCCGGCAAAAATGACGAGGACAAGGTCGATCTTGTCGAAGCACCGAGCGTCGACGAGGAGGAGACGCCCGCCAAGTCCACCGCTGGCGTGCTCAACTTCTTTATGGGCAAGACCGTCTACTCGACGGCCAACCCCCTGCGCATCGCCTTTATCCATGAGTTCCCCTGTGCGACGTCGAGCTGGGACAGCCTGCACGACCAAGGGCGTCAGTATCTCGATGAGCACTTTGACGGTATCGTGCGCACCGAGGCGTTCGAGGACTGTCATGATCCGGATGTGTTCTACGC
Source organism: Collinsella aerofaciens (assembly GCA_048194085.1). GTDB lineage: Bacteria > Actinomycetota > Coriobacteriia > Coriobacteriales > Coriobacteriaceae > Collinsella > Collinsella aerofaciens_CO. The sequence goes on from DBFABM010000009.1 coordinate 36,282, forward strand.
CGCCGTGGAAACAGCTGTCAAACATGGAGCAAACGTCATCTTCTCGACCTCGCACCGCCTGATGGAATACACGCTCAGGGCTGCCGTTGAGTATCCCCGGATTCGGTTCCTCAACTGCTCTATCGGCCTTCCCCATCAAAGCGTCCGTTCGTACTTTGACAAGATGTACGAGGCCAAGTTTCTCCTGGGCGCCCTTGCCGCCAGCATGGCGGACAACCACCGCATCGGTTACCACGCGTCGGTCTTCGCCTCGGGCGCACTCAGCGAGATCAACGCCTTTGCGATTGGCGCCTCGCTGCTCGACCCCCGCGCGCAGGTCATCCTCACCTGGGGCGATGTTCCCGCCGGTGGTCTTGCCGAAGCCATGTGCCGCGAAGGCGTGAGCGTCATGACCGGCGCTGACATGTCAAAGTCGCTCGAAGACCCAACGGCCTACGGGCTTCACCGCTTGGTCGACGGCAAAGTCACCGGCATCGCCATGCCCGTATGGAACTGGGGCCGTTACTACGAGCTCATCGTTCGCAGCCTTCTTCACGGCACGTGGGACGAGACCAGCGACGACAACCAAGTGCGCGCTGTCAACTACTGGTATGGCATGAGCTCCGGCGTTATCGACATCCGTTACGCTCCGGGCCTACCCTACCAAACGCGCAAACTCGTGCAGTTGCTCCGCAACGGCATTGTTGAGGGATCCATCAACCCCTTTGGCGGCGAGCTCCACAGCCAGAACGGCGTGGTACAGATCGAAGGCTTCCCTCCGCTGCCGAGCACGCAGATTGTCGAGATGAATTGGCTGGCGGACAACGTGGTAGGCACCATTCCGCAGCTCGACGATGAGCCGAAAGTCCCTGCCCTATGAAAATCCTTGCCATAGCCGATACCGAAGAACGATGCCTTTGGGAGTGCTTTCGCAAGGAACGCTTTGAGGGAGTCGACCTGATTTTATCCGCCGGCGATCTGGACCCGGACTATCTTGAGTTTTTGGTTACGGTCATCAACAAACCGCTCATCTACGTGCGCGGCAATCACGATGACCGCTACGCACGTCATGCACCGGGTGGATGTATCTGCGTAGAGGACAGCGTGTACACGTACCGAGGGATTCGCATTGCGGGCCTTGGCGGGTCCATGCGTTATCGCGACGGCGCCAACATGTACACCGAACGCGAGATGTCCAAGCGCATGCGTAAGCTGTCGCGTAAGGTTAGGATGGTCGGCGGGTGCGACATTCTGCTTACCCATGCACCCGCCGCCGGTATGGGTGATCTGGACGATCTGCCGCATCGAGGATTCGAGTGCTTTAACACAGCACTCGAATCCTGGAATCCCGACTACATGGTGCACGGGCATGTGCACCAAAGCTACGGTTGCGATTTTCAGCGCGAGCGTCAGCATGTGTGTGGAACGACGATCATCAACGCCTGCGGCTATACGCAGTTTGAGCTCGACCAGACGCACTACCCCATCCGCGGCTGGCAAGCAGCGTGGCTCAACTCACAAACCATGCGCCGCGAGCTCAAACGCCACGAAGCCATAGAGTCCTCAACCGCCAGAACACCCTGGTAACCACCTCAAAGGGGACGCTGACCCCTTTGAGGTGGTTTTGGCACGCGATAGCAAGAAACCCGGTCCCACACGAGGCGGAACCGGGTTTCTTTAGCAATGCTTGCTTTGCTCAGGCAGTAACTAGCAGTTACTCAGCCAGGAAGTCACGCTGGACAGCGGGATCGACCTTGACGCCAGGACCCATGGTGGAAGACACGGAGATGGACTTGACGTACTTGCCCTTAGCAGAAGAGGGCTTGACGCGCAGAATCTCGGTGTACAGGGCAGCGTAGTTCTCAACGAGCTGCTGCTCAGAGAAGGACTTCTTGCCCAGGGGCACGTGGCAGATGCCGTAGCGGTCGGCGCGGTACTCAACGCGGCCAGCCTTGAGCTCGGAGACCATCTTGGCGACGTCCATGGTCACAGTACCGAGCTTGGGGTTCGGCATGAGGCCACGGGGACCAAGGATCTTACCGATGCGGCCAACCTTGGCCATCATGTTCGGCGTAGCGATAGCGGCGTCGAAGTTGATCTCGCCCTTCTGAATCTGGGCGACGAGCTCGTCGGAACCGATGATGTCGGCGCCGGCAGCCTCGGCCTCGCGGGCCTTCTCGCCCTCGGCGAAGACGGCAACACGAACGGTCTTGCCGGTGCCGTGGGGCAGGGAGATGGAACCACGGATGTTCTGGTCAGCCTTACGAGTATCGATGCCCAGACGGAAGTGGGCCTCGACGGTCTCGTCGAACTTGGCGGTGTCGAGCTCCTTGATGAGCTTGGCAGCCTGAAGGGGGGTGTAGAGCGTGGCGCGGTCGATCTTCTCGGCAGCGGCGTTATAGCTCTTACCATGCTTAGCCATGTGCATTACCTCCTGTGGTTAAACGGGC
>DBFABM010000013.1:0-23432 GCA_048194085.1 Collinsella aerofaciens
CATGGGGGCACCGGACTCCACAGCCCCTCCACCTGCGGAAACGAAGTGATGGCCAGGTGCCGGGAGCTATTTCCGCGTTGCGCTAGCTGCGGAAACGCGGGGTCCGTTCAGGCTGTTGCGTTGAGATTGAAAATCAACCTGATTAAGTTGTCATGCTGATCCGCACCGGCTTCGCCCGCCTGCCGGCGCGCTCGCCCGCTCGCTACGGACGCTCCGCGTCCGCTTCACGCTCGCGCCTCGACCGAGGTTCGAATCCATGCGGCGCCGGCGTAAAAGAAAAGCCCCCGTTGCCGGAGGCTTTAAGTTCGATTGGTGCGGCGTATAGGATTCCGCGCATCCGCTTCGCGGATACGCACCGGCTTCGCCCGCCTGCCGGCGGACTCGCCCGCGGGCTAAAAACGCTCCGCGTTTTCTTTACGCCCGCGCCTCGACCGAGGTTCGAATCCATGCGGTGCAGGCGTAAAAGAAAAGCCCCCGTTGCCGGAGGCTTTAAGTTCGATTGGTGCGGCGTATAGGATTCGAACCTATGACGTTCTGATTCGTAGTCAGACCCTCTATCCAGCTGAGGTAACGCCGCAGCGCAAGACATATAAAACCACTTTAGTTCGTTAGAGTCAAGCAAAATCTCAAACTTTTTTTCGCGCGAGCCACAATTTGTTACGCTGCGCCACGAGCATCAGCGCTTTTCGTGCGATCGATTGGCTTTTCGATCACATCGAACCCGGCGCCAAGCTCCCCCAGAAGCGACCGCACCCGTTGGGCACAGTCGTAGTCGGCAAACGAGATGCTCAGCATTCGGGCCACCTGATTAGAAGTTCCAACGCCATAGAAGTGCTCAAGGACAACAAGCCCCTCATGCGCAACAAACGTCTCGACCACATGCGGCGACTCCTCAAAGCACCATTGGGTCAACGGACCCTCACTCGTCTGCCGAAGCACCAGGCCACCCATGCCAGACGGCTCACACGTTACAAGCAGGTACTCCCCGCCCTCGTCGCTCTCAAACAAAACCACCCGATCATCAAACAGCTCCATCGCGTCCCCTTTCTCTCGCTCTTATTTAGCAAAAGCATAGCAGGTAGATGGCTGTATACAGAACAGTTGTTCGTGTGTTTTCTATTGAGCTGTCCGCACGGCATGGTATGGACCTACGCACGAAATAGGGCGCCCCCGAAGGAGCGCCCTTGCATATCCCCTATGCAGGCAAGTTACGCGACCGGCTCGATCTTCTCGAGGCCGCCCATGTAAGGACGCAGAACCTCGGGAATCGTGATGGTGCCGTCGGCGTTCTGGTAGTTCTCCAGAATGGCGGCCATGGTGCGGCCGGCCGGCAGGCCGGAACCATTGAGGGTGTGCAGGTAGCGCGAACCCTTGAAGTTCTCGGGGTCGCGATACTTGATGTTGGCGCGGCGAGCCTGGAAGTCACCGCAGTTGGAGCAGGAGCTGATCTCCTTGTAGGCGTTGTAGCTCGGCAGCCAAACCTCGACGTCGTAGGTCTGACGGGCAGAGAAGCCCAAGTCGCCGGTGCACAGGCTAATCACGCGATACGGAAGGCCCAGCTGCTGCAGCAGGTACTCGGCCTCGGCGGTCATGCTCTCGAGCTCCTCGTCGGACTCCTCCGGCTTAGCGAACTTGACCATCTCGACCTTGTCGAACTCGTGCTGACGGATGATGCCGCGGGTGTCGCGACCGGCGGAACCGGCCTCCTCGCGGAAGCAGGGGGTGAAGGCGGTGTAGCGGCGCGGCAGGGTGTCGGCATCGAGGACCTCGCCGGCGTGCAGGTTGGTAAGCACGACCTCGGCGGTGGGGATCAGGAAGTTGTCGCCCGAGACGTGATAGGCGTCGTCCTCGAACTTGGGCAGCTGGCCCGTGCCAAACATGGTCTGACGCTTGACGACGATAGGCGGCCACCACTCCTTAAAACCACGGCTGGTGTGCGTATCGAGGAAGAAGTTGATGAGGGCGCGCTCCAGGCGGGCGCCGGCACCACCGAGAACGGTGAAGCGACTGCCGGAGAGCTTGTTGCCGCGCTCGAAGTCGAGGATGTCCAGATCGGTGCCCAGATCCCAGTGCGGCTTAAAGTCGAAGTCGAACTCGCGCGGGGTGCCCCAACGACGGCGCTCAATGTTCTCGTCCTCGTCCTTGCCGTACGGCGTGGCATCGCAAGGAATGTTGGGCAGGTGAGCCATGAAGTCGTACTGCTCCTGCTCGAGAGCAGTACGGCGCTCGGCCAGACCGTCAATCTTCTCGTTGACGGCGCGCACGGCCTCCTTGGCGGCCTCGGCCTCGTCCTTCTTGCCCTCCTTCATCAGGGCGCCAATCTTTTTGGACTCGGCGTTACGCGTGGCCTGGAGCTCCTCGACCTCGGTGATGACGGCACGACGCTCGTCGTCGAGCTCAAAGAACTTCTCGCGATCCCAAGACGTCTGGCGGTTAGCCATGGCGACATCGATGGCATCGGGGTTCTCGCGAACAAACTTGATATCAAGCATTAGATCCTCCGGCGATATACATTCCATTTAGGTTGCAACCTTGTACATGTATGGGCAAGTATATACTTATGAGCGTTTACGACCCAACTCAACTACGCAAGAAGGCACCCAATGGACGCAGTTTTTTCCTTTTTGTTTGGCACCCGCACCGGTTTTGCCATCCTTTTCGCCGGCGGCATCCTGTTATTTGCGATTCTTGCCTTTGTAATGGAGAAGCGTACCCATAAGATGTACGTCGACCGCGGACCCAAGTCCGAGGATGAAGAAGACAGCTTCTGGGACTAACCTGCCAAAAAGGGACAGGTTTATTTTGGTCGGTTTTATTTGGGCAAACGCAAGCGCCCCGCAACTGGAATTGAGCCAGTTGCGGGGCGCTTTTCACTAAAAGGACAAAACCGCAGGAAAAACCTGCCAAAATAAACCTGTCCCTAAATGGCAGGTTTTACTGGAGAGTTGCGTCGATTGCCTTGACCAGGGCGCTGCGCATGCCGGCGTCCTCGAGCGCAACGACGCCCTTGATGGTGGCACCACCGGGCGAGCATACGGCATCCTTCATCGCCGCAGGATGCTGGCCAGTTGCAAGCTGCAGCTTTGCCGTACCCAGCACCATCTGGCTCACAATGCGATAGGCATCGGCACGCGGGATACCGTGCTTGACCGCCGCATCGCTCAGGGCCTCGATTGCCATAGCGACAAATGCCGGAGCGCAACCACCCACCGTGCCGCCCACAAACAGCAGGCTCGTATCGAGCTCGACCACCGCACCGAGCTTGCCAAGCAGATCAAGCACCACTGTGCTCTGCTCATCACTAAGCGTGGAAGCCTTCTCACAAGCGATGACGCCCTCGCCCACCGAAACCGGTGTGTTGGGCACCGTCGAGATGTGCGCGACGCCCGGCAGGACCTGCTCCCACTTGGCACTGTCCCAGGTCCAGGCAACCGACAGAACGACCTTTTTGGCAAGAGCATCCTTGAGCGGGGCGAATATCTTCTCGATCATGTACGGTTTGACCGCAGCGACCACGATATCGGATGCGGCGACAACCTCGGCGGCATCGTGGCAGGCGACCATGCCGCGCGCCTCGCAGCGCTCAACCAGTGCGTCGTAGCGACCCGCGCAGGCGCACATGTCGCCCGCAGCTACACCGGCAGCGATCCAGCCATCGGCCATAGCGCTCGCCATATTGCCAAAACCGACAAATCCAATCTTCATATCACATAGTCCTCTCAGGCACGTTCCTCAAAACGGAAGCTATTGTCCCATGCCATTGTTTCGTATTGCCGACCTATTTGTGATACGGCTCGCCGCGGCTGATCTTGCAGGCGCGGTAAATCTGCTCTAGCAGCACCACGCGCGCCAGGTTGTGCGGTAAGGTGATGCGTCCAAAGCTGAGCATCTCATCGGCGCGGGCGCGCACCTCATCACTCACGCCGTCCGAACCGCCGATTACAAAGGCAATGTCGCTGCTGCCTCGCAGCATAAGATCGTCGAGCCGCGCCGAGAGCTCCTCACTCGAACGCTCCTTGCCCTCGATAGCTAGCAGGATCACATGCGCCCGAGACGGCAATGCAGCAAGAATTGCCGCCCCCTCCTTGTCGCGTGCGGCATCCACGCCGCCCGCCTTAGCCGGGTCGATATCGGCCACCTCGCGGATATCAACCTTGGCATAGGCACCTAGGCGCTTGGTGTACTCAGCGCACGCGTCCTTCCAAAAGCGCTCCTTGAGCTTACCGACGCAAACGACGGTGTATTTCACGCGCGTCTACTCCTTCGAATCGTTTTGAACTTTGCTGGCTGTCAGCATCTGCTCGAACATCGAGGCCGACTGCGAGAAATCGCTCGGCAGCACGACCGTCGAGGTTTTACCCGTACGAGCGAACTCCGTCATCATCTCGGACCACTGCGTAAACATGAACAGCTGGTTGGCCTCGTCGTTACCGACTCCCGTCTCCTGGATGATCTCGAGCGAATCCTTGATGCCCAGCGCGATGGCCTTGCGCTGGTTGGCGATGCCCTCGCCCGCCTTTTCCATCGCCTCAGCCTCGGCGGTCGCCTCGGTGACGCGCTTGATGCGGTCGGCCTCGGCGAGCTCCTGCGCGGCAGCGCGCTTTCGCTGGGCGGCATTGATGTCGTTCATGGAGTTCTCGACCTCGGTCGGCAGCGCGATTTTGGTGATGAGTGTCGACACGAGGGTGAAGCCGTAGGCAGCCATCTGCTCGGACACGGTGGCATTAACGTCCTTGGCGATGTCATCCTTCTTGGCAAAGACCTCATCGAGTGTGTAGACGGGAATCGAAGAGCGCAGAGCGTCGGTGATGAAGTCACGCATCTGGTCGACGGGCTCCTGCAGCATATAGTAGCTCTTGTAGATGCCCGAATCTGCCGGGCCGGCGCCCATGTCATAGCTCACGTGGTACTGAGCAGAGACCTCAAGGCCGATGGTCACGTTGTCCTGGGTCTTAACGTCGATGCCAAAACCGTTTTTCATGGTGCGCAGACTCACCGTGGCGGCCTTGCGGTCGATCACGGGCACCTTCATGTGGAAGCCCGCGTTGACGATGCGGTTAAACTTGCCCAGACGTTCGATGATCACGGCATGCTGTTGTTCAACGACATAGCAGGCGTTGGGAAGCAGCAGCAACAGAATGATAATAGGGATCAAAAGACTGGTAAGGGCGGCGATGATACCGGAAAACAGCATGGCTTCTCCTCTATTGGGCATACATTGGCACTAGGATACCCGTCCTGGACGACCCCAAAGGCCCGATGGCAGGGCCAGTGGGCAAAAAAGACCAAATATGAGTACTGTCACTATTTTAGTAGCAGCCTATTTAGCAAAATAGCACCCTGTCGAACCCGAGATCCTTCCAAATTGAGCCGCTTTGTCTCAAAGCCGAATCAAATTAACGTACAGCTGTTGCGTAATTATCACAAAATAGACCTCTAGAAATGTTGCCGCCTTTGTGACAGTACTCATATTTGCCGTTTTTTGCCCACTGGGGTTTCGGGCATACGAAATATCGGCATTGGATCCGTAAAAACAGCCTGCCGGCGGACTCGCCAGCTCGCTAAAAACGCTCCGCGTATTCTTTACGCTCGCTCTTTCGCGGGTCCAAGTCCCCGCGATGGGCCCATAACAAAAAAGCTCCCATTGCTGGGAGCTCTTTCATGTAATGGTGCGGGCGAAAGGACGTCCGCGTATCCGCTCCGCGGATCCGCACCGGCTTCGGCCGCCTGCCGGCGTCCTCGCCAGCTCGCTAAAAACGCTCCGCGTTTTCTTAACGCTCGCTCTTTCGCAGGTTCAAGTCCCCGCGATGGGCCCATAACAAAAAAGCCCCCATTGCTGGGAGCTCTTTCATTCAATGGTGCGGGCGAAAGGACTTGAACCTTCATGGGGTTGCCCCCATACGGACCTGAACCGTACGCGTCTGCCAATTCCGCCACGCCCGCGTGCAGGAATTAGAATAACGGAGCGCCAGCGCGAACGCAAGAACTATTTTTGAAAAAGTTTACGAGCGTTATTGCGTTATTGCGTATACATTTGAGGGCCCTCACAGCCCCATCATGAATTTAGCATGCGTCCTCTTCATGCCGTGATTCTCGTAAAACCGGTGAGCACCCAACCGTGCGGCATTTGAGGTCACCTCGATTACCTCGCAGCCCTGCTCTCGTGCACACGCAATGGCCCTCTCAAGCAGCAGTGTCCCGCGTCCACCACCACGGTATCCCTTGTCAACCACGAGCTCGCAAATCTCGGCCACGGGGTGTTCATGGTGAAGCTGCCGCTCGACGCGCACGTTCACAATCCCGACAACGTCATCCTCTTCGAGCACAAAAGCGAAAAATGGCTGTCGGGCAAGCTGCCAGGCAAAACGCTTACAGAACGTCAATCGGTCAAACCGAGTGTCCTCGAGCTGGCACATGAGCTCGTACACCGCGTCGGTATCGGCAACAGTCGCCATTCGAACTGTCATCTCCGGACCCCCTAAGCAAGCAGGCGTTCTTGGTCGAACAGCTGCGCGACGGACTCGCCGGCTTCATCCGGCGTGATGAAACAAGACCCGACGCACTCGGGGGCGCCATAGCGCCCATGGTAATCGCTACCGCCGGTGCACACGATTCCGTACTGCCGTGCAAGTCTAAAGGCCTCTTCGGTCGCAACGGCATCGTTATCGGGATGAAACGCCTCGATGCCCATCAGACCTGCCTTAACAAGTTCGGGGATAGCCCCCCACGAGTCCATCTGCTGGGGATGTGCGAGCACGGGCACGCCTCCCTGTTCGCGAGCAGCCCGAACAACTGTAAGTGCGTCGGGATAGGAAATGTCGCGCTCGGCAATACCGCCATTTTTAAATAGCCGACGATAAACGCACTGATATTCGCCATCTCGATAGCCCAGCCCCGTAAGCGCCTGCATGACATGCTGTTTGTAGACACCAGTACTTGCCCGCGAGACTTCGACCACGTCGGCCACCGATGCTTTTCGCCCGCAGGGGGCCATCCCTTTACGTTCGAGCGTCCATGCCTGCCACAGGGTGTTGGCAGTACGGCGGGCAAGCGTTTCGTTTACCAAGAGCTCAAGCGGGCCAGATTCATCCGCCGTAGCCGCGAGGCCGTAGCAAAGAATATGAATCTTGCGTCCGGTTTCCGAGTCAATGCAAGAAGCCTCAACGCCCGCAATCACGGGAAAACCCATCTTGCGGGCTTCGGCGCGTACGGATGACAGCTGGCGCAAACTGTCGTGATCGGTAATGGCAATACCCGAAAGACCCCGCTCACGAGCCTCGGCAATCAATGCCTGCACCGATTGAGAACCATCGGAATAAACCGAATGCGTATGCAGATCAAATGACCCCTGCACGGATCTATGTTCCTGCATCCGTCCCTCCTATGCCTGGACAAACCCACCAGTCTGCATGTTGTACTCACGATCGCAAACGCCTTCCATGAACTCCAAATCATGGAAGATGCCCAGCATCGTAGTACCTCCGGCCTTGAGTTGCTCAATCAAATCGCGGACTCTGACCTTGCTCGCGTTATCGAGGCTGGCAGTCGGCTCATCCAACAGTAATAGACGTGGACGACGCACCATAGCGCGCGCGATGTTGAGCCTGAGCTTCTCACCACCCGAGAACGTATTGGGATACAGGTCCCACAGGGGCTTGGGGAAGTCGAAATGCTCGAGCATGCGCGTTGTCTCCTCCTCAATCGCATCTTCATCGGCAAACGCCTCAGCGGCACTCGCGTGCACGATTTCACGGGCCGTGGTACGTGGCACGGCATCGAGGAACTGGGAGACATAGCCAATCTCGTAGTTGCGCAGATAGATCACACGACGTTCATCGAGCGTGGCAAGGTCGACCGGACCAAAGGCCTCGGAATCGTACACGATGTGGCCGCTTTCCGGCAGATTCGTACGATAGACGCACTTGAGAATCGTGGATTTGCCCGAGCCCGAGCGGCCGGTAACGCCCACGAACTCACCCGGCAGCACGCTCAGCGAGATATGTTCACAGCCGCGCACGCGACAGTCGGCGGCATGCAGGGTAAAGCCCTTGGAAAGATCCTCGATCGCAAGGAGTGGGCATACATCGAGCTGATAGAATTCGATTGAATCGCCCATTACTTGTCCTCCGATCCATCCGTACCCGCCACGGCTGCCGGCACGTGGTCGGCGGTCTCGGCGATCGTCGCGGCATCGGTGGCAAAACGGGCAGACATGCTCGGCAGCGCCGGATACCACATACGCGAAACCACACGGCCATCCACCAGCGTCGCCGTGATCACGGGATAGGTGCGCTGGCCTTCCTCAACCTCACGAATGACCAGAATATCGGCTTTCTTGCCCTCTTCCAGACTGCCAACCTGATCGTCGGCATGCACGGCGCGCGCCGGGTTGATAGTGAGCATGGCAAACGCCTCTTCAAGCGGCAGCTTGAAATCATGGTGCAGGGCAAAGGCACTCTGCAGCATTGCCGTGGGATAGTAATCGGAGCACAGCACGCTCGCCACTCCGTTAGACACGGCGTCGCGCGCCGAAAGGTTGCCCGAATGGCTCTTCCCCAGCAAGATGTTGGGTGTTCCCATGACGGTCGACATGCCATGCTCGCGAGCAGCGCGCGCCACCTCTAAACTCACCGGGAACTCAGAGATCGTGCAGCCGAGCTCACGCATAAGATCCAGATGCTCGACCGAATCGTCATCGTGGCTCGCCAGCGCAATGCCGTTTTCACAGGCAACATCGGCAAGATATTTGAGCTGATCAAAGGAAAGCTTGGGTGCCGCCTGCTGAGCGGCGACGATCCGCTCCGCCTCTTCGTCACTCAGCTCGTGATCGCCGCGAACGCTCTTGCGCCAGATCTCGATATCGCGATATTGACCCTGGCCGGGAGTGTGGTCCATAAATGAAAGCTCGTCCACCTCGCCCGAGCGCAAATGCCCCTCAACTTGCTCAACCAGATTGACGTTATCGACCTCGAGACGCAGGTGCAGGCGATGACGAATCAGATGGGCGTTTCGTCCCTCGGTGCGCTTGCAGCCGGCGATAAGCGCCATGATTATCTCGGTGTTCTCCCAGCGCCGGACCGGCTTGGCGTCCATGATGTCCTGCGCATATGCCGAAAGCGAGTGATACATTGTGGTGATGCCATGGGCGATGAGCTCACGCTCGGCCTCGAACAATGCCGTCGAGAAGTCCATGAGCACCGTCGGGCGCGGCGAGATAACGGTCTCGATATAGTCGGAATGGATATCCACAAGACCAGGCGTGACATAGCCACCATGAGCATCGATAACGCCGGCTCCCGCGACGGTCGCATCGAATTTGCCTTGGCGTTGAATTGCGGCGATCCTGTCGTCTTCGACCACAAGCTCATAGCCAAAGAGCAGGCGGTCGGGCTGAACAATGATTCCGTTGCGGATGACGTACATCGGCGAACCTCCTAAAGAAGCGAATAGACGAGTTCTTGGGTGTAGGCGTGCTGCGGATCTTGCATGATCTGATCGGTCAAGCCATGTTCGATGACCTGCCCGTCGAGCATCACGATAGTGCGATCGGCAAGCAGGCGAATCACGCCCAGGTCATGGCTCACCACAACCATCGAGACTCCCAGGTCACGACGCAGCGAGAGGATAAGATCAAGCACGCGCGCCTGAACCGAAAGGTCCAAACCGGTGGTGACCTCGTCCAAGAACAGCAGCGGAGGACGGTTGGAAAGCGCCTTGGCAATCTGCACGCGCTGCTGCATACCGCCCGAAAACGCGCGCGGTGGATCTTGTTCACGACGCAAGGGGATGTTCACGCGATCAAGCAGCTCGCGGCCGCGATCGACCATGGAGGAAACGTCACGGATACCGGCAGCGATCTGCTTCTCGGCGATATTGGAAAGACTCGAGAAGTTCATGCGCAGGCCCAGGTAAGGGTTTTGGTAAACCATGCCAAAAATCTCATCGCGAATAAGGCGCTTTTGCTGGCGAGAGAGGTCAAAGCAGTTGCCTTTGCCCCCATCATATGCAGCGACACGCATATCGCCCGCCGTGGGCTCCTGGTCGAAATAGAGGCACTGCATGAGCGTCGACTTGCCCGAACCAGACTCGCCCACAATGCCCAGAATCTCACCGCGATGCACCTCGAGCGAGATGTCGCGCACCGCGTGCACCGTGCCGCATACAGGACAGATGTTGCGCTCGAGCTTGGCATGCGGGTCGCGGCAGTAGTCACAGCCGACGCCAAAACGCTTGGCCAGATGGCGAACGGACAAAACCGGAGCCTTATCCTTAAATTCATGATGAACCGTAGCGGGAAGCATCGTCGTGCCTTTACTCATCGCTTCCGCCCTCCTCGAGACGCTCTGCGCAATAATCGGTATCGGAGCACTGCCATGCCTTCTTGCCCGTAACGGGATCGATGGTTTGAGTCATATAGACGCCCGTCGCCCCACAGATGCAGCAGCGCTTACCTTCAAAATCCTCGCGCACAAAGGGATGGTCTTCGAAGGCGAGCGACTCCACCTTGGTATGGGGCGGCACGGCATAGATCTTCTTCTCGCGACCGGCGCCAAACAAAAAGAGATTCTCGGCATCGTTGAGCTTGGGATTGTCGAAACGCGGAATAGGGCTCGGCGCCATAACGTAGCGATCCTGCACCATCACGGGATGGTCGGCACCGGTAGTCGTGGAGCCATAGCGCACGATCTGCTCAAAAAGCTCCAGATATGCCCCGGTGTACTCAGCTTCGGCATGCAGACGGCGCGTCACGCTTTCGCGCGCCTCGTAGGTGCGCAGGGGCTCTGGCATGGGAACCTGCAGCACCATGAGTTGTTCGCGCTGCAGCGGACGCTCAGGGATACGGTGACGGCTCTGGATGAGCGTCGCGTCCGCCGTGGACGTGGTGGTCTCGACGCCGGTAGTCTCGTGCACGAGGCTGCGAATAGACACGGCATTGACGCTCGCGTCCGAGCCCTGGTCGATTACCTTGAGCACGTCATCGGGACCGATGCACGACAACGTGACCTGCAGGCCACCCGTACCCCAGCCGCGGCCGATGGGCATCTCGCGGCTGGCGAACGGCACCTGGTATCCGGGAATGGCGACGGCCTTCAAGATGGCGCGGCGAATCTCGCGCTTGGAGCCCTCGTCCAAAAAGGCAAAGTTATAGTTGCGCTGCACGAGAACCGTCCTCCTTCTGTCCCTCGGCGTGATTCATAGAGCGCAAGGCTGCATCGAGCTTGCTTTGGAACGTCACGTAGTGCGGCAGCTTGAGATGGCTGATAAAGCCCGTGGCTTCCACACCGTCGATGTGATAGAGCACGAACTCCTGATCCTGTGTGGGGTAGCGAACGTCGTCGACGCGCAGCGAATGGTCGAGGACGCTCATGGCGATGGCCTTGCTCTCGTCGCTGCCGGTAACGAGGCCGTAGCCCACATCGAGCGCGTTCACATGCTCGCCCGTCTCGGTCACCTCGTCGTTGGCGATCAGGCTTTCGACCTCACAGACCGGGAGTGCTCCCAGATAGTACGCGTCGTCGGCAGAAGCCTGAGAGGGATCGGTTCCGGGGGCATCAATCGTCACCGGCACGCTGCCGCGGCGAAGCTCGCCCACCGTGGGATGGGAAATGCCAAAGCCGCGAATGGCCGCGTACCCGATGGCGACAACCGCCTGCGTGAGGCCACGCGAGAGGGCCTGCAGGATAACGCTGCGCGGCGCCGGCGTGAAAAGCGGGGTCTTGGTGATATCGACGGGCTCGGTGTCGTCGATAGCAATCGGGCGGATCATACCGATCTGGCGCAGGTAATCGCACACCTTGGGCACACAATCGAGAGGCGTGGTCTCGGCCACGCCATAAAAGGCCTCGGCCGCTTCATCCAGACGCTCATCGATGACAGCGCGCGCGGCACGGACATCGGCATCGGTCTCTTCGCTTAGATCATAATTGATAAGGCGATGGCTGTAATCGCGGGTCGCGCCCAAAATCTGTCCGCCCTCGATATCTTTGAAGGCCGCGGAGATGCGGCGCGAAACGTGCATCTCGCCCGTATCGATCACACGCGATGTATAGAGGCGCTCGAGGGTGGAACGGTAGGCACGCACCAAAAAGACGGCCTCCTCGATAGAACCCGACGCCTGCTTGAGGGCGATTGCAGCAACCTCGGGAGCCCAAACGGAGCCCTCAGACTGCACCTGCTCGACCGCATGCGGCATGGCCTCGATGATGAGTGCGGGATCGAGCGCGCGGCCACCCGCAACGCGCTCGCGCTCAAGCAGCTCAAGCGATGCGGCGATTGCCTGCTCGCCGCCGGAAACGGCTACATATCCCATGATTCAACCTCCCTGCAAGCGCTGGAACGGGGAACGGCGGCGATATGGCCAAACCCGTCTACAAACATCAGGTCGATGCCGCAGGGAAACTCGTCCAGACGCGCAATACGCGAGCGCAAGACATCGCCGCGATCGCACGAGAAGTGCGAAGTGCCGTCAACGCCGGGGCCACCGAGCTCCCAGGAGCTCTTGGTACACGCGTGCGAAGCGGAGCCGACGCGCAAACCCTGCGCATCCAGTCCCAAAAGCACCGAGCACTCGACGATAACCGTCGCGCCGCGATGCGGCTGTTCAAGCGTCCCCGCCGTAAGCGCAGCGATTGCACTCGCCGCGCCCTCATCTCGAAAAGCCTCCGGAACGATCACGCACGCAGCTTCGCTCGGCGCCGCAGGAGTCACGTGCGTTCGACTCGCGATCTGCCGGGCAGCACGCTCAAAGCCCGTGGTCGCCATGCAAAAAGTCGTACCGCTATCGAGCAGCATGTCCGCCAACATCAACGTCGCGGGGAATAGGCCACAGCGCTTCGCCTCGACCTCATAGGCATCCGTGACGGATAGGCGGCAAACCTCGCCGGGGCGCGCCATGCAGTCCAGAACCGTACGAAACGTTCCCTGCAGCTCGAAGGCGCGCTCGTCAAGGGACGGATCGCGATCGAAAACCTCATCCTGCTCGTTCATTTGACCACCGCCTGAACACTCATGTCCTGGCCAGACATTTCATCGAACTCGACACGCGACACATAGGTGAGAGCATCCTGTGCAGCCACGCGCTCAAACATGGCAGCACGCGCCTCCTCGACGCGGCGCTCGAGTTCCGCCAAACAAGCCGGCGCCGGATCCATTGCATAAGCGGCATCGATTACCGCGAGCGCACGAGCATGCGCGGCATCGGTTCCCATAAGCACGCCCAGGCCATCGGCCTCGCCAATGCGCACGCGGCTCTCGGTAACAAGCACCTCGCTCAGATAAAAGCGGCTGTTGCGAGCCGTCTCGCGCACCTGACACATCACAAGGCCCTGGTGCGCCGGCACAATATCTTCGGCAGGGGCGGCGGCCTCGACCAGGCCCGCCAGTTCGAGCGCAAGCGCAGGGCCGCTCTCAACCAGGACCTCGGTCCTCTCTCTTCTTGTTAGCATGCAAATCTTTCCTTAGTTATCCGAGTCGATGATGTAACGGCGACGAAGGCGAACCGAGATGAACTCGAGTGCAAACGACACAGCCAGGCATACATAGACAATCACGCCCACCTCGTGCAGGTTGTAGTAGTAGTTGCCTGCCTGATACAGCTGAAAGCCGATACCGCCCGCGCCCGCGAAGGCGCCCACGGCAACCGCGTTGGCAAAATTGATCTCAAAGCGAATAAAAGTCCATGAGAGCAGTTTGGTAATGGTTGCCGGACAGATGGCCTGGAACACAATCTGCCAGAAGCTGGCACCGCTCGCAGAGAGTGCCTCGATTACATCTGCATCGATTTCTTCAATCGACTCCGAGTAGCTCTTGGTAAGATACGCGATGGAATGGAAGGAAATTCCCAGCACCGCCGCCTCGGATCCAAGGCCGATGGCCACCGTGAAGACGAGTACCCACAGAATCGTTGGAATCGCTCGGATGATAGCAACGAATCCTTTGACCGCATTGGAAACGAGCGGATTCGAGAGGTTCTCGGATGCCGCCAACGCCAAGAAAAACGAGATGATGGCCGAGATGATGGTGCACAGCACGGTAACCGCAATGCTGACCAACGTGCTCTCGGCAACCTTTGCCCAGCTAAAATGCGCAGCTCCCAACGGCGGGTCAAGCGCTGGTTGGAACATCATGGCGCAGAAATCAGACCAGGTTTGAGCGAGTGCGCGGCCAAGGTCAACCGTGCCAAAATCCATGCGCACAAACGTAACGACCGTCAAGAGGCACAGAATGCCCAGCGTAAGCACGACAGAATAGTTGCGCCCCCGGCGAGACACGAGACGAATATGCCCAGCGTGCGAACGCTCGATCGCACCGGCCGTGGCGGGAGTCAGCTCAAAAGTATCCATTAGATCATCGACCTTCTAGCTGCGTTGGAAATCGCCTCGACCACGAGCACCAAAACAATGGTCACAAGAATCACAAGGCCAGCGCAGTCATACCGAAAAGACGCGTAGTACAGGTTGAAGGCAAAGCCGATACCCGTACCGGTAAGCAAGCCCACCAACGTGGCCTCGCGAATATTGGTCTCGACCATATAGAGTGTCCAGCTCATAAGCTCTGCAACGGCAAGCGGCAGACCCGCCTGAAAGACAATCTGCCAAAAGCTTGCTCCGCAGCTGCGCAACGCCTCGATGGGGCCGCAAGGGATTTCGTCGAGCGTGTCCAGAAAAAAGCGCGTAATCTGGCCAAACGTCGCCAAAAAGAGCGCGAGGAAGCCCGTGAACTCGTTTTGCTTGAACGAAAGGAGCAACAGCAGCGCCCATGCAATCATGGGAACATTGCGAAAGATATTGGCGAAGATGCGGATGACACCGCGCACGATGCCGTTTTCGACACCGACGCTCGAGCATCCCAGCACCGCAAGAACGATACCCAGCAAGGCCGCGAGCATCGTAGCGGCGATGGAATCGAACACCGTCGAAACCACCTGCGTGGCAATTATGCCCAGCTGTCCTAACGACGATGGCGTAGGGCAAAAGTTCTGCAGCATCCATGCAAGGGCAGCGGGTACCGAACCCAAGGCATATCCAAAGCTGAAATCGCCGACAAGCGATGCCCCCTCGGCAACCAAGACAACGGCCGCAACTACTGCGAGTGCGCGAAGCTGACGCCTTCTAAACCAGCTCAAATCGGGAACCTTCCCCGCTTTCGCATTGCCAAAAGAGCCTGTGGACATGGCGCCGCACTCCCCCGCGCTCATCGCAAGGCTCCAGAAGGAACAGCGGAAGCCATGCCAACAGATGCGGGTGTCGCGCCAGCTTGGGGCCCTGACACCGGAACGGAAATGAAGCCCTCTTCTCCATCGCCGTAAATCACCGCGATCATCTGGGGGGTCAGCTCGGCAGGCGCACCCTCGAACACTTTCGCGCCCGCACGCAAGCCCACGATACGATCGGAAAACTCAAGTGCCATATCCACCTGATGCAGATTGACGATGCAGGTGATGCCATGCTGACGCGTCACGCGGCGCAGATGCTCCATGACAGCACGGCTGCTCTTGGGATCAAGGCTCGCGATAGGTTCATCGCATAGAATGATGCGGGGATCTTGAATAAGTGCGCGGGCGATACCCACGCGCTGCTTTTGTCCGCCCGAGAGCTGATCGGCGCGACGATAGGCAAACTCGCCCAGGCCCACTTCGTCAAGCAGCTCGAACGCACGGAGCTTCTCGGCTTCGCTGTAGAGGCCCAGCGACCCCGCCACAGCACCCTTGTAGCCCAGACGCCCATGCAGCACGTTTTGAATGGCGGTAAGGCGATACACCAGGTTGTAGTTCTGAAAGATCATGGCGATCTGCGCGCGCACGCCACGCAGCTTGTTGCGGCGCAGATGCGTAATGTCCCGACCATTAAAGACAACCGACCCCTCCGTGGGCTCGATGAGGCGATTGATGCAGCGCAAAAACGTCGACTTGCCGGCGCCTGAAGGACCGATCACCGCAACCAGTTCTCCCTCGCCGCAAGCAAAATCTACGCCGGAAAGCGCGTGATGCTGCTCCCGTGCACCTCGTTTGCCCTCGTAGCTTTTGGTCAAATCGCTCACCTGCAAGAGAGGCTGTGCGTTCTGTGGCATTTCCATGCCCTCCCATCAACGTCGAGGCCGGACGCGGATATTCGCGCCCGGCCCGTTTTGGCAGCGGCGAATCGTCTACGCGATGCCGCCCATCTGCACGTGTGCGCACAGGGACATGCATTAGTCAAGCGCACGAATGGGGTCGTACCAGGAGTCCTCGACCGCGATGAAGCCGGCGGTATCACCCAGGCTCCAAACGGCACCGGTGCCCTCTTTATCCTCGGGGGCAAAGAGCAGTTCGTCTTCAGAGGTCTCCTTGGAGGTCAAGCCCTTGACGAGCTTGTCGATGATCTCCTGCGGGACCTTATCGGTGTTGACGGCGATAGGCCCGTTGAGAACCGGGGTGGACTGGATGATGCCGAACTTCTTGCCCTGAACGCGATCGAAGGGCTGGGGAGCGTCGGCCTTGACGGAGTAGACGGAACCGGCGGCGTTCACGGCGTCGCGCTCGCCCTCGGGGACATCAAGATAGGTGTCGACGTCGACATCGTCGAAGGCGGCAACATCGGCATCACCCTGCAGCAGGTTGACAGCAGAACCGGGGTGAGAGTTACCAAAGAGTACCTGGGAGAAGAAACCCGGGGTACTGAGCTCGTCGGAGGACTTCACGTCGTCCGGGAACGCCTTCATAATGGCGTTGCACGGAACCTTGAAGCCGGAGGTGGAAGTAGCGGAGACAAAGCTCATGCGCTTGCCCTTGATGTTCTTGATGGAATAGCCGCTCTCCTCGGCGCTATCCGCGTAAGCGCTCATCTCGGCCTGAGGCACGCAGATGCGGCTGTAGTACTTGGCGCCGTCGAGCTTGCCATCGGTGTCGGAGGTGGTCACAAGCGGAAGAACCTTGCTGTTCTTCTTCTGGGCCTGGATGAAGCCCTCGGCGCCCATGTTGGCAAGCTGAGCCTTGCCGGAAGCGATAGCCTCGATAGCGACGTTATAGTCGGTGGTGGTCATGAGCTCGACCTTGACACCGGCGTACTTCTCAAGAACCTTGCCAAACTCCTCGCGGCCCGCGTCGAACTCGGAGCTGGACTCGTTGGGCAGCCAGACCATGGTAAGTTTATCGATAGAAGCGGCATCCGAGCCAACGGTCGCCGCACCACCCTTACCGTCGACGCTGCCGCAACCGACGAGACCGAGGCCGAGCGTCACGGCACTCGCGCCAAAAAGGCCCAAGAAGGACCGGCGAGAAATTTGCTTGTTCTTGATATCTGCCACAATCTTCTCCTTACAACACAAGAATGCACCGGAGGGACCGGGGGTTCTATTTGTCCCGTCCGGCGATGACGTGGTAGATATTAGGGTTGTGGGCAAGCCGGTTTTCGATCAACGGCAATCGCTTGTCATATGCTTGCGCGAAGATGCGGGAACATGACGCGAACCGTAGGCACTTATTAATAGAAACGCCCCGTCGTAAGCTCAAGGGCAGGCATAAGGCAGGTAATAGACCAGTTTTGTCAGCCCCTTGGCAGCCGTTTATAGAAAAAGTTTGCAGGCATTTTCCCAAGCGGCTCGCGCGATTGCTTCGGCATTATCGCCGGTGCGGTCGACACGGTCGTTGACCAGCGCGTTTGCCGTAATGGAAATCATCGCGGGCTCGCACTCGAGACCGCGAATAGGCTCTGGGGCCATGTACGGGCAATCCGTCTCGAACAAAATACGGTCGAGCGGTGTTGCCGCGAATGCCTCGCGCACCTCGTCGTTGCGTTTAAAGGTAGCCGCGCCGCCATAGGCGATGTAACAACCCAAATCCACAAAGCGCTCCATTGTGGCTCGGTCCTCGCCAAAGCAGTGCAGTACGCAACCGGCCTGGGGCACACCCACCTCGCGCAGCACGTTGTACGCATCCACATGCGAGGTGCGCTCCTCGTCCGCGTCCTCATGACGCAGATGCAACTCCACCGGAACATTGCGGCGTACGGCAAGCTCAAGCTGGCGCGCCATACAGTCGATCTGCACGTCGTGGGGCGCCGGCGCGATATCGTCGTCGTAATCCATGTGGTAGTCCAGACCGATCTCGCCAATGCCAACGCATAGGGGATCATCGAGCGCAGTCACAATCTGGGCATGGATGTTATCGGTGTAGTCGGGCGCGCCATAGGGGTGAACGCCAGCGAGATACTTGACCTGCGGAATATCCCGCATCGGCAGAATCTCGCGAACCAGCCAGTCGCTATAGTCCGTCACGCTGCGTTTGTCAGCGATGGGGTCGAACATCGTCACCAACAGGTCGACGCCCGCAGCTTTGGCGCGCACGAGCGTCTCGGGCACTTCTTTGCCCCAAAACGAAAGCAGGTGCGCGTGCGTATCGGCAAGCGGCGCCAAGGGCACGGGACAAGCAACCGTCTTCTTTTTCTTGGTAAACGTCACGCGTTCGACATTAGGCGTCATGGGAAAGCTCCTGAGCCAGGCGGACAAAGTCGGCAACATCGAGCGTCTCGGCGCGCGTGGTAGGTGCGATACCGCAGGCCTCAAAGGCGGCGTCGAGCACGTCCTTAGCAAAACCGTTGGCGCTCATGGAATTGCGGATGGTCTTGCGACGCTGAGCAAATGCAGCGTCAATCACGCGGGCCACAAACTCGCGATCGAGCCCCTCGGGCACCACGCCGTCAACACGGTCGATGCGCACCACGGCAGAATCCACATGCGGTGCCGGCATAAAGCAGCGCGGCGGCACCTCAAAGCGCCCCGTCACCTGCGCATACAGACCGAGCTTTGCCGTGTAGCCGCCATAGGTCTTGTTGCCCGGCGTTACGCCAATACGATCTGCAACCTCCTTTTGCACCATGACGACAGCGCGCTTAAGCGCGGGCATCGTCTGGAAGAACTGAAGGATGATCGTCGCCGCCACGTTATAGGGCAGATTCGCGACAAACACCGTGGGTTCACTACCGGCGGCCTGCTCAATCTGCTCCGGCGTCACCTTGAGCGCATCGCCCATGATAAAGCGGAAGTTGGCATAGTCGGCGGCGTGGGCGTCAAGCACCGGCTCAAGCTCGGGATCTGCCTCAATCGACGTAACGCACGCCGCCTCCTGCAGCAGGGCCAACGTCAGTGTGCCGCAACCCGGGCCGACCTCGAGCACGCGCTCATCGCCCGCAAGCTCAGCGAGCTCACAGATACGTTCGATCACATGGTTGTCGATCAGGAAGTTCTGGCCCAGGCGATGCTTGGTCGCAAGGCCAAACTCCTCTAGCAGCTCCCTAGTTGCCGTGGGGTTTGCCAAAGGCGAAGTTGTCATGGTTGCCTCCTTAACATGGTGGCTGCATCGTAAAGCAAAAGGGCATGGACCGTTGCGGCCATGCCCTTACAGCTAAACAGCAAATTGCCGATATGGCGCGCAGCGGCTTAGCCCAGACGCGGGAACAGCGGCTCGCCCTTCTCGACGGGCTGACCACCGGCAAGCAGGCCCCAAGCGCAAATGCCCTTGAGGTCGTCGCTCGCGGCCTCGTCCTCGCAGGACAGGCGGCGCAGGGCCTCGGCAGAAGTCTGGGGCATGAGCGGCATCAGCAGGTGAGCGGCAATGCGGATGGCCTCGAGCAGGTTGTAGATCACAAACGCCAGCTCGTCAGCCTTGGCCTCGTCCTTGGCAAGCGCCCAGGGCTCGGAGTCCTCGATGTAGTGGTTGGCGGCATGGATGAGCTCCATGACCTCGTCCTTAGCTCCACCATAATCGAGCACGTCCATCTTGGCCATGTAGCGCTCGACCAGACCATCGGCGATCTTTGCCAGCGGGTTGTCGAACGCATCGAACGATGCGGGCTTGGCGGGCGCGCAACCATCAAAGTACTTGCCGCTCATGTTGAGCGAACGCGAGATAAGGTTGCCCCAGCTGTTGGCCAGGTCGGCGTTGTAGACCTGCTCCATGCGATCGAAGCTGATGGCACCGTCGGTGCCGGGGACGACGTCGGTCATAAAGTAGTAGCGATAGCCCTCGACGCCCAACATGTCGATAACGTCCTGCGGAGCGATGGCGTTGCCGCGGCTCTTGGACATCTTCTCGGCCTTGCCGGTCTCGGCATTGCGCACGGTCAGGAAGCCGTGGGCAAAGACGTGCTCGGGCAGGGCCTCGCCGATGGCCATGAGCATGGCGGGCCAAATGACGCAGTGGAAGCGGATGATGTCCTTGCCCACGATGTGGAACTGCGCGGGCCAGCGATAGGCCAGCTCGGCACGCGCCTCGTCGGTGTCGACACCGTAGCCGACGGCCGTCATATAGTTGAGCAGCGCATCGAACCACACGTAGGTCACGTGACCCTCGTCAAACGGGACCTGAATGCCCCAGTCAAAGCTCGTACGGCTCACGGAAAGGTCATTAAGGCCGCCCTCGACAAAGCTACGTACCTCGTTCATGCGGAACGCAGGCTCGACAAAGTCGGGGTGCTCGTCGTAAAGCTTGAGCAGCTTGTCCTGGAAAGCGGAAAGCTTAAAGAAGTAGGACTCCTCCTGCACGCGCTCAAGCGGACGGTGGCAGTCGGGGCACAGGTGCTGGCCGACGCTGCCGTACTCCTCGTCGCCCTTCTGGACCTGCGTATCGGTGAAGTAGGTCTCGTCAGGCACGCAATACCAACCGTCGTAGCTGCCCTTATACAGGTAGCCGGACTCCTTCATGCGCTCCCACAGGTACTGCACGGCATGATGCTGGCGCGGCTCGGTGGTGCGGATGAAGTCGTCGTTGGAGATCTCGAGCTTGCTCCAAAGCTCCTTGAAGTGCGGAGCCTGGCTGTCGGTCCACTCCTGCGGCGTCATGTTGTGCTTGGCTGCGGCCTCGGCGACCTTCTCGCCGTGCTCGTCCATGCCGGTCAGGAACTTGACGTTATAGCCGGCAGAGCGACGATAACGGGCCTGAACGTCGGCGATGATGGTGGAATAAGCCGTGCCCAGGTGCGGATCGGCGTTGACGTAGTAGATGGGCGTCGTGATAAAGAACGAAGGCTTACTTTGATCCATGGGGTTTGTCCTCCAGAAAAACGTTGCATACAGGGGATGATTCTAGCGCAAGGGCTGGATATCCTCCATCTATTGCATATCGAGCACCATGGCATAGACATCGCGCTTACGGCGCGAGTACTTCTGCGACAGGCGCTTGGCCACCGCAGAGGCGGGCTCTCCCTCCTCGAGCGCGGCGCGGATATCCTCGCGCAGAGCCTCGTCGGGATCCGCTGCCGCGGCGCCAACCGGCACGATACCGGCCTCCTCATCTTCGCTCGGCGGCGCGATGACCAGCGCAATCTCGCCCTTTACCTCGCCGCGAGCACGCAGCTCCTCGGCGAGCTGGGCGGCGGGCCCGCGCAAGACCTCCTCGTGCAGCTTGGTGAGTTCGCGGCAGACGGCAACCTCACGTTGGGGAAAGACCTCCGCCACGGCCTCGAGCGTCGCCACGATGCGATGTGGAGACTCGTAGAAGATGAGTGCGCCGGGCACCACGGCAAGACGCTGCAGTCGGCGCACGCGGTCGCCGTGCTTGCGACCCAAAAAGCCTTCGAAGAAGAAATGCTCGCAGGGAATGCCGGACGAAACGAGCGCCGTGACGCAAGCAGAAGGCCCGGGAATAACTTCGACGGGCACATCGGCCTCACGCGCCGCCTCGACCAGCGCCTGGCCGGGATCGGACACGCTCGGCATGCCGGCGTCCGAGGCAAAGGCGAGGGTCTCCCCCGCCAGCAGGCGGTCGACCAGGCCGGCGGCGCGGCTGGCGATCACATTCTCGTCGCAACGGACAAGCGGCTTGGAAATGCCCAGGTGCATCAGCAGCTTTGACGTCACACGCGTGTCTTCGCAGCAGATGACATCGGCAGCGGCAAAGGCTTCGCCAACGCGCGGGGACAGGTCGCCCAGGTTGCCGATGGGCGTGCCGACCACATAGAGTTTGCCCGTATGGGCGCTGTTTTGCGTCATATCAACCTATTCAATCATGCCGCGCTCGAGCGTGCCGAGCGCCGCGCGGGCGTCCCATGCTGCAATGCGCTTCTCGGTCTTCCACGTTTGGAAGAACCAACCGGCAGCCGGCGCAAACGAAGCCAGCTGATTGGCGATAAACACGCGCTCGTAGGCATTGCGGCCCTCGGGCGTAACCGACGAGTTGGCAAAGATCGCCGCGCCCGACCATTCGCCCACCAGCACGGGGAACCCAGTTGAAATCGCTTCTTTAAGCTCGCGCTTGTTACGCGAAATCGCCGTCGTCAGCCCGCGGGGGCTCGTGATGTCGAGCGCATGCTCGTCGCGGTAATGGTACAGGTGAAGGTCCATGTAGACGTTCTTGTACTTGGCGCCGCGCATAAAATGCTTCCACTCGCTGGGATGCCCCGACGACGAGAAAACGACGATCTTATCCTCGGGCATATACGAACGGACGAGCTCGTAAGCATCGCGATAGAAATTGCGCAGGTAGTGAGCAGGAATGCCATCCGTCATGGTGAAGAGGCTCTTGCAGACACTCATCTGCGGCGTATCCAGCAGCTCAATACCCAGCAGGCTCTCGGCCTCGCCGTAGCGATCGGCCAAGCGCTCGAGCACGTCGAGTGCGACATGACGACCGTTGGTGGACGAATGCCACTCGGCAACAGCCTCCGGCGTGGCGGGCGAATCGTTGGAATCGCCCTGGCCACCGGGCACAGTCGCCAGGTCAAGCAGCACGCGAATGTTGTACTTGGCAGCCCACTCAATCGCGCGGTCGATGTAATCGACAACCGAGATGTAGGAGGCATCGGACTCCTGTGAGCCAAAGGCATACCAAGGCACCGGCAGGCGCACGGCGTTGAGGCCGATCTGCGCCATGCGACGGAAATCGTCCTCGCTCACAAACGTCTCGTAATGACGGCGCATGCGCTCGTTATAGGCGGCGGTGCCCATGGCCTCCTGCAGCTCGGCCGCGTTGGATGCACCGGTCGCCGCGTATAGCGACGGGGTCACCCAAGGCTCGGGAATAAACCAGCCAGAGAGATTAACGCCGAGTATCCTCTCCATCACTGCCCCCTTCGGATCGTGCAGGCCGAGCCTGCATCGTATTGCATAGGAAAAGTATCGTTTTGAGTATACCCGCGCATGCGGACAGACGACCGAACGGTCTGTAAAGTGGCGCAAAAGCGGGAGGAATGTCTGAGCGGGCGGGCCCGAGATGTGCACGCACGTCGGAAGTAAGCGCCGGAAAGCGCATCCCACTCTGAAGCCAAATTCCGGGACGCAATTTCCGCAGAGCCCTCAATAAAAGAAAAGGACCCCTTTGCAGAGGTCCTAGTCAATTCAAGGTGGCGGGGAAGGGAATCGCGTCCGCGCGCTGCGCGGACGGACCGCTGCGGCGCTTACGCGCCTTGCGAGCTGCGCTGGCAAACGCTTACGCGTTTACTCAGCTCCGCGCCCTCACGGGG
>DBFABM010000029.1:0-16662 GCA_048194085.1 Collinsella aerofaciens
AACTTGGCGGTGTCGAGCTCCTTGATGAGCTTGGCAGCCTGAAGGGGGGTGTAGAGCGTGGCGCGGTCGATCTTCTCGGCAGCGGCGTTATAGCTCTTACCATGCTTAGCCATGTGCATTACCTCCTGTGGTTAAACGGGCTTATGCCCTCCCACATCGTATCGTGTGCCCTATTGCACACATATAACGGGCGCCCCGGTCGGAGCACCCGTCATTACCTAAAGAAATCGCTACTCAGCGATGGTGACGCCCATGGAGCGGGCGGTACCGGCGATGATCTTCTTGGCGGCGTCAATGTCGTTGGCATTGAGGTCCGGCATCTTGATCTCGGCGATCTTGGTGAGCTGCTCCTGGGAGAGCTGACCAACCTTGTCAGCCTGGGGCTTAGCGGAACCAGACTTGAGGTTCAGCTCCTTCTTGATAAGGTGAGCCGCCGGCGGAGTCTTGGTGATGAAGGAGAAGGACTTGTCCTCGTAGACAGAGATCTCAACGGGGATGATGTCACCCTTCTTGTCCTGCGTCTCGGCGTTAAAGGCCTGGCAGAACTGCATGATGTTCACGCCAGCAGCGCCCAGGGCGGGGCCGACGGGAGGAGCGGGGTTTGCTGCACCAGCAGGAATCTGGAGCTTAATGACGTTGGCAACCTTCTTCTCAGCCATGGTCATTCCTTTCGAATCACGAGTGTGAAGTACTTGCTATATCGTAAGCACGCACGTGTTAGAAGCACTCCTGAGATGAGCAGTCACAGAAGAAGCACGCTCGCGCGAACGGACGAAAACTTAAGCGATGACAGCGACCTGGTTAAAGTCGAGCTCGACCGGCGTCTCGCGGCCAAAGATCATCAGCGTGACCTTGAGCTTGCCAGCCTCGGTGTTAACCTCGGAGACCTTGCCATCAAAGTCGGTAAGCGGGCCATCGGTGACGCGGACGGACGTACCGACCTCAATATCAACCGAGGTGCGCTTGGGCGAATCGCCCTTACCGGGACGACGAGTCATCTTGTTGTACTCGTCGCGGGAAAGCGGAGCGGGCTTGCCGTTGCCGCCTAGGAAACCGGTGACGCCAGGCGTGTTACGAACACACGTCCAAGCATCGTCATCCATCTCCATGCGGACCAGGACATAACCCGGGAAGATCTTGGAATCCTTGGTCTCACGCTTGCCACCCTCTTTAATCTCGGTGACGCGCTCCATAGGAATCTCGATATCAAAGATACGGTCCTGCATGCCCATAGTCTCGATGCGATGCTCGAGATCGGACTTAACGCGGTTCTCGTATCCAGAGTAAGTGTGAACGACGTACCAACGCTTAGACATGGTTTAGCCCCTCAATCCAGAGAACAGAGCAAGAGCCTCGCCAAAGCCAGCATCGAGCAGAGCGATGACGACGCCGACGACGATCAGAGAAGCGCAAACAACAACCGAGTAGTTCACGAGCTCCTTCTTATCGGGCCACGTGACACGCTTCATCTCGGACTTGACCGAAGCGAAATACTTCTTGGTGCGGGCGAAGAAACCAGGCTTCTCGTTCTTCTTGGACTTCGCAGCCTTCTCGTTCTTCTTGGCAACGGCCTTCTTGGCCTCAACCTTGGAGTTGGCGGCAGCTTTGTTGGCAGGTGCCGGCTGCTGAGCCTTCTTCTTGTTCTTCTTGTTGGCCATTTGGGTTACCTCCGCGCAATGCGCTTATACATGAGTAAACCGTAAGCCCCCAAGTGGGAGCTTACGGAATAATGACTGGCACGCCAGGAAGGACTCGAACCCTCAACACTCGGTTTTGGAGACCGATGCTCTACCAATTGAACTACTGGCGTATGTGACTAGAGACTAGCGAGTCTCTTTGTGCAGCGTGTGGTGACGGCACCAGGGGCAATACTTCTTGATCTCCATACGATCAGGCATGGTCGACTTGTTCTTGGTGGTCGTATAGTTGCGGCGCTTGCACTCAGTGCACGCAAGAGTAACTAGAGTACGCATGTATCCTGAACCTTTCATTTCCGCCCCGTACGGGCACGAGTTGTTACTTTATCAGCTCTATGTAAGTGCTGTCAATGAAAACCTCGAGTCAATTGGTTCTCGGTGGATCCATTCATATTTGGAACACATCAATGAAGCCATCGAGAGCTAATCGACGGTGCATCCAGGACCATTATCGATCCTCTCGACACCAGCAACGGCTCAATATCCATTGCAGAAAAGAACCCGGCACCCATATAAGTGCCGGGTTCTCTAAGTCAGCTATATCAAAGAGCTAATTTACTCAATGATCGTGGAGACGATGCCCGAACCGACGGTGTGGCCACCCTCGCGGATAGCGAAGCGCAGGCCCTCCTCCATGGCGATCGGGTGGATGAGGTCGCCCTCGATGGTGATGTGGTCACCAGGCATAGCCATCTCGGTGCCCTCGGGGAGCTTGACCGTACCGGTAACGTCGGTGGTACGGAAGTAGAACTGAGGACGATAACCATCGAAGAACGGGGTGTGACGGCCGCCCTCCTCCTTGGTCAGAACGTAGATCTCACCGGTGAACTTGGTGTGCGGGGTAACCGAACCGGGCTTGCAGAGAACCTGGCCGCGCTCGATGTCCTCGCGCTTGATGCCGCGGAGCAGCAGACCGACGTTGTCGCCAGCCTCGCAGAAGTCCATGGACTTACGGAACATCTCGATACCGGTAACGACGGTGTTCTGGGTATCCTTGATGCCGACGATCTCGACGGGCTCGTTGAGCTTGAGCTCACCGCGCTCGACACGGCCGGTAGCAACGGTACCACGGCCGGAGATGGTCATAACGTCCTCAACAGCCATCAGGAACGGGAGGTCGTTGTTACGAGCAGGCGTCGGGATGTACTCGTCGACGGCGTTCATGAGCTCGCGGATAGCGTCCATCCACTTGGCGTCGCCCTCGAGAGCGCCCAGAGCGGAACCACGGATGACGGGGATGTCGTCGCCGGGGAAATCGTACTCGGAGAGGAGCTCACGGGTCTCCATCTCGACGAGGTCGATGAGCTCGTCATCGTCGACCATGTCGCACTTGTTCAGGAAGACGACGATGTAGGGAACGCCGACCTGACGGGCGAGCAGGATGTGCTCGCGGGTCTGAGCCATGGGGCCGTCGGTAGCGGCGATGACCAGGATAGCGCCGTCCATCTGAGCAGCACCGGAGATCATGTTCTTGACGTAGTCAGCGTGGCCCGGGCAGTCAACGTGAGCGTAGTGACGGGCAGCAGTCTCGTACTCGACGTGGGAGACGGAGATCGTGATGCCGCGCTCGCGCTCCTCGGGAGCCTTGTCGATGTTCTCGAACGCAGTGAAGTCAGCCTTGCAGCCCTCGGTCTCGGAGAGAACCTTGGTGATGGCAGCGGTCAGCGTGGTCTTGCCGTGGTCGACGTGACCAATGGTGCCGATGTTAACATGCGGCTTAGTGCGCTCAAACTTCTCTTTGGCCATAAAGCCCTCCTCTTAACAGGTCGTCCCCGGACGGGACTTTGCCTTTATACCATAGTGGCCTCTCAACATACTATTGAGAAGCCACCGTGTTACCTATGGTAGCGGTGACTGGATTCGAACCAGTGACGCCACGGGTATGAACCGTGTGCTCTAACCAACTGAGCTACACCGCCGGATGGAGCCTGCAACCAGACTTGAACTGGTGACCTCTTCGTTACCAACGAAGTGCTCTACCGACTGAGCTATACAGGCACTTGACGGGTGGGAGCTATAGGATTCGAACCTATGTAGGCAGAGCCAACGGGTTTACAGCCCGTCCCCATTAACCACTCGGGCAAACTCCCAATCGTTCAAGTATCCGCAGGTCCTTTGGTCTTTTGGACCGCCGCCCCCGCGAACGAAGAAGATAATACGATGCCACCTTGGGGGCTGTCAACGAAAACCTCTAGATACACGGTGCCGGGCGTATCTATATAGCCGTGACCTGCGATTTTATTGAGTTTGGATATGAAGGACGGTGGATTTGGCTACGCTTGTGACATTTCACGAGGGAACACTTTGTCACGGTGGAGTACATCTGCAGCATCGACCTTCGATACCGACCCTCTTGCACTATTACATAGGTCACGATCGTGCTTCCACGGCACGTTCAAGCGTGGATAATCTCCCGCTTTTAGCGCGGCTCTAAGCCCAAAGCGGAGATTATCCACGCTCATTCTCCAGACGGGAGAACTATAGAGCCGCTACTGCTCGGGCCAGACCAAAGTAGACCCATAGAGCGGCTCCCCCTTGGTGCAGGGGTAGCGACTCAAGTAACACGACGATAGCAAGTCGAAGAAATAGGTCATGGCGTATTTCGAATAAACGCCGAGTCGGTCAATTCCGTTTCCCGCATTACCAAGACGATATACACGGTCAAAAGACCTCGATTTGTCATCGTTGCTAAACGCAGTAATTAGAATCTTCCTGCCCGAACGGCAATCAAGATACTCACGCGCCTGGGACGCAAATAGCCCGGAGACCGATACGAGAATTATCAATGACTGCGAAGCGTCTCCCATGTTTTTCAATTCCGCGACGTTAGCCCCAGCAACTATGCGAACTATCTTGCCCGCATAAAACATTTCCTGCTGAAATCGTACGAGATTGGCGCTCACATTATTGGTGCACCAGATTTCAACGTTTTTATGGCCATCAATTTCGTCGGCAAGGTGCTTAATAGCGATATCGGACACGCCGCTTTCAACCTCAGCGAACATCTCGATCATGCGAACGTCGAGCTCTGCCCTGTACTCCTCGTAGCCAAATTCCTCCTCTCGATGGCTTAAGTCGCTTGGAAAGACTGATTGAGTAAATGATTCTTTCAAATCGCTAAGAGACTGGTAGCCCAATCGATTGCAGAAACGACGAACAGCGGAACGGGTCACGAATGCATCGCGGGTTATTGTGGCAACATTGATTTCGCTCGAACGCCTAATGTGAGCGATGAGATATCGAGCGATGGCGGCATCGTTTGACCCAAACTCGCTGTTGATGATGGAGCTAATGCGATTGAGCACATCGAAGTCATTGATATTCACGTGATCCCTCTTTCCGCTCTCCTCGAAATCATAGTTCATTTATTGAATCAAACAGCTTTGGTCGTTCTCCTATGATTCAAATCAGTTGACGTCATCTTAATCGTAATTCCGCCACACGTATCCACCGTGTTGAATGATGGAAAGGGGATTCATGGGCAACGTGAACAACATCCCGTTTCTCTGGGGTTCCGCCACGGCGTCTTATCAGTGCGAGGGTGCCTGGAACGAAGACGGCAAAGGCCTTGGCGAGTGGGATTTCTTTAACCACACAAGCAATAAGAACATCAACCATGTTGACGGTGATGTATCTTGCGACTTCTACCATCGCTATGAAGAAGATATCCGCATGATGAAAGAAGGCGGACAAAACACCTATCGCTTCTCTCTTTCATGGAGTCGAATCATCCCCACGGGTATCGGTGAAGTGAATGAAAAGGGTATCGATTTTTATAATCGGGTCATTGATTGCTGCCTCGAAAATGGCATAGAGCCCAACGTTACGCTGTTCCATTACGATCTGCCATTCACGCTTGCTTGCAAAGGCGGATGGCTGAACAACGATATGGCAGAGTGGTTCTGCAAATACGCCAAGATTTGCTTTGAGCGCTTTGGAGACCGCGTCAAAATCTGGGCTACCGTTAACGAGCCGCATTTCTACAGCTACTGCGTAAACATGTTGGGCAACTATCCCCCCAATCGATCGCTCGACGTTCAGTCGTACATGCAGTTTCAGTACAACCTGATGCGCGCAAGCGCACTCGCAGTCCGAGCATATCGTCAAATGGGCTACGACGGCATCATCGGCGCCGTCCACGATGGCGGCGTTGTCGAACTCGACCCGGCAACCGAGCACCCCGATGACGTATTTCGATACGCAGACTTTTTCGCCAATCGCATGATTCTGGCACCAGCACTTCAGGGTCAACTGCCGCCAGAAATGGACGAAATCCTTGAAAAACTTGGCGTCTCGCTCTATCGATCCCCAAATGACGTAGAAGAATTCAGAGACGGTAAAGTCGATTTTATTGGACTCAACGTGTATTGCCGAGAGTATGTAACCGACTGGCACGGTGGAGAGCTTGCCGTTTCGGCGAACAATAAGGGCGGTTCGAGCAAAAAGGTCGAAGGAAAATGCATTGCGCCCTTGTTTGAAAGCGCCCGCGACAGCAATGTTCCCCGCAATAAATGGGGCCGCGAAATACTCCCAAGTTGCATGTATTCAACCATCATGGATGTCCACGAGCGCTATGACGCGCCCCGCATCTTTATTACGGAAAACGGACATGGCGCCTATGAGCAACCAGACGCAGACGGAATAATCCACGATGATGACCGCATCGAGCTTCTGGGCCAGTTCATCGAGCACATGATGAGGGCTAAGCGCGACGGCGCGCGCGTTGAGGGCTACTACCTCTGGTCGACGATGGATCTGTATAGCTGGATCAACGGCTACGAAAAACGATACGGACTTGTCCATATCGACTTCGAGAACAATCTGGAGCGCACCCCCAAAAAGAGCTGGTATTGGTACCGAGACCTTATCTCGAAGTATCAGGAGCAGGAAGGTTAGGAGAAAGAGATGAAATATCAGGCAATGTCCGAAACAGTCCTAAAGGCTGTTGGCGGCAAAGAGAACATTACATCGGTAACTCATTGTGCGACGCGCCTTCGCATCGACGCACGAGACACCTCGATCATCGATCTCCAGCTCGCCAAATCGGCTGACCAGGCGCTCGGGGCAGTAGTCAGCGGTGGCCAGCTTCAGGTGATCATCGGCCCCAACGTCACCGAGGCCTACAACGACTTCCTCGACTTCGCGGGAATCGAAGTCGGCGGTGGCACGGTTGCCGACGATGCCCAAACCGCCAAAGACCTTGCAGAAGGCATTAAAAGCGGTAACACCGCCATGGGCTTGATTGAGAAATTCGGGAACGTCTCTGCACAGGTATTCATGCCCATCGTCCCGGCGCTCATCGTTGGCGGACTCATTCTTTCGATCAAGAATCTCCTGGTCAATTATTGTGGATTGAGCACCGATAGCGGAACCGCCCAGGTTCTGCTGGCGATCTTCAGCGCCTCATTTAGCTTCCTGCCCGTTTACCTCGGCTATCAGCTCGCCGCCGTCATGAAGATGCAGCCTATCATGGGCGCACTGCTGGGCGCAATCATGATTAGCTCGTCTATTAGCGGTGCTGAGGGTCTCGACTTTCTTGGCATCCCCATCCCGACGAATGACTACTCGAGCACGGTGGTGCCAATCGTACTGGGCGTTGTGTTCATGTACTTTGTTGATCGCGGTCTTCAGAAAATCATCCCCGACATTACCAAACTGTTCTTGAAGCCGCTGCTCACCATGATCATCGTCGTGCCTGTTGAGCTGATTATCCTCGGCCCCGCCGGCAGCATGATGGGCTACGCGCTGAGTGATGCCGCCACGTGGCTCATGGATAACGTGGCATTTATCGCTACTCCAATCCTTGCAGCCCTTAACCCCTATTTTGTCATGCTCGGTCTTGATAAGGCCTACATCGCGATCGAAGTTACGAGCTTGGCGCAGCTCGGCTGGGCGCCCATCATCTTTGGCTTCATCTCAAACCTCTGCATTGGCGGCACGAGTCTCGCCTTGGCAACTGCAATGAAAGGCAACAAGGAGAAGAGAGGTATGGTCACCACGGTTGCCGTCACCGCACTCTGTGGCGTAACTGAGCCCGCATTTTACGGCTGCCTCATCGAGCGTCCCCGCCTGCTTGTCGGCACAGCAATCGGCGCCCTCTGCGCGGGACTCCCTGCAGGCATCTTCGTCCTGAAGGAGTATGTTGCGGGAGCATGCCCCGGTCTTCTTTCTGCGCTGATCTTTATCGCTCCCGATGGATCCATGGGCAACTTCGTACTGGCGTGCGTTGTCGCCGTCATCGCCATCGTTGTCTCGTTCATCGCTGCACGCGTGATCATCAAGAAGAATCCCAACTATATTGAGTAGATGCCCGCTGCTTGCATTGGGGACATCCTCGGCAGACCATTAGCAAGAACCCAAGAAGTCCCTTAGGAGCTCGATTAATCCATTCGGATTCCTCAGGCACAAACGACCCCGATTCCACAATGAAATCGGGGTCGTTGTTTCTAAAGCCTTCGATAGACAATCGGTGTTTACCTTAGCTCCCTATCCAAGTTAATTATCCACGCTCGTTCTCCGGTCGGAAGATTTTCTTCTCTCGCGTGTCCAGAAATCCACGCTCGAGCAGAACATCCAGGTCCGCACCCGCCCTTGTCTCGATCTGTAACAGCAAGAGGCCTATTCCGCTTCTACATGTTACAGATCAAGATATTCCTAAAACACCCTAAGTTTCATCTCAATCTGTAACAGTTAGATGCCAAATATCGGTCTTGGTGTTACAGATTTAGACAAACTGGAGGACGAGACAAACCAAAAACGGGATGGGCGCTAACCCGATGGCGCACCACCTAAATAGAAACGGGCCCTGTCCCACAAGGGAACAGAGCCCGAAACTCTCATGGAGCCAGTGACAGGAATCGAACCTGCAACCCACTGATTACATCGGTATCCTTATCGTTTATTAACGTTCATCTGCGACTATGCCGACCGTGACCTCGAGTTTTTCTTTCATTTTCCGCCTATAGTCTCACTTGAGACGTCTCCGAAACAGTCAAATTGCACAGTCATTGCACACGTGATTGCACACGGAGGAACAATGGAAGAGAAATACGCTACTTCATCTATATATAAGTACATGGACGATCGCTGGCGCGCGCAGTTCCCCTACTTCGAGGACGGCGTTTGGCATAAGAAAACTCAGCTTCTTGAACATCGAGGCCGCGATAAAGGGCGTAGCCATAAGCATCGAGACGCAGCCATGGTGGAAGCTGAGGTTGTTCGCGCCCGCCTAAATGCTGAAGCGGAAGCCGAAGCGAGTAGGCCGGCAGAATCGATTTCAGTTGCCGACCTAGTGTCTACTTATATAACAATGGAGTGCGCCGACATCGCGCGCTCCACTGCGACCGGCTATTCAGGCATGCTCCGCCGAAACATCGAACCATATATTGGCAGCATCCCCCTAGAGGACCTAACTGAAGAAGACGTCCAGGAATGGGTCAATGCAATGGCGAAGAAGCACGCAAGGTCAACTGCGTGCAATTCCCTAAGGCTGCTGCGGGGCTCATTGAAGTACGGGCTGAGGAAAAAGTTAGTTTCGGAAAATGTGGCCGCATGGGCAAAGGTTCCCAAGAACGAGGATGCCGACTACGGGCGACCGAATTCACTTACCGGCAGGGAAAGGGTCCGCGTCCTGAACACCCTCAACGCATCCATAGATGTCCCGGCAATTCTGGCTGCGAAAATCTCCCTGTATACAGGGCTTCGTCGAGGTGAGCTTTGCGCCCTGAAGTGGAAAAGCGTCGACTTTTCCCATTCCTCGATTCGTGTAGAAGCCGCAATCGGGCATACCGACACTGAGTTTTACGTTAAAGGCCCCAAAAGTGCCAGTAGCAGGCGAACGATTCCGAATTGCCCGGAGGATCTCATGCACGACTTAGCCGCGCGCAAGCGAGACATGGAAGAAGAATGCATCAGACTCGGGATTGAGTTCAGCGAGGAAATGTTCGTGCTGGGCTTTCCAGACGGCTCGTTCCTTAAGCCTCCCAGGATCAACGGCGCCTGGCGCGCGCTCTCTAAGGCGCTGAACCTTCATGGAGTATTAAACAGGAACACGGTAACCTTCCATGATCTAAGGCACAGCTTCGCAACATATGCTGTCGCCAACGGCGTAGACCCGAAAACACTCGCAAGCTTGATGGGCCACTCCAAAGCCTCCATGACCCTAGATAGATACGCCAGCGCCGACCCGAAAGCAGCCGCATCGGCGATGGACGCTCTCGGACGCCTTTACAAGAGCGCCTCATAGCTTCCAAAAACTGAATTGGACCTAGCCGAAGGCCGCGATACCGCATCGCGGCCTTTTCCATACCTTTCCAGAGTAAGTCATTTCAGTCTATCGGGTCCATATCGTCCGCCGTGACCGTAGTTTTGAGACCGCCTTCCAAGACAGTTCAGACTTGAACTCAAAGAGACGACAGCAAACAGAAGGAGGTTGAAATGGAAGCTGAGAACAAACGCATCACTCTTGATGCCTTTCGCACGATGCCGGATATCGTTGACCCGATGCCGGTCGCACGCCTGCTCGGCATCAGCGATCGCTCCGTTTATAGGCTCTGCCAGAACGGAACATTCAAAGCCGTGAAATGCGGAAAGCTGTGGCGCATCAATCGCGACAGCGTTCTTAGTTACATCGGAGTCAATTGCATGTAATCAGTGTCAAGTAAGACCAAGCTATGTAAGGAGTAACAATGGTCGAACTCAATCAAACTGACGGCAGCATCAGGTGCGGCAACGTAACCTACTATGTCCCAAGCGGTTCCGAGCCCTTGCTCCAGGACGATTTCGTCGCTGCCCGTCCCGCAATTGTGCAACTCAAGTACCCCGTCAAGGGCATCCCGAGGAATTTCATCGTTTCCAAGGATGCTGTTAGCAACATCAGCGATTATCGTCCAAAAATCGTCGCGGAAATCATCAGGCGCTGGGGCGATATTCCCAAGGGCGAACTTGCACGAATTGTGCTCGGAGCAAACATGAGCCGCAACAAATACAGCGTCGGAGAGATTGACGAGATCTCAGAGCTAGTTGACTTCGACGCCCTCCAGATTAAAAACTCACTCTTCGCATACACGCCTTTGCCGGCTTCCGAGGCACCAAAAGGCTATCCGATTACGTTCACGGTAGATGAGTAGACACCGCAGGGGGCCAAACGGCCCCCTGTTTTATGAGGATACCTATGATCAAAACCAAAACTGTCAGCGTGAAGCTCGACTCAAGGCTCTTTACCGCCCTCAAAACACGGGCAGAGCTCAACGATTCCAACGTCAGCGACGAGATCCGCTCTCTCCTGCGCTCGGCGCTCGCCACGGAGGGGCTCGACCTCTACGGCAACGAGGTCGCGGGCTTCATCCGCGGCGTCGTCAACGCACGCATGGACGTCGCCGCACTCGGCATCGAGCGCAAGCTCGACGCCGCCGAGGACCGCATCGCCGCGGTCCTCTCGCGCCCCATGACCGCCGCCATCATGGCCGGCCTCATGTCGGCCGACGTCCTCAAGGCCTCCTACGCCTCGCTCGACGACGTCCCCGTCGCGGACATCTGGAAGAACTACCTCGCGCAGGCCGGCGAGCTCAGCCGCGCCGGCCTCGGCCGCATCGACGAGGTGAAGCTCCACGCGCGCGAGCGCGCCGATGGCTAGCCCGCCCGTCATCGTCAACCACTCCGTCGTCCGCGCGGGGGTGCCCGCGAGGGCGTCCGCCGCGGGCCTGGCGGCATACGCCGGCACCCGCCGCGGCGTCGTCATCGAGGTCAGCGAGGCCGACGGCAGGAGGCTCGGCGTCGACGGCCTGGCAGCCTACGCCGCGAACAGGACCGGCTCGACGGGCGGCCTCTGGGGCGCGGACGGCCCGGTCCCCGTGGCGGAGGCCAGGCGCGCCATCGCCCAAAACAGCGGCGCGGTGCTCACCACCGTCGTCACTGTCCCGAACGACATCGCCCCCGGGGCCGGCCTCGACCGCCTGGACGCCTGGCAGGCCCTGGTGCGCTCCGAGTGGCCGAGGCTCTTCTCCGCGATGACCAGCGTGCCCGAGAGCCGCGTGGAGTTCTACGCGGCGATGCACGTCAACGGCACGAGCCACCACGTCCACATCCTCACGGTCGACCGCGCGGGCGGCTGGGACTCCCTGCTGCCCAGGGGGAAGATGGAGGCGGCGCGGCTCGAGATCTCCTCGAAGGCCATGGCACCGCTGCTGCGGGAGGCCTACATCGAGCGAGACCTCGCGAGGGAGGCCGCGCTGGACGCCGTCGCCCGCATCGACCGGAACCGTCTCGATATCGAGCTGCCGCCGGACGGAAGGATCGAGGCCGCCCACCTCAGGCGTTTCCACCCGGAGGCCTCCGCCGCGCTGAGGGAGGCCCTCGACCGGGCGGCATCCGACTCCCCCGAGCTCGCCGGCGCGCTGGACCGCCACAGGAAGGCGGTCGAGAGGTGCGCCGGCCTCAAGTGCCTGACCGGGGAGGCGCGGGACGCCTACGTCCGCAAGGCGGCCGCCGACCTCGATCTCAGATGCGAGAACGCGGCGCTGCGAGTCATGGTTCCGGACAGGGTGCCGGCGCGCGAGCAGACGCCGGCGAGGCGTGCCGCCCCGGCAACCGGCCCGGCGGTGGAAAGGCGGCGGGAGGCCGGGCTCGCCACCGAGGCCCGCTCCTGCATCCCGAAGGCGCGCCTCGAGAGGATCGCGCGAAAGGTCGCGCGCGGCCGGGACCTCGAGCCGACCGACCTCAGGGGGTGCCCCACGGCAGATCGGGCCTTCAGGCATGCGCCGTCGCCCGGTCCGGCCCTCGGGCGGGCAGCCGCGATGGCGGCACTGGTCGCCAGGGAGACCACGCGGGACGCCGGCGGGCGCGACATGGGGGACGAGGCCGGCGAGAGGGCGCTGCGGCTCATCGCCGCGACCCTGAGGATCCTCGCCACCGGCGGCGCCAGGCCGTCGAGCGCCCCCGCAGTGAAGATAGCGAACAGGATAGAGAGGACAATCACGAGATGAAACCGAAATCCTTCAACCGCGACATGAAAAGGGAGCTCGCCGGCACGCTCGCGGGCCACGGCATCGCCGCCGGCGTCGCCTGCGCCGCGGCCGCCGGCGCCTGGGACTACGCCAGGTGGTGGACAGCATCCCTCATCTCGGCCTTCTCCGTCCTGCTGCGTCTGCCCGCGGGCGACCCGGGGCCCGAGCCCGCCTACGTCTTCCGCAGCCCCCTCGAAGCGGCCGCCGACGCGGCGGCGTCGGGCGAGATGGGAGAGATGTTCGCGGCCCTCGCCCTCGTCGCGACGGCCGTCCTCATCCTCGGCCTCGTTTCTTGGGCCCGCTCATGGGCGAGGCTCCACGACGGGACGTTCGCCGGCGACCGCGCGCCCACGCGCACGCACGGGGACGCCTGGCTCGAGTCGAGGCCCTCCAGGGTCGCGAGGAGATGCCCCATATGGTACGGCAACGATGCGGCGAGGGGGATGGTCGTGGCCGGCTCCGTCGGGGGCGGGCTGGCGACGGTCCCCGCCGTCCACAGCCTGATCCGCGCGGGCAGCGGTGCCGGCAAGACCAGGCGCGCTCTGGCACCGTCCGTCGCCGCGGCGATCGACCGCAACGCGCACGGGGTACCGACGTCCGTCATCGTCCACGACCCGAAGTCCGAGATCCGCGCATGGACCGAGCCGCTCGCCAGGAGGGCCGGGATGGAGGTCGTCGCCATCCGGCTCGACGAGCCCGTCAAGTCGGCGAGGTTCAACCCCCTCGACCGCGCAATCTCGGCACTCGGGACCGAGGGCGTCGCCGGTGCCGTGGCCGAGCTCCGCGAGCTGTCGTCCGCCATCGTGCCCGACGCCTTCTCCTCTGGCCAGAGGTTCTTCACGGACGCCAGCCGCAACCTGCTGACCGGCCTCTGCCTGTTCGCGATTACGGACGAGCGGATCCCCGACGGCGCGCGGAACCTCTCGACCGTGCTCGCGCTCCTGGAGCCCCGTGACGGGAAGAGCGCCGTGAAGTCACTGGAGGAGCTCGCCGCGGACCTGCCGGCGGGAAACCCGGCGCGCCAGTTCCTCCTCGTCGCCTCGTCGAACGGCGGCGGAGGGGAGGCCCTCGTCTCCACCGCGCGCAACTACCTCATGTCCTTCTGCGACGACGACGTCAGCCGCATGCTCTGGGACGGCGAGGTCGACCTCGCATCGGTCGGGCGCAAACCGACCATCCTCTACATCGCCAGCGCGACGGACCGCGGCGACCGCGGCGCGCTCGTCTCGTGCATCTTCTCTCAGGCGCTGTCGGCGCTGCGCGAGACCGCGCGCCTATCAGGCGGCAGGCTGCCGGCGGAGACCCTGCTCGCCATCGACGAGGGGTCCGGGATCCCCAAGATCCCCCGCCTCCTCGGCGACCTCGCGGAGGTCCGGAGCATCGGCCTGCACGTCGTCTTCGTGCTCCAGAACATCCAGCTTCTGGAGGCGCGGTGCGGCTACTCGAGGGCCGAGTCGGACGCGCTGTTGGCACTGCTCGGCACCCAGGTCGTCCTCTCGGTGGAGTCCGTCGGCGAGGCGGAGGAGATCAGCAAGCGCCTCGGCGACTACAGCGTGAGGACGACCGGGGAGAGCTCCACCAAGGGGACGCAGAGCTCCTCGTCCGGCAAGTCGTTCTCCGTGGCGCGCCGCCCGCTGATCACCCCGTCGGAGCTCATGGCCTGGAGCGCACGCGAGAACGGCACGCTCGTGATCGACGCAGAGGGCCCGATGGCGCTCGCCAGCCGCGACATCACCGAGACGTTCCTGGGGCCGCTGCTGGGCCTGACGTCGCCGGAGGCCGAGGGCGCGATGCTCGCGCGGGCGCTCGAGGGGGAGATCCGGAACACCGTCCCGGCACCGGTCTGGCGCATCCCGGAGAAGCCGAAAAAGCCCAAAGGGTCGCCGTCCGGCGGCAGGAAGCGCAAGGTATCCGTCGCACCCGACGGGTTCTGATGCGTCATACGGCCCTGCCTGCGCAAACGGCCAGCCGTCATACGACACGCGAGGCGCGTATGACGGCTGGCCGTGACCGCCTTCCGGTTTAACCGGCCACGCTACCAGCGGAAACGAACTCGGCACGCCGAGTTGCGCCGTAAAATCCCGGGCGCCCGTAGTGCGCCCTTATCCTGCTCACTCATGATGGCGCACCTCAACCCAAAGGCCCTCCAACACGTCGTCGAACCCGAAATCGAGCTCCGCCTGGACGCTCTCGCCGAGCGCATCGCCCAGGGCGAGCTCCGGCACCTTCGTCACACGGCCGTCCAGCCACTCAATCTCTGTCATCGCGCGCATGGTGCAAGCCCTTCCGACACGGGATTGTCAGCTCAACCCGACCCTTACCCATACGGACGAACATAACTCGCCAGGGGAAGCCCCTGAAGGCCGTGCGCCACAACATGAGGCCGAATCCGCCCCCGGCTGGACAGGCCAACAACGAAGGAGCACACGGAACCGGCGCGGCGTTACAACCGTCCCGGCAAGCATGTCACTTGGCCAAGTCATGATGCCGACAAACCCGGAAATGCTCCAACGGAGCGCCGAACGAGCGTAACAATATAAAGCCGTGCAACACGCGTTGGACGACCGGAACATCCCAAACAAAGGCCTGTCGGTCCCACCTTCAAGCCCAATAGCAAAATGTGCATCAGCGGATTTGCAGCGATACAAGTCTCAACCGTCACCATCACACCGCAGCGCGCCTAGTCCCACTCATCCTACTGCAAATGTCCCAGAACGAGAAAACGACCAGCTTAACATGCCAACCTTTATATCCGCACGCGCGTAATTCAACTCATAAGGACCGGCTATCCCTTACCTGTGACACAATCTCAAACGCACAGAACAGAATCATCAGTCCAATCATCGCATAAGAGGCAGCCGAACCTTCAAGCACTATTCCACAAAGAACAATCTCCGCGCCGCCAATAAGAACTGTTATCAGGCGCTCTGCCTTTTTGCTCTCGCCGCTCGCATAAAAAGGCGGCAAAGCGCACAAGATCACATATAGCCCGGGAAGGGAATACGGGATCGATAGTCCAAGCCCCCCATCAACCGCAGTGCTTTGCGTAAGAATCAACTGAACCCAAACGGCAATTATCACTGAGCAGGTTGTCGATAAAAGAAGACTGGAAATATAGCACGCAACAAAGTCCCGTCGCATTCGAGCAGAGAAATCCGCGAACTCTCTTCGCCGCGTGGAAACAATAAGGTACACAGAAATTGCAATAGAACCAATCAGAGAAAACAGCGGAACAACCAGCAATTCAAGCTTATTACCCCATCGATCAACCACACCCCCACTCCAATGAGCGGGAATTGCATCGGGGAGGACTGACCAAGCCGCCCATAGAATCAGAAATGGAAGAATAGAGAGGATGAAAGATGATAACACTGCGGTAGTTTTTTTTGAGGCTCTCATCGATTCCGCATCTCCTTGCGCGCTCACATTCCACTCCGCCTTAAATCAAGTTTAAATAAAAACTTGAATGAGAATTTGTTTTAATTAGTATGGAAACGATATCCATTTAGTTCTAATTTGTTCGTAGTATCAAATCGATACCGACACTAGCGTGACACAGTCTTTCAAGACAGCTATTCAACATTGGTGGTCACCGCTATTGACAATGTGAACCACCTAAACGAACTCTCAATACAGTCCCAGCTTAGCACCCTTGAAAAACTGGTCGCGGACGCGGAACAATCTACCGACGCAAGACGCGATTTCGAAGCTCAGCCTCGTGCCGTATTCCAGAAATATGGAATTACAGACCTCCAAATCAAAGCGGGAAATCGAAAAGTCTGGTAATGTCGAGAAAGTTGGTGTAGCGCCCGATCCGAAGTGAGTCGGCCCGGCGTCCTGGAATCTGGAATACGGTTGATATCCTATGCCGCCTCGACCCTGTCCGCAAGCTCGAGGCCGGACTCGAGCATCTTCCTGGCCTCCGCCTCAAGCCGCGCCCACTCGACGGGACCGTCGATTCC
>DBFABM010000037.1:0-3917 GCA_048194085.1 Collinsella aerofaciens
GCCCCTTCCTCGGCGAAGGTCTAGTTCCTCTCGTCGTCGCAAGTGGCGTTCTGCTAGGTTTTGGCAAAGGGATTTTGTTTCTGAGATGGGGTCAAGCTGCCTGCTCGCTTGATGAGGAAAGCGTGGAATGCGCCGTCCCACTCTCCTTTGCGCTGGCCTGTGTCACGTATTTTCTCCTGATTGCGTTCAAGCAACCGGCATTCATCGTGATTGATTTGATACTGCCCCTGGTTAGCCTCGGGCTGCTCCTGTCGGAGAGAAGAGCTTTATCGCATCCCGTTTCCGAGGCTCGTGATGCCAGCGCGCGAAGCCTCCTGCCGCTCTTTGCGGTGTTGCTGCTGCTGTGGGGCCAGTTCTCTTTCTTGCGAATCGTCTCTTCGCCGACGACGTTGACGAATCGCTTTTTCCACTACGTCATTCCGTTTTCGTGTGCTCTCGTTTTTGCCATTGGCCTTTTCGGGGCTTACATTCGTCACGGTCGGCGATTGAACTTCTCGCTCGTTTTTCGTTTATCGGTTCCCTTGTTGGCAATGAGTTATGCCTTGCTGTTCGCCAATTACACAAATGCGACGGTTCGAGTTGTTGCCCACGCCATTAACTTCATGGCCCGCTGTTAAACCACCATTGACATAGACCCACTTTCGGTACACGCGGAAAGGGGCCTCCCGCTACGATGCGATTGTCGAGAAAGCACCGGAGAGGAGGCCCCATGGACGGGATTATAGATCAAGTGCGCAGGATGCCGCTCGCGGAGAAGAGGAGGCTGGCCGAGGCCCTGCGGCAGGCCATAGCCGAGGAGCTCGCCTCGGGCGGGGGCGAGCCCGACCGCTGCCCGAGGTGCGGCTGTCCCGCCTTCGTGAGGAAGGGCCGCGACGCGGCCGGCCGCCAGAGGTGGCTGTGCCGGGGGTGCGGCCGGACCTTCGGCGCCGGCACGCTCGGGCTGCTCGCCCGCTCGAAGCTGCCCGCGGCCGCGTGGATGGAGTTCGCGGCCTGCATGGCCGACG
Source organism: Collinsella aerofaciens (assembly GCA_048194085.1). GTDB lineage: Bacteria > Actinomycetota > Coriobacteriia > Coriobacteriales > Coriobacteriaceae > Collinsella > Collinsella aerofaciens_CO. The sequence goes on from DBFABM010000037.1 coordinate 1,005, forward strand.
CGCTGCCGCTGCGCGAGACGGCGGCCAGGGTGGGGGTGTCGCTGTACACGGCGTGGTTCATGAGGATGCGCGTCTGCGAGGTGATGGGGCGCCGCCTGCTGCCGGCGCGCGGGGAGTCCTTCGAGATGGACGGCACGTACTTCCCGGAGTCGATGCCGGGCAACCACTCCCGCGGCTGGTTCGGCCTGGGGAGGCCCGCCCACCGGACCGGCCACGACGCCTCCCGCGCCGGGCTCGGCGGGTCGGTGTGCGTGCTGTGCGGCGTCAGCGAGACCGGCGACTGCTTCTGCGAGCTGGCCGACGGCGCCGAGGACGGGCCGGGGGTGGCGCTCGTCGCGCTGAGGAGGCTGCCGGCGGCCTGCTCGGTGGCCACCGACGGGCGGCGCTCCTACGCCGGCTCGCTCGGGGGCAGGCCCCACGAGGTGCGCCCCAGCCGTGAGCTGGAGATGGTGAACTCCCTGCACTCCAGGCTCAAGGCGTTCATCGGGCGCTTCAACGGGGTCTCGAACAGGCGCCTCCAGCGCTACCTCGACTGGTTCTGCTGGCGCGAGCAGTTCCGGCGCAGCGCCCGCGGCCGCCGCGAGCTGCTGTTCGCCCACGAGGCGTCGGGGACCTACGTGTGCACGCGCGAGCTGACGCACCTGGAGTCGCATCCCTTCCTGAGCCTGGCCAACCGCGTCAGCATCGGGGAGAGGTACGGCTATATGTCAATGGTGGTTTAACAGCGGGTTAAGCCGCTGTTGGCCAAAAACCATGCGTGAACTGTATATAAAGGGGCGTGCCTGACGCTTTTTGGCCAAAAAACCCGCGACAGCTGCAGTATTGGCCCGCGATTTTGAAGGCGTCGCTTCCCGCGTGTCAAGTTTTACCAGGTCAGAATCCCGTTGTAGCGAACGTGCGAGCGCGGAGGAAAGCGAAAGGAGAAAAAGAGCCCTCCGAAAAGCAGTCAGCGCGTATTTTTTGGCCATTTGACGAAAGCGCGGCGAGGCTCGTCTCATCTAGCTTGGCGAGCTTAAGACCATCGACAGGTGCCTGTACGCGGCGAGGCGCTAGAGGAACTTCGTCCCGTCCAGCTTGGCGAGCACCCACCGGTTCAGCCGGATGACGGGGCGCCGCAGGACGAGGCCGAGAATGAGGCTCGGCACCAGGATGGCCGCGAGCAGGCCCATCTGCACGAGGTACTGGTCGCCGTAGATGCCGGCCATGGCCCCTTCCAGCGCCGGCATGGAATGGGCGAAGGGCAGCCACGGGTAAATCTCCTGGAACAGCGGGGCCGACAGCATTTGAACCGGCATGAGGCCGCCGGCGCCGGCCAGCTGCAGCACGAGACCGATGATGGCGAGCGCCTTCCCGATGTTGCCGAAAGACACCGTCAGCGTGTATACCAGGTTCGTGAACACCACCGATGCCAAACAGCACGCCGCCAGATACAGCCAGAAGTGCTCGCATTCCACGCCGAGGAAGAACACGTTGCCGAGCCCCACGATGAGCGCTTGGGCGAGTCCCAGCAGGCAGAACACCCCGTAGCGACCGAGGCACAGCTCGGCCGCCCGCGGCGCGCGCCCGAACTTTCGTGTCAGGGCGGCCTGGCGCGCGGGGGAGACGGACACGCTCATGAGAGCCACCATGAAGATGGCGCCGATCCACAGCGCGAGGGAGGTGTAGAAGGGGCTCATGGCGCTGCCGTTGTCGGCCATGGGGTACACCGCGTGGCGCTCAAGGTGCGTCGGCGCGGCGAGGAACTGGGCGATGGCGGCCGGGTTGTCGCCGATGATGCGGCGCACCTCGTCGATGTCGCCGGTGTCCAGGGCGTGCCGCAGGTCGTCGCGGGCCTGGGCGAGCTGGCTTTCTGCCGTGCGCAGCGTTTCGGCGGTCTTGCGCAGCGACGCCTCGGCGGTGGCGAGGTTTGCGGCCAGAGAATCGGTGCTGTCGCCCAGGCTTTCCGCCGTGTCCTTCAGCGAGCCGGCCAGAGTTTGGGTGTCGGTGCCCACCTTCTGCAGGCTGTCGGCCAGCGAGGCCAGCTCGCCCTTCAGCTGATCGTTGTAGGTGCTCATCGAATCACGCAGAGCTGCCCGCGCTTGGTTGATGCTGTCGGTCACCTTGGCGTGCTTCTCGTCGATGGATGCCGCGTCCGCGCCAATGGCGTTCTCGGCGGTGTCGAGGTTCGCCTCCAGGGTATCCAGCTGGGCGATGATGCGGTCAAGGGCGCCAATGGCGGGGCTTGACGGATCGGCGCCGGCCAGGGCGTCGCGCATGGTCTGGTAGGCCTGCGCAAGGCCCTGCACGTCCGAACGGCAAGCGGCTAGCACGCCCTGGGCCGCCGCCGGATCGTCCTTCATGGTGGCGAAGGCCTCATCAGCGGCGCGGGCCACAGCATCGTAGCTGGCGTCGGCGGCTGCGAGCGTCTTCTCGGCTGCGGTGCTTGCGGCGGAAAGGCCGTCTTGAGCGCTCGTCAGCCCGTTGCGCGCTTCGCTCACCAGAGGTGCCGTGGCATCCGGTGCCTTCCCTGCCTCCTTTAGAATGCTTGCCGTCGCATCCACGAGTGAGGTGGTGGAGCTCATGAGATCGGCGTAGGCCTGAGCCTGATCGGCCGCCGCTCCTACTTCGCCCACGGCCTCGCCAAGGCGCGACCCCAGGGTTTGCGCGTAGGTGAGGATGCCGTCCCCGCTCATGAACGAAGTGAGGCTGCTCGTGGTGCCCAGGGCCACCGATGCCACGGTTTCCGTGAACGTCTCGTCGATGGTCTCCTGCAGGGTGCTCGCCCCGGTGGCCGTCACACGCTGGGCGATGGCGTTCTCCTTCTCGTTGTCGTAGTAGATGATCCTCGGTTCGGTGATGTCGTCGGTAAACACGGTCATGAGGTCGCGCGAGAACTCCTTCGGGATGACGAGCGCCGCGTAATACTCTCCCGAG
>DBFABM010000038.1:0-3988 GCA_048194085.1 Collinsella aerofaciens
CTCCTGCTGCGCGCCGGTGACGAGGCTACCGGACGCGAGGCCGAGCTTACCGGCACCGGCACCATGGCCGCCATCACCGATGATCAGGTCGCATCTGCCGCCGCCCCGACGGGCACGCGCTTTGCCACCTCGTCTTCCTACGGCAGCGGCAGCCATTCCGTCGGCTCGCGCATGCGACGTCGCCTGCTCGACACGCCTGAATCCGGTGTGCTCGGCCGCGTTGCGCTTGCCAACCGTCTAACCCGCGCGGTGCTCGCCTTTACGGCGCTGTTCGCCATCCTTATCGGCAACCTCACCTATGTCCAGGTCATCAAGGCCAAGGACTATCAGGACATGCCGACCAACAACCACACCATCGCCCGCTCCAAGTACATTCAGCGCGGCTCCATCATCACGTCCGACGGCGTAACGCTGGCCGAGTCGCTGCAGCAGGAGGACGGCACCTACGTACGCTCCTACCCCAACGGTAACCTGGCAGCGCACGTGGTTGGCTACGTGAGCCAGCAGTATGGCACCACCGCCATCGAGAGCGTCATGAACGACACGCTCACCGGTTCTAAGGACTACTCCAGCTGGAACAATGCCATCGCGTCGCTCGCGGGCCAGACCCAGCCGGGCAACACCGCCAAGCTCACCATCGACTCGCGTATCCAGACGGCGGCCGAGCAGGCACTCAAGGGCTTTAAGGGCGCTGTAGTGGTCATCGACCCGCGTACCGGCGCGGTGCTCGCATGTGCCAGCTCGCCCACCTACGACAACACCAACATCGATGCCCTGCTGCAGACGGGCGGCGGCGAGGACGGCTCCATGTACAATCGCGCCATGGACGCGCTGTACACGCCGGGCTCCACGTTTAAGGTCGTTACGCTTTCCGCGGCACTCGAGACCGGTACCGCCAGCCTTACCAGCACCTACCAGGCGCCCGGCTCCATGGACATCGGCAACGCACCGGTCACCAACTATGCCAACGAGAGCTACGGCACCATCAGCCTGCAGCAGGCCTTTGCCGTGTCCTCCAACGTCGTCTTTGGCCAGGTGGCAAACGAAGTTGGCGCAAACACGCTCGTGCAGTTTGCCAACGCCTTTGGCTACGGCCAAAAGCTCGGCCAAGACCTGACCTCCGCGGCCTCCATCATGGCCGACCCGTCGCTCATGACCGAGTGGGAGACCGCCTGGGCCGGCGCCGGCCAGCCTGTCGGCATGGACCACACGCCCGGCCCGCAGACCACCGTCATGCAAAACGCCGTGATTGCCGCCGCCATCGCTAACAGCGGCGTGGTCATGGACCCGTACTTTGTAGCCCAGGTACTCGCCCCGGACGGAACCGTGGTCAAGACCACGCAGTCCCGCTCGCTTGGTCAGGCCGTCAGCTCCGCCACGGCCGACCAGGTCAAGCAGGCCATGCTTGCCGTCGTCCAGTCCGGCACCGGCACCGATGCCCAAATCCCCGGTGTCAAGGTCGCCGGCAAGACCGGCTCGGCCGAGACTGGCGGCACCAACGTCAACTCGATGTTCGTTGGCTTTGCACCTTACGATTCACCCACGGTCGCCATCTCGGTGGCCTTGGAGGATTACGACAAGCATGACGTCGAGGCCGCCAAGATCGCCGGCATCGTCCTGACCGCGGCGCTTGCCGCACAGGGAGCGTGATGCCCATGATCGAATCGGACACCCGAGGCGCGCCGCGGCCGAAGAGTTAGCGGCAACGCGCCACACGGCCCCAGCGGCCACATCGTAGGTACTACACACATCGTTGAGCGAATAGTTATGTTAGGAGCAGGAATGGAACAGAGGGTCCTCGGGGGAAGATACCTCCTCAAGGATAAGGTGGGGACAGGCGGCATGGCGACCGTCTACCGTGCACAGGACCAGGTCCTCGACCGCACGGTAGCCGTCAAGATCATGCTGCCGCAGTATGCTGGCGACGCGACCTTCGCCGCACGCTTTAAGCAGGAGGCCCAGGCAGCAGCCGGTCTCTCCTCCCCCTATATCGTGGGCGTCTACGATTGGGGCAAGGACGGCGACACCTATTACATCGTCATGGAGTACTTACGCGGCACCGACCTTAAGAGCGGCATCAAGAGCCACGGCGCCCTCGACCCCAAGAAGGTCGCCCAGATCGGCTCGCAGATCAGCTCCGCGCTTTCGGTCGCCCACAAGCACGAGATCATCCACCGCGACATTAAGCCGCAGAACATCATGGTGCTGCCCGACGGCAACATCAAGGTGATGGACTTTGGCATCGCGCGCGCCAAGAACAGCCACCTCACGCAAGACAACAACGTGCTGGGAACCGCCCACTACGTCAGCCCCGAGCAGACCCGCGGTCAGGACCTCGGCCCCACCTCGGATATCTATTCGCTGGGCGTCGTGATGTACGAGTGCGCCACTGGCCGCGTTCCCTTTGACGGTGACGACGCTATCTCGGTCGCACTCAAGCAGGTCAACGAGCTGCCTATTCCGCCGAGCCAGATCAACTCCGGTGTCGACGCCGACCTTGAGCGCATCATCCTCAAGTGCATGGAGAAGGACCCCGCAAACCGCTTCCAGACCGCCGACGAGCTGCGTCAGGTGCTCAACAGCTACCTGTCGGGCCGTGCCGTAAACATCTCGGAGCCCACGCGCATCATCGGTGCCCCCGGTGAGTTGGGCGCCACCAAGACTCGCGAGCTTTCCGATCAGACGCGCGCCATGGTGCGTCCCGTCTCGGGCGTGAGCGGCCAAAATACCGCCCGCAGCTCGGTTTCGGGCTCCACCGGCTCCTACGAGGTCGAAAAGCCCAAATCCAACAAGAACAAGATCATCGCCGCCGTGGTGGCAGCCGTTGCCGTCATCGGCATCGTGGTGGCCTTTGCCACAGGACTCTTTGGCGGCGAGCAGGTCACCGTGCCCGATGTGCTGGGCAAGGACCAGCAGACTGCCGTCGAGCTGATCAAGGAAGCCGGCCTCGAGGTCGGCACCATCGACCAAAGCTACAACGACGATGTCGACGAGGGCAAGGTCGCCGAGCAGACGCCCAACGGCAACACCAAGAAGACCAAGGGCACCAAGGTGAACCTGGTAATCTCCAAGGGCCCCAAGCCCTCCGAAAAGGTTGAGGTTCCCAAACTTGTCGGCCTGACCAAGGACCAAGCAGAAGCCGCACTGGCAAGCGTTGGCCTGAAGGGCAACGCCTCCGAGGAGGCCAACGAGGCTGATGAGGGCCAGGTCTTTGAGCAGGGCACCGAAGCCGGTAAGGAAGTCGCGAAGGGCACGACCATCTCGTACAAGGTCTCGAGCGGCCCGGATACCACGTCCGTCCCCGACCTGACCGACATGACCGAGGCCCAGGCGCGCAACGCCCTCGATATGGCAGGCTTTGGTGTCGACGTGAGCTACCAGGAGAACGACTCGGTTACCGAGGGCACCGTGATCAGCTGGAACCCCAGCGGCAAGCAGAAGCCCGGCGCCACGATTACCGTCGTCATCGCCAAGAAGTCCGGCAAGGCCACCGTCCCGGGCAACCTGTACGGCAAGAGCATTTCCGCCGCCGTTACCGCGCTCAACAACGCCGGTTTCTATAACATTGGCTTCTGTGACCAGAACGGCAATCCCGTAAGCGGTAACGAGGATGCTACCGTTACGGGCGTCTCCCCCACTGGAAAGCAGTCCACCGACAGCACGATTACGCTGACGGTCGCACTTTCTGGTTCGGGCTCGGGCTCGGGCACGAGCACGGGCGACGATTCCGGTACGACCAACTAGTCGCCACCCCACCGCTCATCGCGGCTTTCGCCGCAAACATATTCGCTCACAGGCGCCCGCTTGCTCCCCCAGCAAGCGGGCGCTTTCTTTATCTGAAGCAGCGAATACTACGGCATGCCTTAAACCAAAAGAGCCCGGCACCGTAACGGTACCGGGCTCGATATTCCTCTGGTGCCCCCGGGCGGATTCGAAAACTCCCCCGCGGGGAAATGAGTGACGCGGGTGTCGACGGTTCGAATCCGCC
>DBFABM010000047.1:0-5915 GCA_048194085.1 Collinsella aerofaciens
GCCCCGAACACGCCGAGCGCCACGGCCAGCGCGCCCGCGCCGAGCGCCGCAAGGGCGAGTAGCTTCGCCGCGACGGCGCGCCCGCGCGAGGGGACCGCCGTGAGGTTGGCGAGGCGCCCGGCAGCGCGCTCCTCGTCCACGGCGAGCCCGCAGACGATGGCGGACATGAGCGGCATGAGGGCGCCGAGGAACTGGGCGTAGGCGTCCGCGCCCAGCGCCGGGTCCCATCGGGTAACGGAGAAGTACTCGCCGCAGGCAAGACCGGCTGCCAGGCCGCAGACGAGGTGCACCGCCGTGAGCGGGGAGCGCGCCAGGCGCAGGGCCTCGGAGAGCAGGGCCCGCGAGAGAGTCATGCGCGGCGTCGGGTCGGAGAGTCGTGTCACGGCCATCACCTCTCCTCGGAGCGCGCGAACCAGGCCGCGCCCGCCGCCGTGAGCGCGGCGAACGCGAGCGCGCAGACCGCAAGGCCCGCCAGTGTGAGCATGCCGTCCGCCGCGAGCGCCCCGCCGAGCGCCATGTCCGCCGCGAGTGGTTCGCCGCTCGGCAACACGGGGATGAAGCTCGTGGGGATGACCATGCTCGCCGACGGCGGAAAGAGCTGCGGCAGCGGCATCAGCGACCAGGCGAAACCACCCATGAGCTGCGCGGCGAGCGGGCAGAAGATGCCCGCGAGCATGCCGAGCCGCGCCGTGAGGAAGAGCCCTGCGGGGATCATCCACGCCGCGGTCACCGTGTTGGTGAGCGCGCAGAGGAGCATCGTGAGCGTGCCCACGGCCGTGAGGCCCTGCGAGGAGAACGCCGAGCCCGCGAGGTAGATGCCGAAGACCACGAGGTTCGAGAGCGTGCAGAGCGCGAGGCACCAGAGCGCCTTGGCCCACCAGGCGCGCCCGAGCGGGAAGCCCAGGCCCAGAAGCCCCCGCATCCGCGTGCGCGCGTCCGCCCGCGCGACGCACGCCACCACGAGCGAGAGAGTCACGGGCAGGAAGAGCGCGTACCAGTAGTTCCACGCGCTGAAGATCTGCACGCCCCGGTAGGGCATCGCGCCGAGCAGCGGCATCGGCAGCGCCATGAGCACGGCCAGGCGAACCGGTGCCGCGTGGCGCGACTTCAGGGCCTCGGCGCGCAGGCCCGCGAGCAGGCCGCCTTTCTCGCCCGTCATGCCGCCACCTCCCCGCGCGCTCGACGCCCCTCCCGGCAGACGCTCATGAAGAGTTCCTCGAGGTCCTGCCCGGGCCGAAGCGCATCCTCGTAGGCGAGGCGCCCCCCGTAGATGATGCCGATGGTGTCCGCCATCTGCTGCACCTCGGAGAGGATGTGGCTCGAGACAATCACCGTCGTACCCGCCGCTGCGAAGCCGCGGATCTGGTCGCGCAGCTCCTCGATGCCGATGGGGTCGAGGCCGTTGGTGGGCTCGTCGAGCACGAGCAGGCGTGGCCGGGCGATCAGCGCCAGCGCGAGCCCCAGGCGCTGCCGCATGCCCATCGAGAAGCGCCCGGCGCGCTTCTTCCCGGTGTCCGTGAGGTCCACGGCGGCGAGTACCTCATCTATGCGGCTCTCGGGAAGGCCCAACAGCGTGGTGCGCACGCGCAGGTTTTCGCGCGCGGTGAGGTTGGGGTAGAGCGGCGCCTCCTCGATGAGGCTGCCGATTGCGTAGAGGTCCTCGCGGCGCCAGGCGTGCCCGGCAAAGAAGATCTCCCCGGCCGTCGGCCGCAGCATCCCGCAGATCATCTTGAGCGTTGTCGACTTGCCGGCGCCGTTGGGACCGAGCAGCCCGTACACCTCGCCCTCGCGGATATGAAGGCTCACGTCGGCCACGGCGTCCTGCGCCTGGTCGCCGCGGCCGAAGCGCTTGGTGAGCCCGCGCGTCTCGAGCATGTAACCCATGGGTTCGTCCTTTCTCTTCCGGGCACGCGGGCCGAGTCGCCGCGCCCGCGCGCCTTACCTTTCGGGTTCACCATCCATGGTGGGGCGCGTTTCTAACGAAGCCGTAACGGCCGTTGGGCTCTTTTGGCGCCAGCCCTTCTCGACCCGTACGTCACTCATGGTATGTTTATCGCGATAACAAGGACGGAGGTGCCCGTGGCACGCAATAAGTACCCGGAGGAGACGGTCGAGAAGATCAGGGGTGACGGCCCAGCGAGTGTTATTTTGCGAGCTGGGCGCATTGAAAGCGACCTTTCGTGGTATAAACTACTTGCCGGAAGCCGCGGCTTTCAGAGTACGGCTTACGTGTACGTTTAACCTCCGTGGGCGACGGGGTGCCGCAAGGCGTAGAATATCGCCCACCTGTAGGGGCCTGCAGCGATGCGGGCCCCGCTTCGTATGAAGGGGGCGTAACCGATGAAGATCGTATCCATCTCCCAGGACTTCTTCGACCTCGTCGATGGCGACCGTGAGCTCATGCTAAGCGCGACCGCCCCTGTATCGTGGTGGTGAGGCTGCATTTCCGCGGAAAGCGCAGGGACTTCGCCGTGCCGCTGCGTTCCAACATCGCCCCCAACGTGCCCAAAGACCAATACTTTGCACTGCCACCTCGCCCCACGACGCGCCCCGGCTGCCGCCACGGCATCTACTACATCAAGATGTTCCCCATAACCAAGGCCTACCAGCGCCGCTTCAGGACCGAGGGCTCGGCCTACTACGAGACGCTCCAGCGCATCATCGACGGCAACACCAAGCGCATTGTCTCCGAGCGCCAGGCATACCTCGACCGCTACGAGCGCGAGGGAAGGCCTCGCTTTGCCGTCGACATCGACCGCATCGTGGGGCTGCTGGAGGGCGAGAAGTTGGGCACCTCGGCTCAGTCTCGAGTCATGCGGAGTCGCTCCGCATTTTTGAACGCCGCGTGTGCGTCCCAAATACTTGAGAAACAAGTTGTGAAGTGCGGTGGCGCGCCCGTGCCCGTGCATAGCCGTCACCATCAGCGTCTACGCGGCGTCGGCTTCAAGTGGAACTGGCGCCGCTGCTGTATATGGTTTGCCTTGCTGCATAGCGATCAATGACCGCGATGCTTCTGCTTGCGCTTCAGTTTTCTCCGCTCGAAGCGCGCATCAGCCTCTTCCGCGCGGCGTCGGCTTCTTGCATGAGCTGACTCCCGCTTCATCGCTTCCCGCTGTGCCGCGAGCGCCTGTTGTGCCTTGGTGCTCACCGCGGGCCGTTTAAGGGCTTTCGCTGCCTCGTGAGCGCGCCGTTTGGGGTTCTTCGCGGGCTTGCTCGCCTCGGTCGAATCGTGACCGAAGAACGAGAGCTTCGCCCATTTGTTGACGACGAATCGCAGGATCTCCTCATCGGACGGCTCCGCGCCGAAGACGATGCGGGCGACGCCGTATCTGCCGTCCTCGACATGCCCCGCCAGCCCGACCCAGAATTGGCCGTCGTGATATGACGATGAGCAGCAAGTCGCTGATAGCCGCCCTGCGAAGCTAGTTGCCTTGTTCGCAGTCGGGCCGCAGGCCGCACCTACGCTCGAGCTCTGCCACGAGGGCATCGTTGTCGGTCACCGAGACGATGGCGTCGCCGTTGTAGGGCGCCTTGATATAGACGCGGTCGAGCGAATTGGCCGTCCCCGCCCAGAGCGTCCTGGTGCGCCGGACGCCCCGCACGTGGGCGTAGGGTATCACCGAACGCATCCCAGCGTACACGACGACGAGGCGGTCGCCGTAGAGCTCGAGGCGGTTGCTGCGGACGGGTAGGGCGGCCAGGGCCACGAGGGCCGGGACGGGCAGCAGCGCGAGCCAGCCCCATAGGAGCGCGGGACTCGAGCTCAGGAAACACGCGATACACGCCGCGGATAAACCGCCCGCCACAATCACCATGGCCGCTATGAACCACGGGTCTGTCCTGCCGGGAAACACCCGCTCCGGCCGCTCGCCCCTCTCACCCATTACGGCCTCCCTCCCGACGCCCTCCCTGGCGGAGCGTGGGGCCGGAGAGTGCCTTGAACCCGTCGCCGACCATCTCGCCCTCCGTTCTGTGGGTCTTCTGTAGTGGTGTGTACCCCCGACTGTTCGACGGATGTCGTACGATTGAACGTTTTTCGAACTGTTTTTTAAGATGGGTGCGGCAGGATCGAGCAGATTGTTCGCGCGAGAGGCTCCCCGCCGCCGCGCCCGGTCTCGGGTTCGATGCATCGACATCCGTCTCAGGTGGTGTCTCCGCTGCGCGACATTGCAGGGGGCAAAGTCGAGATGCCATGGGGCGCGCCGAGGCTTTGCCCGCGGGGCGAAGATTCTAGGGGTCCGACGTGGCCCAGAGGGGAGACGGACATGTAAGCGCTTATGACCGAGGAGCTGGCCGAGTGCCTGCCGCCGCTGTACGCGACCGAGGGAGGGGCGCTCGCCCTCGACCTCGCAAGCCCGGAAGGCGAGGGCCACCTTGACCTTTGGTGCTCGCTCACCATCAACCTCTCGGGCGGCCCCTTCGCCTCCACGTGGCTCATTCACGCTTGTGCCCGGCATCATGGACATGGGCGTCGCTAAGTCGCCCACTGTGGCGCAAGCCCCTGTCGGCTCAACGTTCGACGAGATAAACCGCATGTTCTCAAAGCTCGGCTTTATCGATTACAATTCACGCCTCGCGCAAGGGCCGTTCTACTCCCCAAACCTAATCTGCCTGTCGCACGTCTCGAGGCGACGGGGCGGCGCCTTCTCGCGTGAGTCGATTCCCGTTTTACTGATGCGTCCCAACATGCCCTTACGCATGTTGGGACGCCGCTTTCGAAACTTCAAAACCATTCGATTTCCGAAACTGAGTGGGAATAAGTTATCGGTACGCTTTTTTATAAAATGTAAAAAAGCACCCCCATAACTGATGAAATGGACGCTGAGAAAAAGGGGTGCATCTTGCGTATATACCGACGTGAAGATCTACCTCTATCTTGCATCGCGCGGGTACGAGCTTTCTGTGGGCCGTATTGGGAAGCTCGAGTGTGACTTCATCGCTCGTAGGCGCAATGCTTACGCCTACATCCAGGTCTCTATGTCGATTGCCGACAGAGGCGTCGAGGAGCGCGAGTACAGGCCGTTCGGCCACATTAGGGATGGGTATCCGCGCTACTTGTTCACGCTTGATCCTCTATTGCAGGAGAGGGATGGCGTCAGGCACCTTAACATGGCGTCGTTTATGCAAGATGGCGGTGATCTTATTTGAGTGGTGGCCAGATTCCTTTGCTTCCTAGTGCGCAGACAGCGCGGGTATCAAATGAGGATCACTGCCTCACGTAGAATCGACGGATTGAGAACTTGTTTTGATGTTGACAGGCTTTTGGCCAGTGGATCCTATTGTCGAGTGGGAATAGCGGAAATAACGGCCTCCGGACCTTTGGTTCGGAGGCTTTCTTTTTTCAAGACTTTAGTCTGCTGGCCGCGCAGCGGCCAGCTTTGAACCACCCGCTACGCGGGTGGAGACAAACGGCTTTACAAAGCCACCCCTCCGACCGATATTGACGATTGTTCAGGCCGTCAAGAATTCGAGTCGAAGGGGTGGTCGCCATGGCCCAGAAGGCCTACAGCCTTTCCCACACGAAGTGGATGTGCAAGTACCACATCGTGTTCACGCCGAAGTATAGGCGCAAAGTGATCTACAACCAAATCAGGAGCGACATAGGGGAGATCCTCAGGAAGCTGTGCGAGTACAAGGGGATCGAGATAATCGAGGGGCACCTGATGCCAGACCACGTGTACGTGCTGCTGGCGATCCCGCCGAAGTACAGCGTCGCGAGCGTCATGGGCTACCTGAAGGGGAAGAGCTCGCTGATGATATTCGACAGGCACGCAAACCTCAAGTACAAGTTCGGCAACAGGAAGTTCTGGGCGGAGGGCTACTACGTGTCCACCGTCGGCCTGAACGAGGCGACGATCGCCAAGTACATCAGGGAGCAGGAGTCCCACGACATCGCGCTGGACAAGCTGAGCGTG
>DBFABM010000061.1:0-8027 GCA_048194085.1 Collinsella aerofaciens
TCTAGGCACGGGAGCCTCCCAACCTCGTTGCGGCGCGGCTGCGCCTCTGGCACTTCAACAACATTGTCGCAGCCCCGACCCGCGGTCACGAGCGGGGGCTCCTGTCGTTTCCGTGCCCCTGGATTGGGTCATAGTGTCTGTCGTTGCCAAGACACCGGCGTTGCCTTGGTCGCAAGTAGTCATTGGGGACGCTCTTTAATGACTAGTCGTTTAAGAACGCCCCTTAAGAATGACCCCAATGACTACACTCAAAAACGGCGCCCGTCGGCGATGTTGCCGGCGGGCGCCGTTGTCGTGTGGGCGGTTATGTCGTGGCCGCTGATGAGGCTCGAACCTGTATGCTACAGTGAGTCGATAAAGCGCTGTTGGGCGGCGCGGCCGGCTTCGTCCCACTTAAAGACGCCGGCGTTGTCGAGCACGTGGCCAAACACCACGCCGACCTCCTCGTGCAGGATATCGATGGCGTTGTCGGCCGTAAGCTCGTTGGCGCGGCGGGCATAGACATCCTCGGCCCATGCGGCGTGGCTGCGGCATAGATCATCGCCCTCGAGTGCACCGGCAAGGTCGTAGCTGGCATCGGCCTTGGCCGCCAGCAAGTGCTCGCGGACAGCGCCAAGCTCGGGAACCAGGCGCGGCGGCAGAATTGCCAGGCCCATGACCTCGATCAGGCCGATGTTCTCCTTTTTAATGTGGTGGTACTCGGCATGCGGGTGGAATACGCCCAGCGGATGCTCGTCGGTCGTGATATTGCAGCGAAGCGCCAGGTAGGCCTCGTAGATTTCGCCGCCGGCGTTGCCGCGGGAGTCGACGCGGCGGATGACGGGCGTTACGGTGTTGTGCGCTACGCCGTCGGCTGTGTGTGCGATAACGCCCACGGACTCGTCGGTCCACTCGCGCCAGGCGAGGATAATCTTCTCGGCAGCATCGAGCAGCTGGGTGCGGTCGTGCGAGCGCAGTCGCAGCACCGAAAGCGGCCACTGCAACACGGTGCCGCTGACCTGGTCAAAGCCGGGCACGCTAAACTGCGAGACCTCGGCGGCATGCATCATGGGGAACTCGTGCGCGCCGCCCTGGAAGTGGTCGTGCGACAGAATCGAGCCGCCCACGATGGGCAGGTCGGCGTTGGAGCCAATAAAGTAGTGCGGGAACAGGTCCACAAAATCGAGCAGGCAGGTCAGCCCCTTGCGGTCGACGTGCATCGGGCGATGCTCGGAGCTCATAGCAATGCAGTGCTCGTTAAAGTATGCGTACGGGCTGTACTGGAAGCCCCAGCGCTCGTCGTTGAGCTGAATGGGGATAACGCGTAGGTTCTGGCGGGCGGGATGGGCGCCGCCGTCGGCTGCGGCGGAGCGTCCGGGATAGCCCTCGTTCTCGATGCACAGCTGGCAGGCGGGATACTTCTCGCCCGTGTTCTTTGCGGCGCCGGCTGCGGCAATGTCGCGCGGGTCCTTCTCGGGCTTCGACAGGTTGATGGTGATCTCCAGGTCGCCCCAGTTGGTGGGGGTGCGCCATTTGATGTTGCGCGCGATGGCGGCACGGCGCACGTAGCCGGCGTCGCAGCACAGACCGTAGAACCAGTCGGTCGCGGCGCGGGTCTCGTTGACGCCCATGCGGCCGTTGAACTCCTCGTTTACAACCGAAGGCCTCGGCATGAGCGCGCCCATGATGCGCATGGCGATGCGGTCGCGGCCCGACACCGTGTCTTCGGCAGCACCGTTGGCAACGGCGGCCTCGGAAAGCGCGGCGAGCGTGCCCTCCAGGTCAAAATCGGGCAGGGTGTCGGGGTGCAAGAGCGAAATCTTCTCGGTCTTGAGCGCCCAGGCCATGTTGAGCGCGGGGCCCGTGGCGCCGATGCACTCCAGAATGGTGTTGTAGGCCCAGATGCGGTCGTCCTGTCCGATCATCGATCGGTGGATAGCGTACTCGATCAGGTTCTGCGCAGCCTCGCGCGCGTCGGTCATTACAGCCATGCCGCGTAAGCCCCCTTGTCAGAGATAGCGTAGTGACGGGCAGAGCCCTCGCCCAGCCAGCTGTTCATCTTGGTGATAAAGGTGTCGACCAGATCGAGTGGCACAAAGGCCTGGATGGTGCCACCAAAGCCGCCGCCGTGGATACGGACGGCGCCGCGGCCGTCGAGCACGTGCTCGGCCAGTGCCAGGGCATACATCGAGGGCTGCTCGGAGCCCAGCTTGGCAACGACATTCTGCAGGTACATGGCAGAGCTGGCGCCGGACTCGCGTGTCAGGACCAGGAACTGGTCGATGTCGCCGGCGTTCAGGGCTGCCCAGCGCTTGTCGACCAGGCCGTTCTCGTACCAGTAGTGAACGGCGCGCAGGCAGGCACGGTCGCCCAGCTTAGCACGCAGCTCGGGGAGCTTGGCGTCATAATCGGCAACGTTTACCTCGCACAGGCGTGCCTTGCCAAACTCGGCGGCGACGTCTTGCATTTCGCGCGGAACGGCGGCGTAGTCGTCGGTAGCGGCCACGTGGTCGGCGCCGACCTTGACGAGCACGAGCGCGTAGCCGTGATCCTCAAAGTTGAGCTCGAGCTTCTGGGTCTTAGGCTGGGCCTGATCCTCAAAGTCCATGTAGGCGAGGCCGCCCAAGCAAACGGCGGCCTGGTCCATCAGGCCGCAGGGCTTGCCGTAGTAGTTGTTCTCGGTGCGCTGGCTCATCTGGGCGAGTGCGACGGGCTCAATGGCGGGCGCTCCCCAGAGCGTCTCCATGGCACGACCGTATGCCGCCTCGACGGCAGCGGAGCTCGAAAGACCGCCGCCCGAGGGGACGGAGCAGGTGAAGGCGAAGTCGAAGCCCTGGGGCTCAACGCCAAGGGCTGCAATCTCATGGGCCATGCCGCGGACGAGGCTTGCGGACGTGCCCTTCTCGGACTCTTGAATATCCAGCGTGTCGAGCGTGATCTCAAAGGTGGGGTAGCCCTCATCGGCAACGCGGACCTTGTTGGTGTCGGTCGCTACGGCGATGCCGTCAACGGCGACATCGAGCGAGCCGGCGATGACGTGGCCGCCCTCGTGGTCGGTGTGGTTGCCACTGATCTCGGAACGGCCGGGCGCGTGCACATAGAGCACCTGGCGATCGCCGATGGTGCCAAACTCCTCCTCAAACAGCTTGGTGAGCGTGGCGAGTGTCTTTTCGTCGGGGGTGGTCATGGGGGGTCCTTTCCTTGACGCGGGAGAGACTGGTCCGTGTCATTATGAGTACGTTAACAATTTTGAGCACCACAAACCAGACGGTCGCGGTGCCGCACGTTAATGGGTATGTTAACGTACTCATAACACAACGCATATCTATTTTTGAGAATCTGGTAATCGGTAGATTTTCGGCCGTGAACGGTGTGGCTGTATGGACATATGGAGCAAAAGAACCGCCGATAGAAAAAGTAGAGTACGTTAACATGCGTCCGACGATAGCGGGCCTCGGCGCGGGATGTATTTCTGCCCGGGCCGGCATTCACGCTATTCAGATCTCGCAAGGGTGAAGGTGATCCTGTGGCAAGGCGCCCGTCCAACGATACAGGTACGCGTCCGGTCTCCATGGCCGACGTCGCCCGCGCTGCTGGCGTTTCGCAGCAGACGGTTTCGCGCGTCGCCAACGGCTTGCCCAACGTTAACGAGCAGACGCGCCAGCGCGTGCAGGCCGCCATGCAAGAGCTCGGCTTTCGTCCGAGTTATGCCGGTCGCTCGCTGCGCGACGGCCGTTACCATTCGGTCGGCCTGTGCGTCAACGATGTCACCAAGTTTGGCAACCTCTCAATGATCGACGGCATCGCCAGCGCTGCTCGCGAGCATAATTGCGCCATCACGCTGGTCGAGATGTCCAAGACCGAGGAGTTTTCGCTTGCCGAGGCAACGCGTCGCATGGCCGCACTGCCCGTGGACGGCATCATCATCGGCATGAGTCGCATGGCGCCCGATTTTGAGACGTTTGATCCACTGCCGGGCATTGGCACGGTCATCGTTACCATGTACGCGCATCCGCGGGTGACCACGGTCGATTCCGACCATTACGGCTGCTCGCTATTGCTTATGGATCACCTGTTTGAGCTGGGGCACGAGCAGATTCGCTATATCGGCGGCCCGTCGTTCTCGGTCGACGAGCAATTTCGCCGCGCCGGTTGGCAGGATGCGCTCGAGCGTAAACACATCGAGTCGGCAGAGCCGCTCGAGGGCGACTGGTCTGCCAACAGCGGCTACGAGGCCGGCAGGTACCTGGCCGAGCACGACCGCACCATGACGGCGATCTATGCGGCAAACGATCAGATGGCAAATGGCGCAATTGCAGCGCTGCGCGATAGCGGCTTGCGCGTGCCCGAGGACGTAAGCGTGGTGGGCGTCGATGACTCGCTCGACGACTTTGTCGCGCATAACGAGCTCACGACCGTTCGATTCGATTTGCATCAGCGGGGACGCGAGGTGTTCGAGCATGCGGTTCCCGAGGCGGGTACGGCGGGCAAAACCGTTGCCATTCGTATTCCCGGTCAGCTCATTATTCGACATAGCACGGCGATACCGCGCATATAGTTTGTGCAGGTAAACGGCGATTTATTGCATTTCAATAACAATCGGTATGGATGCTGACGGATAGCCGTGGCTATGAAGGCGAGTGTTATGATAGACGGGTTCTTTTGTCTATCTAGGAGGCTTTGCCTGATGGAGATCACCAAGGATATCCGCTACATCGGTGTCGACGATCACGACATTGACCTGTTCGAGGGCCAGTACGACGTGTCCGAGAACGGCATGGCATACAACAGTTATGTTATCTTGGGCGATAAAATCGCTGTCGCTGATTCGGTCGACGGCGGTTTTGTTGACGAGTGGCTCGGCAACCTCGAGGCCGTGCTCGATGGCCGTACGCCCGACTACCTGATCGTCCATCACATGGAGCCCGATCACTCCGCCGGCATCGCCGCCTTTATGGAGCGCTATCCCCAGGCGCAGATCGTGGCCAGCATGGGTGCCTTCCGCATGATGGTCAACTACTTTGGCACCGACTTCCCCGAGCGCAAGATGGTCGTCAAAGAGGGCGATGTGCTCGACCTGGGCGGCCACAGCCTAACCTTTGTCGGCGCCCCCAACGTTCACTGGCCTGAGGTGATCTTCTCCTACGAGTCCACCGACAAGGTGCTCTTTAGTGCCGACGGCTTTGGCAAGTTTGGCGCCAACGACATCGAGGATCCCGAGGGCTGGGCTTGCGAGGCTCGCCGCTACTACTTTGGCATCGTCGGTAAGTTCGGCAAGTTCGTGCAGACCGTGCTCAAGAAGGCCGCCGACCTGGACATTCAGATCATCTGTCCGCTCCACGGCCCCGTACTGACCGAGAACCTGGGCTATTACCTCGACACCTATAACACCTGGTCGAGCTATCAGCCCGAGGACGAGGGCATCACGATCGCCTATGCGAGTGTGTATGGCCATCTGAAGGCTGCCGTCGAGGAGCTCGCCGCAGCGCTTGAGGCTCGCGGCCAGAAGGTCTCCGTCTTTGACCTGGCTCGCGACGACATGGCCGAGGCCGTTGAGGATGCGTTCCGCTACGACCGTCTGGTGCTCGCTTCCATCACCTATCAGGGTGAGATCTTCCCGTTCATGAGCACCTTTATCCATACGCTTGCCGAGCACGCCTATCAGAACCGTACGGTGGCACTCGTCGAGGCCGGCTCCTGGGCGCCCACCGCTGCCAAGGTTATGGCCAAGGAGCTCGAGGGCATGAAGGACATCACCCTGGCGCAGAACAAGGTGACCGTGCTGGGCTCGCTCAACGACGCCTCGCGCGCTCAGATCGAGGTCCTCGCCGACGAGCTTTCCAAGTAGCGACACGTTTACTTTTGACGCTCAACCACCACAACCACCACAAAGGGGACAGGCACCTTTGTGGTGGTTTTTATTTAGTTGGCGGCGATGATGAGTGCTGGACGTGCGCCGTCGGCGGTCTTGGCGATTGAGGTGGCGACGGCGCCTTCGGAGTCTCGGTCCATCACGATGGCGTCGACATCAGTCAGCTCGGCAAAACGGTACATGCCGCGTCCGTTGACCTTACTGGCGTCCATGAGGGCGACGCTTTGATGGGCTGCGGCGATCATAGCCGTTTTGGTCTCGGCCATCTGGGGAAAGTCGGTCGTAAAGCCGCAACGGGGGACAAAAGCGCCGGGGCACACGATGGCAAGGTCGGCGTGAACCGTTTGAAGCGCCTGCATAGTGAGCGGTCCGTACAGATAACGATGGCCTTTGCGCAGCGCTCCGCCCAGCATGACGACATCGACCGAGGGCATACTCTCGTCGATGTAATCGGCAATGGTAATGTCGGCCGTGACGACGGTGATGGTGTCGCGCTGATCGAGGAGCCGGACGAACTCGAGCGCCGTGGTGCCCGAGTCGACGAGCAGCGTGTCGCCGTCATTGACGAACTCGATGGCGCTTTGTGCGATGGCCTGCTTGGCGGCGACATTGACGTTGATGCGGCGATCCTGCGTGGAGACGGTTAGGCGTTTGTGGAGCGATACGGCGCCGCCATGCGTGCGGCGCAGCTTGCCTGCTTCGGCGAGCGCGTCTAGGTCAGCACGGGCGGTAACGGAGGACACGCCAAAGGTCTGGGCGATTTCTGCCACCTGCACCGAGGCGTTATGCTCAAGCATCTCCATGATGGCGGCACGACGCTCGTCGGCGAAGGCTCGGGTTGTTACATGGGCCATAGCTGCTCCATCCTCAACTGAAATTTGCAGGAATTGTGTTGACTCTATTTTCGTTCATTTTCTTTTTTAGTAAGAAAACACCTTTCGATTACTTATCTTTTCTATAAAAGAAAGACGCTGAACGCCCAAAATTCAATATCGAACATGTCAGCTCGGCTCAAATTCCTTCCGTTTACTTTTCAAAAGCGACGGTATTGACCTGCATGGGCTCAATATCTCGCACGTGCAAAGCCGCTGAATTTCATACAATGAGCGCAGTAAAACGCAAGGTAAAACGCCTTGTGAACAACTACGCCCGATGTCCAGATGCGGGCGAGGGAGAGGAGCAAACGCTCATGGCACTTGTTACCACCGAAAAGATGCTCAAGGACGCTCAGGCCGGCCACTACGCCGTCGGCGCGTTCAACGTCGAGAACCTCGAGTTTGTTATGGCCGTTCTGGCTGCTGCCGAGGAGACCAAGTCCCCCGTCATCATGCAGACCACCCCGGGCACCATCAAGACCGCTGGTCTGGACTACTTCTACGGCATGGTCAAGGCTGCTGCCGAGCGCGCTTCCGTGCCCGTCGCTCTGCACCTCGATCACGGCGATGGCTATGACCGCTGCATGCAGGCTTTCCGCACCGGCTATACCTCTGTCATGATCGACGGTTCGCACGAGTCCTTCGAGGACAACATCGCCCTGACCAAGTCCGTCGCCGACGCTGGCCGCGCCATGGGCGTGCCCGTCGAGGCCGAGCTCGGTAAGGTTGGCGGCAAGGAGGACGACGGTCCCGCGGTTGAGGGCGAGAGCCCCTACACCGATCCGGCCGAGGCCAAGGAGTTCGTCGAGCGCACCGGCTGCACCTCCCTCGCAATTGGCGTTGGCACCAGCCACGGCGTGTACACGAGCGATCCGCACATCGAGCAGTCCGTGGTCAAGGCCATCCGCGACGCCGTCGACGTGCCGCTGGTCCTGCACGGCACCTCCGGTGTGCCCGATGAGCAGGTTGCCGAGGCTGTGAAGAACGGCATCTGCAAGGTTAACTACGCCACCGAGCTGCGTCAGGCCTACACCAAGGGCTTCATGGCCTACATGGCCGAGAACCCCGCCTGCTTCGACCCCAAGAAGCCGGCCAAGGAGGGCATGCGTGAGATCACCGAGCTGGTTAAGATCCGCATGACCAACCTCAACTCTGTGGGCAAAGCAGAGTAACAGCAAGGGTACTCTGATCCCACCGGACGGCTTGGGCGGGTCCCCGTACTTAGTTTCCAAAACGTCCTCGCGCATGAAGGCCCCCGTTGCCTCGCTTCTACGAAGCGTTGGCAACGGGGGCCTTCGCGC
>DBFABM010000064.1:0-18442 GCA_048194085.1 Collinsella aerofaciens
CGTGAAGGAGTACGAGGACCCCTTCAAGAGGGGGTGATCCCGCCGGTTCGACCGGCGCGCCACGGGTCAAGATGCACTAGGCCTGGACGAAGTCCGGGCCCGCGCCTTTAGACGCGAGCCCGGGGCCCGTGGGTTATACCCTAAGAGCAAACCACCCTTTTTAAGGGTGGTTCTGATTTAACCATGTCAACTGAACCTAGTTCAGTTTGGTTGATTTCCGATCTCAGCCGAACACATTGAGCGGAAAGGCCGTTCCCGCAGTCAGTCGAACGTCCCCGGGGCCCTTCTCAGGCCCCGGGGACGGCATTTTCCCAGTTGAAGGAACGGTGGAGATGTGTTTCGATGGGTCAGATTCGTGTCGTTCCGAAAAGACCGTGAACCTTTTGTGGGACACGCGGCGCCGTGGTACCATAGCCGAGTTTGTTGTCTTGGTCGGAAACCAAGACGCCTTATGCGCTGATCGGTAACCAGCGCCTGACCAATAAGGAGTCCTACCATGAAGCAGGGTATCCATCCCCAGTATGTCGAGTGCACGGTGACGTGCTCCTGCGGCAACACCTTCAAGACGCACGCTACCGTGTCCGAGATGAAGGTTGAGCTTTGCAACGAGTGCCACCCGTTCTACACCGGCCAGCAGAAGTTCGTCGACACCGGTGGACGCGTCCAGCGCTTCGCCGACAAGTTCGGTGGCGCCGCTGCCGCCCAGCTCAAGAAGGCCGAGGAGGCCAAGGCTGCCAAGGCTGCCAAGGCTGCTGAGGCCGAGGCCGCTCGCAAGGCCGCCGCTGAGGCTAAGGCTGCCGAGAAGGCCAAGCGTGCTGCTAAGTTTGCCGAGGAGGCTGCCAAGCAGGCCGCCGAGGCTCCCGCAGAGGCTCCCGTCGAGGAGGCCGCTGCCGAGGCCGAGACCACCGAGGCTGCTGAGTAAATAGCTCGCCGAGGAATCACTCGCATTCATGGCATAAGGGCCGTGCATCCGTTTGGGTGCGCGGTCCTTTTCTTTTTATTGGTGCAAACCAACCTGCCCCCATTGCACCAAATGGCAGAGAGGCGGCGTTTGCCCAGATAAAACCTGCCAAAATTAACCTGTTCCACTGTGGCAGGTTGGTCGTAGTTATTACGTGGCGGTCGAGGTCGACCGTATAGGCCGCGCCTTGTTTGGCTAAAGTACAATCATCTGTGTTTAACTCGCCCGCAGCTGCACGGCGTGGGCGATGGCCAAAAAGGAAAACCACATGGGATTCATGTCAAAGCTGCTGTCCTTTGGATCCGATAAGGACCTTAAGCGCTACTACAAGATCGTCGACCAGATCAACGGTCTTGAGCCCCAGTTTGAGAAGATGACCGAGGAGGAACTCCGCGGCCAGACCGATAAGTTCCGCGAGCGTTACGCCAACGGCGAGTCGCTCGACGACATGCTCCCCGAGGCCTTTGCCACCGTGCGTGAGGCTTCCAAGCGCACCATGGGTATGCGCCACTTTGACGTGCAGCTCATTGGCGCCATGGCGCTGCACGAGGGCCACATCGCCGAGATGAAGACCGGCGAAGGTAAGACCCTCGTCTCCACGTTGGCCGGCTATCTCAACGCTATTGCCGGCAAGGGCGTGCACGTCGTTACTGTCAACGATTACCTTGCCAAGCGCGACTCCGAGTGGATGGGCCGCATCTATAAGTACCTGGGCATGACCGTCGGTCTGCTCCAGAACAACATGCCGCTCGAGCTCAAGCGCCCGGCCTACCAGGCCGACGTCACCTACGGCACCAACTCCGAGTTCGGCTTTGATTACCTGCGCGACAACAT
The DNA here is from genome assembly GCA_048194085.1 of Collinsella aerofaciens. Taxonomy (GTDB): domain Bacteria; phylum Actinomycetota; class Coriobacteriia; order Coriobacteriales; family Coriobacteriaceae; genus Collinsella; species Collinsella aerofaciens_CO. The sequence continues at coordinate 1,796 of DBFABM010000064.1, forward strand.
GGTTACCCGTCCCGAGCAGCGCGTGCAGCGCGGTCACAACTACGCCATCGTCGACGAGGTTGACTCCATCCTGATCGATGAGGCCCGCACCCCGCTGATCATCTCGGGCGCTGGCACCAAGTCCGCCAGTACCTACAAGGACTTCGCGCGTGCCGTGCGTGGCCTTGAGCGCGGCGAGGACGTGTCGCACGACATGCTCACCGCCACCGAGGACGTCGAGCCCACGGGCGACTATGTCATGGACGAGGCCAAGCACACCATTGCCGCCACCGAGCGCGGTCTTAAGAAGATCGAGCGCCGCCTGGGCATCGATGACATCTACGCCGATCTCTCCGGCCAGCTGGTCAACCACCTGCAGCAGGCGCTGAAGGCCCAGTACATGTTCCATCGCGACAAGCAGTACGTGGTCACTAACGGCGAGGTCAAGATCGTCGACGAGTTCACCGGCCGCATTATGGAAGGCCGCCGTTACTCCGAGGGCCTGCACCAGGCCATCGAGGCCAAAGAGGGCGTGCTCGTACGCGAGGAGAACCAGACCCTGGCCACCATCACCCTGCAGAACTACTTCCGTCTGTATGACAAGCTCTCCGGCATGACCGGCACGGCACTTACCGAGGATGCCGAGTTCCGCGAGATCTACAAGCTGCCCGTCGAAGTCATCCCTTCCAACAAGCCCGTGCAGCGCGTGGATCACGAGGACCTGGTGTACCGCACCATTCAGGCCAAGTACAACGCCGTCGCCGACGATGTCGAGCGACGTCACGCCAAGGGCCAGCCGGTCCTGGTGGGCACCGTCTCCATCGAGAGTTCCGAGAAGCTGTCCGCCGCCCTTACCAAGCGCGGCATCGCGCACGAGGTCCTCAACGCCAAGCACCATGAACGCGAGGCCCACATCGTTGCCCAGGCCGGACGCTACGGCGCCGTGACCATCGCTACTAACATGGCCGGTCGTGGTACCGACATCCTGCTGGGCGGCAACCCCGACGAGCTGGTGCGCGAGCGCCTGGAGTACGAGGGTCTGACCATGGAGGATGTGACGCCCGAGCAGCTCGAGCAGTTTAACGCCGAGGCCAAGGAGACTTGCAAGGCCGAGCGCGAGCGCGTGCTTGCCGCCGGCGGCCTGACCGTCATCGGCACCGAGCGCCACGAGTCCCGCCGTATCGACAACCAGCTGCGCGGCCGCTCCGGCCGTCAGGGCGATCCGGGCGAGACCCAGTTCTACCTGTCGCTCGAGGACGACCTCATGCGCCTGTTCGGCGGCGACAAGATGGACCGCGTCTCCAAGATGATGGTCACGGCCGACATGGGCGACGACATGCCCATCCAGCACAAGATCATCTCCAAGGCCGTCGAGAGCGCCCAGCACAAGGTCGAGAGCATCAACTTCTCCATGCGTAAGAGCGTTCTTGAGTACGACGACGTTATGAACAAGCAGCGCCAGGTCATCTACGCCGAGCGCAACAAGATTCTGGACGGCAAGGACCTGACCGACCACATCACCGAGGTCATGCACGATACCGTGTACCGCTGCGTGCAGGAGTTCTGCACCAAGGACAGCCACGAGGGCGAGCGCGATCTTGAGGGCCTGCGTAAGTGGGTCGTCGAGCTGACCGGGCATATCGATACCCCTCAGTTCCCCGACGAGGACTTTGAAGCCCTTGCTGCCGATGTCCTGGCTTACGTAGAGAAGTGCTACAACATGAAGGCCGAGCGCTTGGGCGAGGACCTGATGCGCGAGCTCAATACCCAGGTCATGCTGCGCGTCATCGATACCCGCTGGATGAACTTCCTGCAGGAGATGGACTACCTCAAGACCGGCATCGGCCTGCGCGGCTTTGGCCAGCGCGACCCGCTGGTTGAGTACAAGACCGAGGCCTACGGCGCGTTCCAGATACTCGTCGATACCATGTACGAGGATTACCTGCGCACGGTTCTGCGCATCGAGATCAAGGCTGCCCCGCGTGCCGTGGAGCACAAGGAGAAGCCCGCGCTCGAGGGCGCGCACTTCTCCGGTCCTGCCGAGGTCGATGGTGACAACGGCGACTCGGTGCTGCGCAAGCAGGCGCAGGTGCAGGCCCGCACGGCTGTCCAGGGTGGTCCGGCTGCCGTCAACAACGGTGGCAAGGTGACCACCTATCGCAAGTCCGAGAGCGACGATCCGTACGTCAACGTGGGCCGCAACGACCCGTGCCCCTGCGGTAGCGGCAAGAAGTTTAAGTACTGCCACGGCAGGAATCGTTAATGGCTGAGGCTTTAGAGGTGACGCCCGCCGAGCTGGACGCGTTCGCGGACCGGCTCGGCGAGGTCGAGTCGTATCTCCATTTGGACGAAAAGCGCACGCGCGTGACCGAGCTCGAGGCAAAAAGCGTGGCCCCCGGCTTTTGGGATGACGCCGACGCTGCCCGTGCCACCATGGAGGAGATCGCGCGCACCAAGGAAGATATCGCTGCCGTGGACACCGCGCGCGGCGAGCTTTCCGATGCCCGCGCCGCGCTGGAGCTTGCCGAGGAGATGGGGGATGACCCCGACGCCTCCGCCCTTCGCGAGGAGGCTGCGGCCACGGCTGAGCGCCTGGCCCGTGCCATCGATGAGCTTGAGCTTTCGAGCTGGTTTACCGGTGAGTTCGATCACGGCGATGCCATTGTGACTATCAAGCCCGGACAGGGTGGTCTGGAGGCCCAGGACTGGACCTTCATGCTCTTTAAGATGTACATGAAGTACTGCCAGCGTCGCGGCTGGAAGGTCACCATCAACGACTGTCCCGCAGCCGAGGTCATCGGCATCGACCGCGCGACCTTTACCGTCGAGGGCAAGGACGCATTTGGCATGCTGCGCGCCGAGGCCGGCGTCCACCGCTTGGTTCGCATTAGCCCCACCGACGACAAGAAGCGCCGCCAGACCACGTTCGCCGGCGTCGAGGTCATCCCCGTGCTACCCGATGATATCGACATCGAGATCAGCCCCGATGACATCCGCGTGGACGTGTACCACGCGAGCGGCCCGGGCGGTCAGGGCGTCAACACCACCGACTCCGCCGTGCGCGTGACGCATTTCCCCAGCGGCATTGTGGTTACCTGTCAAAACGAGCGCAGCCAGATTCAGAACAAGGCCGCGTGCATGCAGATCCTCAAGGCCCGCCTGTACGAGATTGAGCTCGAGAAGCGCGCCGAGGCCCTGGATGAGATTCGTGGACCCAAGACCACGATCGGTTTTGGCAACCAGATTCGCAGCTACGTGCTCTACCCGTACCAGATGGTCAAGGACCTACGCACGGGCGTGGAGACCAGCAATGTCGAGGCCGTTCTTGACGATGGCGACCTGGACCCGTTTGTTATTGGCTACCATCGCTGGGCCACCGGCAACGCCGATGCAGAAGGCTCGGAGGTCTAAAACATCGGGCGGCTTCAAGCCGATGCCAAGCCCAACGGTTGGACGGGTTTGTATCCAGAATAAACCCTGCGCAGGGGTGGTTTTTGTTCGGCGAATCGGTAGAATCGAATACAAGAAGAAGTTCAAAGCGCATCCGATGGGGTGCGCTTTTTTGAGGGAGGCAGCATGGCATATCGTCTGGACATCAAGCGCATTCTTTCGATGAACTTCTTTCACGACCTGCCCCAGATCATGTTGGGGTGTGCCTTGGCCGCCATCGCGACCGACCTGTTTTTGATTCCCAATGGTCTTGCCGCCGGTGGCGTTACGGGCCTTGCCACCATTATCCAGGCGGTCGGCGCGGCGCGAGGCGTGTCGCTTCCCGTCGGTATCCAGACCATCGTGATGAACGCCTTGCTGCTGCTGGTCGTTATGCGCGAGGGCGGCATGTTCTACGTGGTGCAGACCGCGACGGGCTTTGTGCTGCTGGGCTTCTTTACCGATCTGTTCGCCCCGTTTGTAGCACCTCTGGCGGATGCGGACCTGATGCTTCCCGCCATGTGGGGCGGCATTATTACGGGCATCGGTTACGGCATGGTGTTGCGTGCCGGCGCCAACACCGGCGGCTCGGACACGATTGGCCAAATCATTTCGCGTAACACCTCGCTGCCGGTGGGCTCGACCGTCATGGCAATCGACGTTGCCGTGTGTGCGCTGTCGGCTCCGGTCTTTTCAATCGAAAACGCACTATATGCAGGCCTTTCGATGGTCATTAGCGGCTATGTGATCGATGCCGTGGTCGATGGCGGCAACAAACGCCGTATGGTACTCATCATCTCGGATAAGTTCCCTGATATCGCTGCCGATATCATGTATGGCCTGGGTCGTGGTTGTACCAAGTTTAAGGCGACTGGCATGTATTCGGGTGCCGAGAAGCCGGTGATTATGGTCATCGTGAGCCGTCGAGAGCTCAATACCCTCAAGACGATCGTGCGCGAGCGCGATCCTCACGCCATTGTGACGGTCGCTGACGTTACGGAAGCCTTCGGCGAGGGATTCAAGGACATTAGCGCGTAGGGTCGACTGCGTTCCATCCAAAAGACGTTCACATTGATAAACCGTTTCATCAGCGGTTCTGCCTGCTAAATTGTTCAAATAATGATAAAAACTCTGGTAAAGCCATCAGTTTCCAGCATAATGAATGACGTACGTGCATTGCGGCTGTGTTGGGATTACCTTCGGTGCCGTGCGCATTTTGTCTAATGAGGATGAAAGGAAGGCACAATGAGCGACGAAGAGCTCAAAAAGGTTGCCAACGAGGTAAGGAAGGGCATCGTCACCGGCGTGCACGCTGCCAAGTCCGGCCATCCGGGCGGTTCGCTCGGCGCTGCCGACATCATGACCTATCTGTACTTTGAGGAAATGAACGTCGACCCGGCCGATCCCCGCAAGGCCGATCGCGACCGTTTTGTGCTCTCCAAGGGCCATTGCGCTCCGGGCCTGTACGCCGTGCTCGCCGAGCGTGGGTTCTTCCCCAAGGAGGATCTCGAGACGCTGCGCCATATCGGCAGCCACCTGCAGGGTCATCCCAACATGAACGACACCCCGGGCGTCGACATGTCCACCGGCTCGCTCGGCCAGGGTATCTCCGCCGCCGTGGGTATGGCCGTTGCCGCCAAGCACTGGGGCGATACTTACCGCACGTACGCCCTGCTGGGCGATGGCGAGAGCGAGGAGGGCCAGGTCTGGGAGGCCGCCATGTTTGCCGGCAACCAGCAGCTCGATAACCTCTGCGTGATCGTCGACCACAACGGCCTGCAGATCGACGGCCCCGTCGAGGAGGTCAACGACCCCATGCCGCTCGCCGACAAGTTCCGCGCGTTCAAGTTCCACGTGGTGGAGCTCGCCGACGGCAACGACTTCGACCAGATCCGCGCCGCCTTTGCCGAGGCTCGCGCCACCAAGGGGCAGCCGACCGCCATTATCGCCGAGACCCTGAAGGGCAAGGGCGTGTCCTTTATGGAGAACCAGGTTGGTTGGCACGGCAAGGCCCCCAACGATGAACAGTTTGAGCAGGCCATGGCAGAGCTCACGGCCGCCGGAGAGGAGCTCTAGGATGGCAGACGTCAAAAAAATCGCCACGCGCGTAAGCTACGGCGAGGCCCTCGTCGAGCTCGCCAACGAGCACGATGACTTTGTGGTCCTCGACGCCGACCTGGCCGCCGCCACGCAGACCGGCAAGTTCAAGGCCGCCTGCCCCGACCGCTTCTTCGACGTGGGTATCGCCGAGAGCAACCTGATGGGCGTCGCCGCCGGTATCGCGACCACCGGCCGCGTTGCCTTCGCGAGCACCTTTGCCATGTTCGCAGCCGGCCGCGCTTTTGAGCAGGTCCGTAACTCCATCGGCTACCCGCACCTCAACGTTAAGATTGGTGCCACGCACGCCGGTATCTCGGTGGGCGAGGATGGTGCCACGCACCAGTGCTGCGAGGATATCGCCCTCATGCGCGTCATCCCCGGCATGACTGTGATCGTTCCTGCCGACGACGTCGAGGCCCGCGCCGTGACGCGCGCCGCCTACGAGTGCGACGGTCCGGTGTACATGCGCTTCGCTCGTTTGGCCTCGCCGGTTATCAACGACCCCGAGACCTACAACTTCGAGTTGGGTAAGGGCATTGTCATGCGCGAGGGCGCCGACGTCACCATCATCGCCTGCGGCCTGATGGTCGGCGAGGCTCTCGAGGCCGCCGAGCAGCTCGCTGCCGAGGGCATCGACGCCGAGGTCATCAACATGCACACCATCAAGCCCATCGATGCCGACCTGATCGTCAAGAGCGCCACCAAGACCGGCCACGTCGTGACCGTCGAGGAGCATTCTGTAATCGGTGGCCTGGGCAGCGCCGTTGCCGACGTCCTGTGCGAGCAGTGCCCGACGCCCCTCAAGAAGATCGGCGTCAACGACACCTTTGGCGAGTCCGGCCCGGGTGCCGAGCTCTTGCACAAGTATGGCCTGGACGCCGCCAACATCGTGGCGACCACCAAGGAGTTCTTGGCATAAGGCAAGGCGGATCTCAAGGACTGCTTCGCCAGAACTATGGAAACCCGGCAGGGGCGCTCTCTTGGAGAGCGCCCCTGTTTCAGTTGCGGTGAAATAGGGACTGATTAGACCTTTTAACTGGTAAAACCGGCCCTATTTCACCGCAACTCATGAAGACGCCCCTCAAGCACGGTCCCATCAGGAAAAAGGGCATATATCGACAAAGCGCAATTCAGACCCTTCCAGCTTTGTATATGCAGCACCTCAAGATAAACGCGGCGACCCCTTAGTTATCGCAGGCCGGGCACAGGGTTACTCTCCAAATCTTTCCGCAGGACGGAGGAGCCCCCGCCGCGCGAAGCGCGCAGCGGGGGCTCCGACATGTCCGAGGACGATTTGGAGAGTAACCCTGTGTCCGGCCGACGGGATCCCTAACCACGCCATGCTTCTTATGTGCAGCAAAGCTAATGCTGCTAAAATACAAAGCGCTCATGTAGTTTAAACGCACGACGATAAGGAGCACCAGTGGGTAACCACTTCCGTACCTCCGGTGCGGGCGATGATGCCCCCAAGACGCAGGCAGGCGTCCAGGGCAGTCGTTTCGCCACTCCGGATTCAGAGGGCCAGCCTGTTGCTCAGGCCCCCGCTCAGCCGGCAGATCAGGCACAGCCGGCATCCGATCCCTTTGCCTACAATCCAACCAGCGATGTCGCGCTTTCCGGCACGGCGGGTTTTGAGCCCGTTCAGGCCGTGACCGCTCGCGTGGAGCAGCCTCAGGCTGGTGCCGCCACGCCGCAGCCTACCATGGCCGGCATTCCCGACCCCTTGGCCCCTGCGACGCCGGCTCCTCAGCCTGCGCAGTCCGGTCTCTTTGCCGCTATTCCCGACCCCACGCAGCCTGCTGCCCCGGTGGTCGAGAGCGATCAGGCAGCCGAGGTCGCAAGCCTCGATAACGCGCTCAACAACCCCGATTTTACGTCGGTGTTTGCGCCCATCGATCCGCAGGCCAGCCGCAAGAAGATGGCCAAGCAGGCCGGTGTCGAGCCCGTCATCCTTATGGAGCATGTCACCAAGATCTATCCGGCACAGCCCAACAAGCCTGCACTCGACGACATCAACATCGAGATCTATCCAGGCGAGTTCGTCTTCCTGGTCGGTCACTCCGGCTCGGGTAAGACCACGCTGCTGTCGACGCTCAACCGCGACGTCAAGCCGACGAGCGGCCGCATCCTGGTTGCCGGTCAGGACCTCATGAAGATCAAGAACCGCAAGGTTCCGTTCCTGCGCCGCCAGATTGGCGCCGTGTTCCAGGACTTTAAGCTTCTGCCGCAAAAGACCGCCTACGAAAACGTGGCGTTTGCCCTGCAGTGCATCGGCAAGCCCAAGGGCGTCATTCGCAGCCAGGTGCCCGAGGTGCTGCGCCTGGTCGGTCTGGCCGATCAGATGGACTCGCTGCCCGACCAGCTTTCCGGTGGCGAGCAGCAGCGCGTTGCCGTCGCCCGTGCTATGGTCAACCGTCCGCCGCTGCTGATCTGCGACGAGCCCACGGGCAACCTCGACCCGGCGATCTCGCTGGGCATCATGAAGCTGCTTGAGCGTATTAACCGCACCGGCACCACCGTGATCGTCGCCACGCACGACCGCGAGATGGTCGATAGCATGCACCGTCGCGTGATCGCCCTCGAGGGCGGCCACGTCATCCGCGACCAGGAGAGGGGAGGTTACGGCAACTATGGCACCAACTAACGTGGGCTACTCCTTCAAAGAGGCAATCAGCCACTTCTTCCGTAACTGGACTACCTCGCTCGGCGCCGTCATCACGATCTTCCTTTCGCTGTTTATCATCGGCCTGTTCATCATGGGCTCTGCGATGCTGAACTCCGTGATCGGCACCGTCGAGGATCAGGTTGTCATCAACGCGTTCATTAGTGATGACGCCGATCAGGCCGATGTTCAGGCTTTTGAGGCCGAGCTTAAGACGTGGAATAACGTCAAGTCCGTGACCTATAAGGACAAGGACGACGCGCTGGCCGAGTATACGAGCAGGATGTCGGGCAACGCCGACGCCACCATGAGCGCGCTCGATGGCCAGAACCCGCTGCCGGCTTCCTTCGCTATTGAGATGGACGATCCGTCCAAGGTCGAGAGCACGGCAAAGAAGCTCAAGAAGGATGCCGATTTCCAGAAGATCGCGGATGACGGCGACGTCAACGCGAGCGTGCTGTACGGCCAGGAGGAAGTGAGCCGCCTGTTCCAGGTGACCAACTACATCCGCATCGCCGCCGTGGTGCTCGTTGGTCTTCTGACCTTTATCGCATTCATCTTCATCAACAACACGATTCGCCTGTCCATCACGGCGCGTCGTCGTGAGATTGCGATTATGCGTCTGGTCGGCGCCAGCAACGGCTTCATTCGTGGCCCGTTTATCACCGAGGGCGTGCTGCAGGCCATTTTGGGCTCGCTGCTTTCCATCGGCGTTCTGGAGCTGCTGCGCAATCTGATGATTCCGCGTCTGCAGGAGAGCATCGGCTGGATGTCGTTTGCCCTGCCGATGCAGTACTACCTGGTGACCTATGCTGCGCTGATTCTGGTCGGTGTGATTATCGGTCTCTTTGGTTCTGCCATCGCCATGCGCCGCTACCTGCGCGTGTAGGCATGCTTGGAATTCATCCCTTCCAACGGGTCGTCTCTTATGGGGCGGCCCGTTTTTTGATCCCTAGGGGACGGCAGGAAAGCGAATCATTTGGGTAGACTCTTTGGAGTTCGCAATCGATAGTTAGGAGGCGCCATGGGGCGCAATAACAAGCATAAGCGTGGAGCTCGCAATCAGCGCGGGCCGGTGCGCAGCGAACGCCGTCCGAGCCTGACCGGGCGCGTGCAGCTCCATGAGCACAGTGCCTATGTCATAACCGAGAATGGCGACTACAAGGTCATGGGCCGCGGTAAGCGCGAGATCATGGATGGCGATACCGTTGCCGTGAGCATTAAGAACAGCCCGCACGGTGAGCGGCGCGCCGTGATCGAAAGCGTGGTTGAGCGTGCAGCCATAAGCGTGGTGGGCACGTACCAGACCGCCGGTCCGCTCGGTGTGATTGAGCCGCTCGATTCGCGCCTGAAGGCCGACTTCTTCATTTTGCCCGAGGATACCTCGGCGGATCGTCTGGGTGTCCACCCGGGTGATGCTGTTGCCGCGCGCATTTTGACCTACCCGACGCGCCTGGAATCGGGCACCGTGACGATCGAACGCCGCATTGGCGGAGATGACGCGCCCGATTTGGGCGTTCAATATGTGATGGCGCGTTACGGCTATACCGATAGCTATCCCGAGGCCGCGCTAGACGAGGCCGAGGGGCTTTCGCTCGATGTGTCCGCGGCGCTTAAGGACCCGCTCCGCCGCGATCTGCGCGACCGCTTTGTCATCACGATCGACCCGGTCGACGCGCGCGACTTTGACGATGCCATTTCGCTGGAGCGCACGCCCGAGGGTGGCTACAAGCTGGGTGTGCATATCGCCGACGTTTCACACTATGTGGCTTGGGACGGGCATATCGATCTTGAGGCTCGCCATCGTACGACATCGGTGTATCTGGCCGATCGCGTGCTTCCCATGCTGCCCGAACGCCTGTCCTGTGACCTGTGCTCGCTTCGCCCTGACGAGGACCGTCTTGCGTTTACCGTCGATATCGAGCTCGATGAGCAGGGTCGCGTGCGGCATTACGATCCGTATCCCAGCGTGATTCGCTCGCGTGTGCGTATGGACTATGACGGCGCCGAGGCGCTGCTGGTGCGTGCCGGCGCGGTTGAGTATTCGGTGCTGGAGGGTGCAGCCGAGGATGTTGCGGCTGCCGAGACCTCGCGCGAGGAAGCGCTTGAGCGCGGTCTTGCGTGCGAGGAGGCCGCCCGCGGCTACAACATCGACCTCGGCGATTTCCTTGTCGCCGCTAACGAACTCGCCGAACTTCGCCGTCGTATTCGTCGCGCCCGCGGCTCAGTCGATTTTGACACAGCCGAGATTCGCGCTCTATTGGATGAGGACGGAGTGCCCGTGCAGATTGTGGCGCGTGAGCGTTCGTGTGCCACGTCGCTTATCGAGGAAGCCATGCTGCTCGCCAACGAGTGCGTTGCAGAGTGGCTGGCAGACCGTGATATCGAGGCCTGCTATCGCGTGCATGAGGATCCGAGCCCCGATAGCCTGCACGGTGCCGCCGTTGCGCTGGCGCAGCTAGGCATCATCGACGATCGCCGTGCTGCCGGTATTGCCCTGGGGAGCCCCGATGAGCTGCAGGCTGCAGTTGATGCTGCCGCCGGTACGGCCAACGCACCGCTCGTCAACACGCTGCTTCTGCGCAGCATGCAGCGCGCGCTGTACAAGCCGCGCAACGAGGGCCACTTTGCGCTCGCCGCGCCGTGCTACTGTCACTTTACGAGTCCCATCCGTCGCTACCCCGATCTGGTGGTGCACCGCGTGCTCAAACTGCAGTTGGCCTATGAGCAGCTCGGCGGCAAGGACGCCTTGGTCCGTACGCCGCGGCTGATCGGCAAGGGGCGCGAGTCGCTGCCGCGCATTCTGCCGCAGATCTGCCGCGCATGCAGCGATGCCGAGCGCGCGGCAGATGCCGCCAGCCATGCGACGCAAAAGATCAAGATTGCCCAGTACTATGAGGACCGTCTGGGCGAGCGCTATGCCGGAACCGTCTCGTGGGTTAGCAGCATGGGCCTTTTTGTGCGCTTGGACCTAACGCAGGTCGAAGGCTTGGTTTCGATCAAGAGTCTGGGCAACGAGTGGTTCGAGTTCGACGAGGACGCGCTCACGCTCACAGGTGCCGACACGGGCACCCGTTACGAGCTGGGGCAGCGCGTGATTATCGAGGTCTCGCGCGTCAATACCACGCGTGGGCACTTGGACTTTAAGCTTATCCATTAGCCAAATCCCGACTCATGGTGGGGGAGCGGAGGGCGGCCTTTCGGGACCGCCCTTCGCATTTGAATCGTGGCTACCTTGCCGTCTGCTCGGCCGCCCGCTTACCTGCTATTTGAGAGGTAAAACCTACCAAAATAAACCTGTCCCTTTTGGCAGGTTTACAAGAAAGCGGGGATGAGATGGCGACGGTGTACGGTTATGCGCGGGTGAGTTCGCGCGATCAGAATCTTAATCGGCAGCTGGATGCGCTGGGCGCCTATGGCGTGGGCTCGGCGAATATTTATGCCGACCATGCGAGCGGCAAGGACTTCGATCGACCGCGTTATCGCGAGCTGCTGCACGTCCTGGGAGACGGGGACGTGCTGGTGGTGCTTTCTATCGACCGACTTGGCCGTAATTACTCCGAGATTCTTGAGGAATGGCGACGCATTACCAAGGTGCTCGGGGTTGCCATTGTGGTGTTGGATATGCCATTGCTTGACACGCGCGCCAGGGCCAGCGGCGCGCCGGATGTGACTAACACCCTGATTGCTGATATTGTGCTGCAGCTGCTGAGCTACGTGGCGCAGGTGGAGCGCGAGAATACCCATCGGCGCCAGGCGGAGGGGATTGCAGCGGCGCGGGCGCGAGGGGTCCGTTTCGGTCGACCTCGCAAGCCATGCCCTCCTCAGTTTGAGCTGGTGCGCGATAGCTATGAGGCGGGCGATATTACCCGCAGCCAGGCAGCAAAGTGCCTGGGCGTGTGCGTGGGGACGTTCGATCGCTGGATGCGCGAGGCGGGGTAGGGTTTTGCGTCGCTTTGTCGCTTCCTGTTGCGATTCAAATTTTGATACGGTGACGATGCCATTTGGGGCTACACTCGCTGATATTCAAAAAAGGAGGTTGACCCTTGGCGCGCGTAAAACAAATAATCGGATGGACCGCGATCGTTCTGTTCGCTGCAACGCTGGCGGGCATCTGGGTGCTGACGGAGCAAAATGCGGTGGAGACGTCGTTGCTGAGCGAGTCCACCGCGCGTGTGGTGGAGGGTCAGGCTACGGGCGTTCAGGCTGTCGATGCCACGGGTGAAGCTCAGGCGGAGAACGGAATGACCGGGGGCACCGATTCGGCTGCCTCGAATGTCCGGTCTGGCTGACTTGCTTCCATTCGCATGTGGGTGGGCACGAACGTCCGTCGCGTTGCCCATACCGTAGAGTTTTTCTTCGTCGGATTGTTCGCCTCGGTGGTCGTGGCTTGCTTTTCCAGGCGTCCGTGGAGCGTATGCTCCCGTTGCGTGCCCGTATTGCTCTTTTGCGCCGCCTGCTCCGTTGGCGATCAGGTACATAAGATCTTTGTTCCCGGCAGGCATTTCGACGTTATCGATTTAGGATTCAATGCTGCGGGCTATATCATCGCCATGCTGTTGGTATTGCTGACGGCGGCGTTGGTGCGCCATGCGACTCGGCCGATCGGCGCCCATGCGAGGCGCTAGCCTTAAGACGAGACATCGCGACTGCCTATGCTTCGACATTGACTACAATAACGGCTGCAATCGCGAGCGGTCGTCGATGTGCAGTTTTCCAGACACCTGTTTTCTCTAAGAAAGGAAATCCCATGGCGGTATTGTTTGTTGAATATCCCAAGTGCTCGACCTGTAAGAAGGCCAAGGCATGGCTGGACGAACATGGGGTAGAGTATATCGATCGCGATATCGTTTTGGACAATCCCACGGCTGATGAGCTTGCGACCTGGATTGCTCGTTCGGGGCTGCCGGTGCGGCGCTTCTTTAATTCGTCGGGCATGAAATATCGAGAGCTGGGCCTGAAGGCGCGTCTGGATGCGGGCATGACGGATCGGGAGTGCTACGAGCTGCTGGCGACCGACGGCATGCTGGTCAAGCGTCCGCTGCTGGTGGGCGACGACTTTGCGATTCCCGGCTTTAGGGAAGCGGCTTGGGCCGAGGCGTTGCTGTAGCGGCTGCGGAAAGTGCGACCCGGAATTCGCTTCCAGAATGGGATGCGCTTTCCCAAAGTGGCCGGTTGCGGAAAGCACGTCCCATTCTGAGCTTCGATTGTGGGACACGGTTTCCGGTTGAGGGCTCGACGGGAAAGTGGGGACCAGTTTGAGCTTGAAATCTGGGACGCACTTTCCGCCGGCGGGCCTGCCCCAGTCAGTCCGCCAGCTGTGCCCATTCGTGCGGATCGTAGACCTTTACGTGTTTGTTGGGCTTGCCGCTCCAGTACTCCTCGTCCATAAAGGGCAGATATGCCTGAACGCCGGGGCAGATAAAGGGAATCCGCTGCTGTTGCAGTCGCTCGCGCTGGCGCTGCTCCAGGTGCGCCTCGGATATGACGGTCGGCATACCGGACAACTCGACGAGGCTTGCCTGGATTCGCTTAAGGTCGGGGAGTCCCGCGTGCCATGACATCCGCATGATCAAAAAGGATGCACGGCGGTATTTTGCCTGCACCACAGTAATGGCGGGGCGCAGTGTGGGATGGATTTTGTCCCGTTCGGGCCAAAGGTCGGCAGTGATCTCGAGGCCCAGGGTCTCCCATAGGTAATCAAGCTCTTCGTCCATGGTACCTCGATATCTACGCGATCATTGATACTTCGATTGTGTTGCCTGGTGCTATCGTTTTCGCGGTAGAATCTGCCAACGGTTGACGGCTACCGCTCGCGGTGTTTTGCCCTTCGTGTACAGCGGTCGGCTTCACAGGTCCTTCACGGGTTGGACTAAATTAGGCCAATTTGACTGAATTTCAAAAAAGTCATAATTGGGGCTTGCGTCATGGCGAGACTTCCCGTATATTTCTTTCTTGCGCAAAGGCACAGCCGAGCGCAGCGATGCAGTCATTGGGATGTCGTCTAATGGCAGGACAGCGGATTCTGGTTCCGTCAATGGGGGTTCGACTCCCTCCATCCCAGCCATTGCATTTGCTACATATGGCCCGTTCGTCTAGCGGTTTAGGACGCCGCCCTCTCAAGGCGGAGATCACCAGTTCGAATCTGGTACGGGCTACCAAAATTGAACGCCCGGGCCTCGTAAGAGACCCGGGTTTTGTGTATTGACCGTATATACGGCGCCTGCCGTGTTTCGCTCAGATCGAGGAGTAGCCATGGATCTGCCCATCAGCTTGCAAGACATCACGTATGCCGAGAACTATCTGGCGCAGGGCGACCTGGCTACGGCGACGCCGCTGCTGGAGCGTCTGGTGGAGCTCGCCGAGGAGTATATCGACGCTGAGTGCAAGGCGGAGGAGAAGCGCCAATACTTTAGCTTCGATAGCAAGTTTGAGCGCTTGGCCCATCGCCGCGTGGAGAAGGATCCGCGCGAGCTCGTGCAGGTCGAGGTGCCGTTTGACCGCCTGTACTCTGACATGGCGTTTGCCTACATTCGCCAGCAGGATTATGTGAGCGCTCGTAATGCCCTGATGCAGGCTGTGCGTTGGGACCCCATGAACTGCAACTATCGCTTGGATTTGGCCGAGCTGTTCCGCGCACTCGAGGACAAGCAGGAATGGGCATCGCTCTCGTTCTCGGTGCTGGAGCGTGCAAGTGATGGCAAGTACGCCGCCCGTGCTTACGCCAATCTAGGTCAGTACTTCTTGGAGCCCGAGACCGAGAACGTTTCGGCTGCCGTGGGCTGCGCGCGTCTGGCGCTGCGCCTGGCGCCCAACGATGCGCATACGACGCGCCTGCTCAACAAGATCCATACCACCTATCCGGATGCCGCCGATGAGAGCGACGAGCACGTGATGGGTGAACTGGCCCTGCAAGGCGTTCCGACCTCGCCTTCGGCCGAGATTGCCATCTGCCTGATTATGTGCGCGACCGATGCCGCAAGCGACGGCGACAAGCAGGAGGCGACGCGCCTGACGGTGCGTGCTCGCGACTTGGTGGGCGAGGAGGCCTGCGCGGCGATTATCAAACTGGTGCGCGAGAGCGATGCTGAGCTCAATGCCGAGCGCAAGGCAAAGCGCGAGGCTGCGGGCTCAAACGCCGATGGCGCCAAGGAGGCCGGCGATGCCCAGTAAGCGCGAGCGCAAGCTCATTTCCAAGAATCGCTCGGCACATCACGAGTACTTTATCGATGAGACGTTTGAGTGCGGTATTGAGCTGAGCGGCACCGAGGTCAAGTCGATTCGCGAGCGCGCCTGTCAGATCACTGACACTTTTGCGCTGATTCGTGGCGGCGAGTGCTGGCTCGTCGGACTGCATATCCACCCTTATAGCCATGGTGGCGTGTGGAATCGCGATCCCGACCGTCGGCGTCGTCTGCTGCTGCACCGCAAGGAGATCGACTTTCTTGACGGCAAACTTCGCAACCGTGGTTATGCGCTGGTTCCGTTGGAGCTCTACTTTAATACCGACGGCCGCGTAAAGCTGCTGCTGGGTCTGGGTCGCGGCAAGAAGCTCTACGACAAGCGCGAGGACATGGCCAAGCGTGATGTCCAACGCGAGATCGACCGCGCCCTCAAGGAACGCAACCGCTAGGCACTCTGTATAAGTTGCGGTGGAATACGGACTGTTTTGCCTGTTTGAGGGGCTATTCAGTCCCTATTTCACCGCAACTGCGGGCGTCTCATCTTTCTTACTGTTCTGACACATATGTCTCAAAGGCGGCGTCCGTTATGGGTGCCGCCTTTTTTGTGGGTACATACATTCATGAGGTTCCAACCCGAGTTAGGGGAGTGATCGTTATGGACAAAACTGCGTTCTTTACCATGCCGAGCGGTCTGTACGTGGTGAGCGCTGCGGCAGACGGGTTGCGCGCCGGCTGCGTCATCAACACTGCGGTGCAGGTGACGTCCATGCCGCCGCGTATTTCGGTTGCCGTGAACAAGGACAATGTCACCTCGGGCGTCATCGCATCGGCCAAAGCGTTCGCGCTGACCGTGATCGATCAGACCGCCGACATGCTCTACATCGGTAACTTTGGGTTCCGCACCAGCAGCGATTATGACAAGTTTGCCAAATACGAGACCCGCGAGACGGCTCTAGGCATGCCCTATGTGCCCGAGCACGCGGCGGCCCTGTTTAGCTGCCGTTTGATCGACACTGTGGATGTGGGCACGCATCTGCTGTTTATTGGCGAGGTCGAGGATGCCGAGCGCCTGAGCGACGAGACGCCGCTGACGTACGACTACTATCACAAGGTGCTAAAGGGCAAGACGCCGCCCAAAGCCTCGTCGTATCAAGGTTGATTTCCGATCTCAGCCGAACACATTAAGCGAATAGGCCGTTCCCGCAGCTAGCCGAACGCCCCCGCGGCCCCATCCGGGACCCGGGGGCGGCATTTTCCCAGTTGAAGGAACGGTGGAGATGTGTTTCGATGGGT